>CAXUEB010000163.1:9241-9684 GCA_964249775.1 uncultured Spirosoma sp.
CTTCGCGCCGGATCAGTTTAAAACTGGACAGGTACAAGTCGCGCGGTTTGCCCAGCGAATACGTCGTTAAGGTGTTAACGAGCCGGCTGCCCCAGTTGCGGAACCAGTGGTGCTGTTTCCGCGCGTAACGGCTGTAAACCACGTCGTAGCCGCCCGCTTCGGCCGCGTCGAGCAGGGTTAGGATGGCTTCGGGCGGATTTTGAAAGTCATCGTCGATAATGGCCACAAATTGCCCTCTTGCGTGGTTTAGGCCACACAGCACGGCATTGAACTCCCCAAAATTTCGGCGCAGCGACACGAACCGAACGGTATCATACGCGCCCGCCAACCGCCCACAAACCGCTTCTGATTGGTCGGCGCTCCCGTCGTTGACCAGTACCACTTCATACGCCTGCCCCGCTAAGCACGTCCGCAGCCGCTCGACCAGCGGAACCGGCCGGAAA
>CAXUEB010000163.1:9694-10755 GCA_964249775.1 uncultured Spirosoma sp.
GCGGACCAATGGTCGCTTCACTATTATAGACCGGAATAACAATGCTCAGGTGCATGAGGAGCGCGCGATTGAATGCCTGTCGAACGTCAATCAATCCCTCGATTGATGGTTTCAATCACGAAGTCTACGTCCTCATCGCTCAGGGCCGGATTAAGCGGCAGGCTAACGACTTCACGGTGCAATCGTTCGGCGATGGGCAGCGATTGGTGGGCGAACGACGCGTAGGCCCGCTGCTGGTGGGGCGGAATCGGATAATGCACGTCCGTACCGATGCCCCGCTCACCTAAGTAAGCCCGAAAGTCATCACGCCGGGGGTGCCGCACGACGAACAGATGCCAAACGTCCTGCCCAAGCTGATCGGCGGGAGGCAGCGTCACGGCCGGGTTCGTAATGCCGTTCAGGTAGCGCCGGGCTAAGTGTCGACGGCGTTCGTTTTCGGCACCGAGTGCGGGCAGCTTTGCCGACAGAACGGCCGCCTGAAGTTCGTCTAACCGGCTGTTGTGGCCCACGAAATCGTTGACGTATTTTTGGGCCGAGCCGTAGTTACGCAAGGCTCGCAGCCGCTCGGCCAACTGATCGTCGTCCGTCGTTACGGCCCCGGCATCGCCCAGCGCGCCCAAGTTTTTGCTGGGGTAAAAACTCCAGCCGGCCGCGTCGCCGAGTCTACCCGCCCGCTTGTTCCGGTAGGTCGCGCCGTGGGCCTGGGCCGCATCTTCGAGTACCCGCAGGCCGTAGCGCCGGGCCAGGGCAGTCATTGGGTCCATGTCGCAGCAACGGCCGTAGAGGTGCACCGGTAGCACAGCCCGCGTGCGGGCGGTCAGGGCCGCTTCCAGATGGGCCGGGTCGAGCAGGTACGTGGTTGGGTCGGGTTCGACAAACACAGGCGTCAGGCCCGCCAGCGTCACGCTCAGCACGGATGCAATGTAAGTATTCGACGGCACAATGACTTCGCTGCCGGCGGGAAAATTCCACGCCCGCAGCACGAGCGTCAGGGCGTCTAAGCCGTTGGCGACACCGACGCAGTGGCGCGTGCCGCAGTAGTCGGCAAACGTTCGCTCGAA
>CAXUEB010000163.1:10765-12137 GCA_964249775.1 uncultured Spirosoma sp.
AGTACATACCAACCCGATTGCAGCACCGTTTCGACCGCCCGTCGAACAGCCGCCTGATGCGGTTCGTTAACGCGGCCTAAATCCAGAAACGGAATCATGCCGAATGAACTAAGGCGCGGCTGTTCGGATACGGCTCGTAGATGTAATCGGCTTTGTCGTAGGGCTGGTTGGAAACCACCAGTAGGATGGCATCTTCCGAAAACTCGTCCATGATGTGCCAATCTTCCGGTTCCAGCACCAGACACTGACGCGGATCACTGAGGTACACCGTTTCCTCATTCCGGCCGTTATGGGTGTAAACGCGGCAACGGCCATTGAGACAAATCAAGGCGTTCCAAGACTGGTGGTGGCGGTGGCCCGCCCGCGGGGTTTGCCCGACTCCGTAGATGTAAAAAACGCGCTCGATGGTACCGGGTATGATGTCTTCAAACACGGTTAGGTTACCACTTTCCGAAGCAAACGTTTTTAAAGAATAGAGGGTGGCCATTCGTTTATGTACGGCGTAACGTAGTAATTTTGAATGTTGGGTCGGATAAAGATACGCGAAAAACCCGTTAACTATACGATTGGTTACCCATTTGGAACGTTGTTCCACGCCCCGAATTAAGTGAAAAACACCCTGAATTCGCGTAGTAAACACAGATTCAGCGCTTCAATAACGTTTTACCGATGTGTTAAAAAATAAATACTTCCGTTTTGGGTTGCCCTTACTGGCCTTGGTGGTTCTGTACTACACGTTCTTGGCCGACAAAGACGATTCGACGGCAACGGACCTGAGCGCACCGGTCAACGTTGCTGCCTACCGCGAGCAGTTGACCACGGAACGGCAGAAAAAAGATCGGTTCTTGCGGACCAGCACCGATTCGCCCATTCCCGACAAAGCCAGCTTTAAGGGTTTGCTGTACTTTGACCCGGACCCGGCCTACCGGGTCACAGCCCGGCTCGAACCGTTTGCCGACAAAAGCCAGAAATTGGTCGTGCGCATGTCCGATGGCAGCGAAGAAGTGTACGATAAATTTGCCCACGCCGTGTTTAGTCTCAATGGTGAAGCCAACCGGCTGCTAATCGTCAAGCAAGATAAAACACACATAATCTTGTTTCGGGATGCCACCTCGGGCAAGGAAACCTACGGCGGTGGGCGCTACCTCGAACTCGACCCGGCCGGCCTAACCGACAACCGGGCGCTGCTGGATTTCAACACGGCTTACAATCCTTACTGCGCTTATAATCCCGGCTACGCTTGCCCACTGCCGCCCAAAGAGAACGCGCTGTCGGTGGCCGTCCGGGTCGGAGAGCGCTACGTGGCGCACGAAGAGTGAGTGAGCAAGGCGCGGTGGACGGCGGGTTAGATGAAAACTACGCCCGACTGACG
>CAXUEB010000164.1:0-251 GCA_964249775.1 uncultured Spirosoma sp.
CAACAGTTTCTACCGCATTCCGTTTTTTATTTACCTTTAACCCAAAATTCTAAACTCCATGAAACAATTAATCTTTTTTGAACTGCTTTATTTTGGCTTATTCCCCCTGGTAATGCCGCCAAAATGGACATCGCTCTTCGACGGCAAAACCATCAAAGGTTGGCACAGCTACCACAAAGAGGGCGTTGTTGGCTGGTACGTGGAAGACGGCGCTATGACGCCCGACGGCACCGGGGGCGACTTGGTAACCG
>CAXUEB010000164.1:261-6245 GCA_964249775.1 uncultured Spirosoma sp.
TTTGAGTTTAAAATTCCCAAGGGCAGTAACAGTGGCGTCATCTACAAAGTGACGGACGATCCCAACATCAAAACGACGTATATGTCGGGACCCGAGTATCAGGTCATTGACGACAAAGGCTACATGGGCAGCGACGGTAAAGCCTACAAACTAAATACCACCCAACTGAGCGGGGCCGCCTACGACATCAAGGAACCCTCGGATCTAACCCTATCCAAAACTGCCGGCGAATGGAACACCGGCCGGATTTTGGTTAGTAACAACCACGTTGAGCATTACCTGAACGGCAAGAAGGTTGTTGACTACGAATACGGCTCCGACGATTGGAAAGCGCGGGTTGCCAAAAGCAAATTTGCCAATTGGCCCTACGCCACACCCCACGCCAAAGGCAAAATCGCCCTGCAAAACCACAGCCCGCAGGAGCGCGTTTGGTACCGGAATGTTCGAGTCCGGGAGTTGTAAAATTTCGTTGAAAGACCGTATTCACGGTTGAACGCGGTACGGTCTTTCTTAGGCTTATCGAAGAAATAGTCCAAGTATACGTCATACAATGAGCCGGGCATTCTCAGTGAAAGAAACTGTTGAAGAGTTTGACATGATGTCTGGCGAAGATCAGCGTGAAGCATACACCCGTATCAAGCAAGTCTATGAGGAGAGCAGCAGGCGTAAAGAATTGAAGCCTAACGGCAGTCAGCGAATTAAGTGGAAGAATATCTTATTCGATCTATTGCCTAATCGATATATTCAAGATTACCGAGAACTTTGGTGTTTGGAATCAATTATAAGACCAGATATCGTCCAAGAAGCTTTACTTAAATATTCTGTTTTGGACGCAAATTTCGTAGAATCACTTCTACAGCAATCACCCTACTATTTTTACGTGGACTCGTTGGGTAAGTATCTTCTGTCCGATGATAACGAACTATTCCAATCCGACTTTGGTGCGTTAAATCGACTAACTGCGCTTGAGGCCGTTCAACGGTACGGTTTATCCTTGCTTGAAGAATCGAAAGAGAAAGGATACGTTCGAGTGTAATGGCTGCTTTATTAGATGATTGGATAAAGCGGCTTGGGCCGTTTGTATCACCGTTTGAGCGGAGACAACTCAACGGAAGCATTGCTGACGTGCCGACGGCGAAAAGATTGTTTTCGTTGACGAAACTATAGATGGCAATACGGGTATCAGACCGTTTGGTGCGCCATTGTTATCGGTTGAGACAATTATCAACAGTCAGCCGATAGTTGGTAAATATCTATGGATTATCGACCAGTATGGCCTTACGTTATTACCCGAAGCCACGCTTAACCCAGACGCTGTACGGCAAGTAGTTTGTCACACAAACATTACAGGAGGTGCAAGGGCTTTACAAGGTGGCGAACTGTGGTTCGGCGACGATGGCAAAATTTATTTAAATTATAAATCAGGTCGCTATGGTGCATCTGATGGTGAACAGGGAATTCCTCATAAATTGGCTGTACTGGAATTCTTGCAGTCATTAAATTTTGACCCAGTCCAATTAGATAGCGGCTTCTAATAATCCACTCGTTTCCGACCCGCCTTTACTTCGCCTTTCCGCTTTTTCCCGGCGATACGCTCGGCGACGGCGGCTTTGGAGGGCTTCGTTGCCCGGCGGGGTTTAGGTTTCTCGAACGCCTTTTCGATGAGCCGGTAAAATTTCTTCGTCACCTTTTCCCGGTTGGCTAACTGCGTGCGTTCGGTTTGATGCGTCAGGACCAGTTCGCCGTCGGTAGTGAGCTTGGTGGCCAGCTTTTCTTCCAGCACGGCCCGTTCGGCGTCGGTCAGTAAGGCCGACTGGCGGATGTTGAAGCGCAGTTCGGCTTTGGTCGCGACTTTGTTGACGTTCTGCCCACCCGCGCCCCCGCTGCGGGCAAACTGGTACTGCACATCGGGTTGTAAACGGGTTGCGTCCATGCGTTAACGAATTAAATTCACTGATTTTGGTAAAACATCCGATTCGGGCGAACAATCGCCGAAGGAGCCGGTTCTTTTGGTCAAAACTAATTGATTCAACGTTATGGCACACGCTCATCCTACGGTCATGCTGGAAAGTACGCTGCACACTCTGCAACAGCGCGATCTTCAACCGGCCACCGGAGCCGATGTAATTAAAGACTGGATTTCGGTTCTTAAACATACCGACGGCGCTGACGCAGCCACCAAAAGTCTGCAAGACCTGTACGACGAACTCCATAACATGGAGCCGCACGCAGCCCGCGTCAAGGATTTGCTCAATCAGGTGGCCCAGCAAACCGAGCACATCTCGCGCTCGACTGAGGGCACCCTGACGGACTCCCTTAAGCAATTAGCCGATTCCCTCCGCTCGTTCGCGCAGGACTTAGAGCAAGTGTAAAACCCGTTCGTCGTTGGTGGCTACGGGGCTGCGCGCCCCACCACCAATTGTAAACTCCAAACCAAACCCGTAATGGCACATCACGATCAAAAAATTGCTACCATGCTCGAAGACACCCTGACCGCCCTCGGCGGGGGTGCTCCTTCGACCTCGCCCGAACACGGCGTTAATCTCGTTGAAGACTGGATTGCCATCGTTCGCACGAACGTTAACACCGAATGGCTGGCCGAGCCGCTCGCCAAGCTCCGCGACGCCTTGGACGAAAACGATATGCGAACGGTCGAACGCGTCATGCGCGACCTGGCGGGTCAGACCGTCGACCTGGCTGATAACGCAGCCGAAGGTGAATACAGGCAGGACTTACGGGACCTGTCGACCGCCTTGAAAGACTTCGCGCAGGGCATGGCCAAGTAGTCGGGCGGGGTTCGGAAATCGCTGCGGCCCGGTCAATCGAAAGAATGCAACGGAAGCGACCCGACCCACAAACAATATGAGAAGACGGTCGGTTGAAGCAAGGGCAGTCGATGGACTGCCCTTGTTTGTTTATCACGTTAAAAAACAAATCCCATGGCACAGGCAAAAGCAGACAAACTCATTGAATCGACCATTGAAGCGCTCGGCGGAGATGCGGAGTCGGTAAAACCAAAGGACGGAGCCAGTTTGGTGAAAGACTGGATCGCGGCCCTTAAAAAAGAAGAATCACTCAGCGACATTGCCGATCAGTTGCAGGAGTTGCACGACGAACTGACGGGTAAAGAGTTGGACGCCAAGAAAGTCAGTTCACTGCTCAAAAAGCTTGGCGATCAGACTGCCAAAGCTGCGAAGGACGCCGATGAGGATCACCAGGACTCGCTGAAAGACTTGGCCGACTCGCTAAAGGAGTTCAGTAAAGCATTGAAGTAAACCCGCGGTCCGTTTCACATCTACCCCACACGCATAGTCATGATTACCAACGACTCAAACCAATTATCGCTGATCGACGAAACGGTCAACGCCTTCGACAGCAGCATCCGCGACGTTGAGCCGCAGGACGGCCTGTCCTTGATTGACCGGTGGCTCGACCGGCTCGACGAAGCAGGCAACGAAGCGACCGACGAAATTGCCGATACGCTCGAAGAACTGCGGGCAGAACTCGACCCGGCCGAGCGGGAAAGCGACCCCGACACGCAGGCCATCGCCGAGATTCTACAAGACCTGATCGATCAGACCCAAGCGGTCATGCGGTCGCCCGAAGCCAGTGCCGAGCAGGACGATCTGTCGCGGCTGGTTGCAACGCTCGAAAACCTGCACCGTCAGTTGGCGAATGCCTAAGGCGTTCCGGTATACGGTGGGCTGACGCGTCGGTGCGGCCGGAACGCCCACCCGTCAACCCATCGTATACCGGAACCTAACACCGGAATTCCTACAGCCACAAACCCCAAAGCATCATGGCACTTGATCAACACGTATCGAATTTAGTTACAACGACCATCAACGCCTTCAATGGTGACGCAGTGAGCGTTTCGGCGATGGATGGCATTTCGCTTATTGATAGCTGGATCAGCGCCCTGCGCGACACCGACCAAAGCACCAATCCGGTCGCCAGCGGCCTGAGCGACCTCAAAGCCGAACTGCAGAGCGGCAACCCCGACGGTACGCAGATTCAGCAGATTTTGGAAGAATTGGTTGATGGAGTGAAGGTAGCGGCTGATTCGTCCGAGACCGACGTACAAACGCGTCTGAACGCCTTGGTCGAAGCCCTTCAAGGCTTCAGCCAGCAACTCGGCGGCTCGTCAAAAATGCAGAGTGCCCAAAACCAGCAAGCCCCCATGACGAGCACCGTCGGTGGCGAATCGACTACCAGCGGAGCCGGCGCATCGGCTTATGAAGCCAACGACGACGACGATCTGTCAAACCGCAACGGCGGTGCGGCCAGCATCGTCACCGGCGACGTTGAATCCACGCTCGACACGGGTGGCAACGCCAGTGACAATCTGTCGGCGATGGGCATGGACGATACGACGGGCAACGAAGGCGGCCTGAGTCCCACCACCGGCAGTACGTCGGGGGAAAGCGAAGACGTGGGCGACTCGCAAAGCGGCAGCGCTTACGGCGCGTCGTCGGGCGACGGCGGCCAACCCCAAGACGGTGGCTCCTACGGGTCGGGCTACGGTACCGGCTCGGAAGGCGACGATTACAGCGCCAACTCGGGTACGCAGCGCTCCGGCGTTTCGGGCGGCTCGACCAGCAGCGGTTCGGGCGACACCGACAGCGGTTCGTCGGGCGGCCGGTCGCAGTATTGATTAAAGAGCGAAAGAGTGAATGAGGGAAAGCGCAATTCTAACTTGAGTCTGTTCTTCGCTCTTTCACTCATCCACTCTTTGGCTCTTTCACCAAACAAACCACCAGTAGGCTGGTTTATCTTGACACCAACAAAATTCCGCTTCGGCGGTGCTCAACGAATCATGGCAAATCAACATTCGCAAACGGCCGGGTCGACGGCAACGACGCTGATCGACGAAACCATCCGGGCGTTCGACCAGGGTCAGGCGGCTTCTCCGCAAGAAGGCATGTCGCTTATCACGGACTGGTTTTCTTCCATCAAAAATAACCACAACGCCAGCGAGGTTATGGAGCCGCTGACGAAGCTGCGCGCCGAACTTCAGACCGGCGCGCCGAACCCCAACAAGCTCCAGCAGTTGCTCAACCAGTTGGCCGACCAGACCGAAACGTTGTCCCAAAGCACGGATGGCGATCTGCCGTCGCGCCTGACGACGCTCGCAACGGCCCTGCGCAACTTTGCCGGTCAGTTTTCGACGGCGGTTTAATCAACATAGTCGGTTTGGGTTCAGTCGCACGGGCGTTGACCCCAAACCGGTTAAATAAACACCAACTATGCCTTCACACGCATTAGATCAACGCTTATTCGAGCGCACTTCATCCGGTTTAGAGGACGTTAGTTCGGCCTCGCCCGCCGATGGCGTACAGCTCATCAACGGCTGGCTCAAGGTTGTCGAGGGCAACACCAGTGCTACGATTATTGCCGAGCAGCTTGTTCAGTTACGCGGGCAGTTGCAGTTTGCAACGCCCGACCCAGACCGCATTCGGGACTTGCTGCTGAGCTTAGCCGACCACACCTCACAGGTTGCCCAGGGCCGCAACGTTCAGGAGCAAACGTCGGGCAAATTAGAAAACGTAGCGACGACGCTGCGGAATTTTGCTACCCAACTTTAAAAACTCCAGTTTAATGGGATCGAACATACTCGAAGAGCGGATGCTCGAAGATACACTGACCACGTTTCGGGATGGTAATCAATCGGGCGTTTCGCCCGCGCAGGGGGTTATGCTCATCGACGGCTGGCTGCAAGCTCTCCAGGGCGACCCGAATTTAGATCAGCTTCAAGGGCAGCTTAACGCACTTCGCACGGAGTTGCAGGCGGCTCAGCCCAACAGCGGGCAGATTCGCCAGTTAATGGAAGGCTTGGCCGATCAGGCGCAGCAGACGGCCGAAGGTCCCAACGCCGAAGGCACCTGGACGGGTGGAGTTGAAAGTCTGTCGAAAATCTTACGGAATTTTGCCAGTAAAATTTAATCAAATTCGGCTGATTACGAGCGGCTCTTAATTTAGTAAAC
>CAXUEB010000164.1:6255-11646 GCA_964249775.1 uncultured Spirosoma sp.
CCCTTGGTGCATTCGGTGAAGGCAGTGCCACAATTCTTTCACCCGAACAGGGGCAGTTGCTGCTCGAAGGGTGGCTTAACGCCCTGCGGGGCGACGCCGGCACCGAGCGCATCCAATCCGAAATCGAAGTCCTCCGCGATCACCTGCGGTCGGGTAAGCTGGACACCGAACTGATTCGGCGTCTGCTGCTCAACATGGCCAGTCACACGTCGACGTTTGCCGACCAGACCTCGACCGCCGGCGAATCCACCGCGGACCAGCTTCGGCAGTTAGCCAATGCCTTACGCAACTTCAGCAGCCAATTCTAATATGCTCGATCACGCTCAATCAACCGACCTACTCGATTCCACGATGACCATCCTGGAATCGGACATTGCGAACGAGACGCCCAAAACCGGAACCGGCGTTATCGACCAATGGCTGGACGAACTCCGCAAGGCGGAAAACACAACCGAAATTGCCGACACGCTCGAACGGGTGAAAACGCAGTTGGTCAGCGACCAAATTAATCCCTCGGAACTGAGTCAGCTACTCGAAACGTTGGCTACCCAAACCACCGAGTTCAGCACCCTGATGGGTTCGGAAGGCGACATCGCGCCCCGGCTCGAAGGGTTATCGTCGGCGCTGCGTTCGCTGGCGGGGCAGTTGAGTAACCAGTAGTCCTTACCGGTTTAGGTCACGTCACTTCGCCTGATTCCAGTACACCAGTACATTCAGCGTCGCCCGGCCCGACGCGATGAGGTCTAAGTCGCCGTCCCCGTCGAGGTCGGCGGCTTGCAAATCTTCGCAGGCCATTCGAACGCTGTCGTCGAGTGGGTAGCCCTGAAAATTGTTACTCTGTTGCGGATCGAACAGGCGGATACCCACTTTGCCGTCGTCGTTCGGGTTGCGCCAGCCCGCGACAATTTGCTCGCGACCAATGCCCAGAAAATCACCGCAAACCAGTCCGTGTCCTTGGCTAAAGATATCTGAGAGCGTACTGATCTCTTTTTCCGTTACAACCGTTCGCGGGTTTTTGAGCGAATAGTTGCCGTTTTCAATCTGCAAGAAGCTGCCGTGCATCGGCTGAATAGAGACGATGCTTTTGCCGCCGTCTAAGCGCCGGATTTCGCCGATGCCGTCCACGTTGTTGGTTAGAATCGGCAGAGCATTGCGGGCGGCTTCATCGGGCATGTAGCGCCACGCGCCGGCACGCCATTCCAGGATTTTGCCGCCTTCTTTGCCGCCAATAATCAAACCCGTCGTCGGCCCGTCTTCCCAGACCTCAAAATTATGCGTCAGGTGCAGGGTGGAATCGACTAAATGGCGCTTCCACAGTCCGCGCGGATTCTTGGGAAACTCGTAACCCCACACCCGAACGCCCTGACCTTCGCCGTTTTTGTTGCCCAACCCGTGCAGTGGTACGACGACAAGCTGGTAATTGATTGGTCCAACTTTGGCCCAGCGCATCCGGTGCGTCGTTACCTCGTGGAACAGGCGCACCGGCTCCCAGCGGCTGGTTAGGTCTGGCGGCCGAACGAGGTAAAACACGGCTCCTGACTTCGTACTGTCGCCGGTTTCGGCCGGGTTCCAGCCCGCGCCAACGGCCACTTCCACGCGCCCGTCGCCGTCCAGATCGCGGGCCGCGATGCACACGTTATCCTGGGGCGTCAGGTTGGCAGCCATCACGTACCGTTTCCAGCCGGTGTTTCCGTCGCCGGGCGTCAACATTCCCGGAGCCGGCCGACCGGGATTCTTATACCAGACAATCTCTTTCTGGTCGGCCAGCAGAATGTCGGGGCGTCGGTCGCCGTCAACGTCGCCGATGGCTAAGCCATAGCCGATGCTGATCTGGTTATCGATAACCTGAACGGTAAATTTAGGCGTAATCGGCGGAACCGTTTGCCCAAGGGTCAGCCGCGAGAAGACCACAAATAAAAGAAAGAAGCGCATAGTCAGAAAACACCCAACCGGAACGGATGGCCGGTCGACGTTACGTATCAAACCCAAGATTTAACGTTATTTACTGTTGATCGGCCATACTACCCCGCTACACCGCAATGCCTTCCCCCAACTGCATGACGTAATGGGGCGTAGCGTACTGCTCGCAGGCCCGCACAAAGTCAGCCGGGTCGGCGGTGTTGAAGGCGAACAGATCGTAATGGTGCGGAATGACGAGCTTCGCGCCAATGTCGCGGCCGAGCCGGGCGGCTTCGTCGGGATCGAGATTACCGGCTACGCGCCGTTCGGGCTGGTTGCCGTTGATGGGCAAAAACGCCACGTCGACGGCAAACGGTTGCAGCGTTTCGACCAGCCCATCGTACCAAAGCGTATCGCCGGAGTGGTACACCCGGTACGGCCCCAACTCGACCACGAAGCCCATGAATTTGTCGCGGCCTTCTTCGTCAAATTCACGTTCGTTGTGCGCGGCCGGTACGCCGTGAAACCGAAAGCCCGCCACGTCGATTGTCTGACCGGCGGTGATGCCGATGGGCAAAAACAGATCGCGGTGAAGCCGCTCGGCCACGAAGGCGCGGTTCGCTTCGGGAATCACCATCTGCATGGCAGGATTGGCCCCAACGAGCGGCAAGAGCGTTTCGGCGTCGAGGTGATCGGTATGGTTGTGGCTGGACGTGACCACGTCAATCCGGTCGAGCCAAGCCGGGTCAATCACCGGTTCCGAGACGCGAACGTGGGGCTTGTCGGTTCCGGCGTACTTGCGGCTCAGCGAATCCGACAGGTACGGATCGAACAGCAGGTGCCGCCCGTTGTATTGCAGCAGAAAACCACTCTGCCCCAGCCACCAGATGTGCAGCATACCGAGATTTTCGGCGGCCCGGTCGATGTCGGCGAGCAGAACGTGGTCGGTTTGAAGGGCGCGTTTAAGCATAAGGCTGATTCAAGATAAACGGAAACGAGGGCTAAGGTAGGCCATATCTTGAAGATATAGCCTACCGGCGGTTCCTCTACCCGTTTTTCAGCATTCGGTCGGCCAAACTGGGCACCAGTCCGGGAATGATCGGCAGTAGTTTAACTTTCCCAACATGCTCCACTGCCTGCCCCTGCTCAACGCCCCGAATCAATGCGTCGGCCACCTGTTCGGGCGAAATCTTGCCTTTCCCACGCCCGGCCGTCATGGGCGTATCAACCAACGGCAACACCACGTCGACAACCTGCACGGCCTTACCCAAGGCCCGCCAAATTCGGCTTAGTTGAGTGGGTGTTACGCCCAGATGCGAAGCAGTGTGGTACTGCGGAATGCGCTGCTCAAGATTCGGGTATTCGCGTTGCAGCTTCTCGTAGCGGGCCTTGGCGTCGAGCAATACCAGGTCAATTTCCTGCTGCTCCTTGCCCAAAAACAAATGCTCGGCTTGTTTACGGGCCAGCCGCTCGATAGCCGGGTGCTCGTCCTGTCCTGTAAGGCTTCGATCTGCCAGAAGTCAGCCACCCACAACGAACAGGGCGTCAGGGCCTGCACGGCTAAACGACTGGGCCGGCGCAGCAACAAGGCGTAATAAACGCCGAACAAGTCGTTTTCGACGAAAAACGTCCTGTTGTCGTCGACGCCGTCGGATGAAGTAACGAATCCGCGCAAAACACCTTCCCGCACGAAGGCCACCTGTTGCGTCGGTTCTCCGGCGCGAACGAAGAATGTCTGCTTGGCTAACCGAATGGAGGCAAACAACCGGCCGAGTGTAGCCTGCGCGTCGGGCGGCAGCGGAGTAAGGGCGTTGACGTACTGAAATAAGGCTTCCACGCGGACGTTTGAAGGGGTATACAGACAAAAAAAGCCTTTTTCGCCCGTTTAACAAACGTCCCGAATCGACGTTATTCTGTTGACGGTTTAGTAAAACCACCGAAACCGGCTACCGTTACTCATGCAAGACATTGAACCTTTCTACGGCTGGGAAAAGTACTATTCCGCTTCGGAGGACGAGCGATCGCCGTTCCACGAGCGCGAGTACAATATGCAGCAGTACGAAAACGACATCTACGGCTACTACATTCACCCACTCTGGGATGAAATCGGCTCCGAGACGCTCTACTGCAAAATTCTGTTTACTAACTACGACCGACAATTCGTCGTTATTGAACTCTTCGGCGAGTGGAACGATACGCTGCACAACGACATCATGTACCTCAAACGCCAAGTTGTTGACCCGCTCGTGCACGAGGGCATCAAATACTTCGTGCTCATTGCCGAAAACATCCTGAACTTTCACGGCTCCGACGACGCCTATTACGAAGAATGGTTCGAGGACGTGGAAGACGGCTGGATTGCGGCCATTCATTCGCCGGAGTTTATCGAGCGCGAATGGAAAAAATACCACCTCGACTATTACATCAACTTCGGCGGCACGCTCGACCTTGCCAACTGGCGGACGCTCAAACCCGCCAGCTTGTTTGAGTTGGTAAATGGGCTGATCGTGCGTAGATTGGGATAGAAACGACCGTATCATTAAGCTACACACAACCCTATGCAAGACAATCCCAAACCCACGGCGGCTGAGCAACTGCAAGCGGCCAAAGCAACGGCGGCCCAAAAGCTCGAAGCCTTCCGGACCGAAGCCGGTCAGCACCTCAACGCAGCGGCTGCCCAATTGGATGAACTGAAAGATCAGTTCGTCGCTAAAGCGCAGGAAGCCGGCCGTGACATGGATGTGGAAGGCTTAAAAGCGCAGGCGACCCAGCAGTTTGAAGCCGCCAAAGTGGTTGCCGCCGAAAAATTAGCCGAACTGCAAACCCAGGCCGAAAGCGCTTTTGCCGTGGCTTCCGCCAAAGCTGACGAGCTGGCCGACGTAGCCGAAGACAAGTTTGACGACTTACGGGCCGAAGCTGCCGTGCACTTGGAAGCCGCGCAGGTCCGAATGGACGAGTTGAAGGCCGAAGCTACGCTCCAGATCGAAGCTACCAAGGAACGCGCGAAAGGCTTGTGGAGTCAGTTGTTTGGTTAGTTAAGTCGCTACGCAGCCGACACCATCAGCCGTTGGCCATGCTGTCCGGCCCGACCGCGGCTGGCGACGTTGGTTTTCCGGTCCGAAAGCGCTAAACTTGCCCTTTCGTCTGCTCGTTCTCCCCGTGAATTCCATTCGTGTGTTTGCGCCCGCTACTGTCGCTAACGTGGCCTGCGGGTTCGATATATTCGGCTTTGCAGTCGCCAGTCCCGGCGACCAGATTACCCTAACGCTGCGCGACGAGCCGGGCGTTCGGATTACTGACATCCTCGGCGACGAAGGCCGCCTGCCCCGCGAAGCCGAGCGCAATACGGCTGGCATTGCCATCCAAACGTACCTCAAACACATCGGCCGGACCGACGTGGGCGTCGATGCCGTGCTGCACAAACAAATGCCCTTGGGCAGCGGTCTGGGATCCAGCGCGGCCAGTGCCGTGGCGGGCGTGTACGCCATCAAC
>CAXUEB010000164.1:11656-12114 GCA_964249775.1 uncultured Spirosoma sp.
GCCGACGATGAAGCTGCTGCCCTTCGCGATGGAAGGCGAGCGGCTGGCCTGCGGCTCGGCCCACGCCGACAACGTAGCGCCGTCGCTGCTGGGCGGCTTTGTGGTGATTCGGAGCTATCACCCGTTAGACGTGATTCGAATCGAAACGCCGGCCGCCCTATTCTGTACGCTCGTGCACCCCGACATTGAGGTCAATACCAAAGACGCCCGGTTTATCCTGAAAAACGAGGTGTCGCTCAAGAACACCATCACGCAGATGGGCAATGTTGCGGGCCTAATTGCGGGCTTGATGAAACCTGACTACGACCTTATCAGCCGCTCGCTCGTGGACGTAATCATTGAGCCGGTGCGGTCGATTCTGATTCCCGAATTTCACGAAGTTAAGCAGGCGGCCTTGGACAACGGCGCGCTGGGATGCAGCCTGTC
Source organism: uncultured Spirosoma sp. (assembly GCA_964249775.1). Classification (GTDB taxonomy): domain Bacteria; phylum Bacteroidota; class Bacteroidia; order Cytophagales; family Spirosomataceae; genus Spirosoma. Next base: position 12,083 of record CAXUEB010000164.1, read on the forward strand.
GGGATCGGGACCGTCGATGTTTGCCCTGAGCC
>CAXUEB010000165.1:0-387 GCA_964249775.1 uncultured Spirosoma sp.
CGGCAGGATTGCCAGAGCTACAATCGAGCTACAATATTTACGCTTATGCGTTGCCGCGCGGGTTCGGGCCGTCAGCCAGTAACCGCGCTTGTGCTTGCCAGGCTTTCGCGTCGTGAAGGCGGTAACGGGAACCGGTCGCGGTCAGGATGTCAAGGATGCGTTCGACGGGCGTTTCGGCCAGTTGGGAAAAGCGCCGAATGCCCGCTTTGGCCAGCAAGTTAGCGATCTGGGGGCCGATGCCCTCAATTTGCACGAACCGGTCGACGCTGTCCACGCCCGAGGTGTCGCTCGGCTCTTCGATGATGGTCAGTTCAATGTCGGTGCCGTCCGTTTCGTTCGTAATATCGATCACTTCGACGGCGGCCCCATCCATCGCATCTACCGTGT
>CAXUEB010000165.1:398-8065 GCA_964249775.1 uncultured Spirosoma sp.
ACACTTCTGTTATGGACCCGTCGGGGTAAACAATCACATCGACGGTGGTATTGGGATCAATGGCGTCGTCTGCCTGGAGGTCGTCGCCGGGTGTTGTGAGTGATAAACTGAGAAGCCGTTCGTCAGCCGATGACGGGTGGGGCTGTGAGGTAGTGCGTTCGTTACGGATTCGTTGCATCGAGAGGGGCGTAGCGCCGGGCGTACGGGGCGCTTCACGTCCATAACCCAGCAAGCAAGCGTTTGTTAGCGCCAAATTACTCTTTCAATACCTTCATCTCCACGCGCCGATTCTGCTGGCGGGTGCCTTCGTTGTTGTTGCTGGCCAAGGGCCTTGTGGGGCCGTAGCCGCGCGTGGTGATCCGGTTGGCTGCGATGCCGTTCTGCACCAAATACGCCTTCACCACGTCCACGCGCTGCTTCGACAGGCGCAGGTTCTCGTCAAAATCACCCTGGTTGTCGGTATGGCCCGCCAGTTCGATTTCAAGGGTTGGTTTGTCGCGCATAAACGTCAGCAACTGATCCAGGGCCGGTTGGGCATCGGGCAGCAGGTCAGCCTTGCTTTGTACAAACTGAATAGCCCGGAGTTGGGTCGTTTTGCCGGCCGGTGCGACGATAAGCGGGGGCGTGTAAACCACTTTGGCGTCGAGCGTTTTGGGCGGGGCTAATTCCCGGCCGGTGAGCGTGGTCGAGGCTGACGGGGTAGAAAGGGCAGCCGTGGAGGCCACGGTCGTTGGCGGTACGTTCTGCGCCTGCGCCGGCTTCGTGCCCACGCGGTACAGACGCAAGGCTTTTTTTGACAGTTGGGTTGAATACGACGTCGTGAACGCTACCCGCTCTTCGTAGGGTTCGTAGCCGCTGGCGTTGGCGCTCAGCACGTACGCTTGCTTGGAATCATCCAAACTTAACCGGTACGCACCGTCGACGCCTACGCGCTGCTGAGCACTCAGTCTACCCGCCTGATTTTTGGCTTGAACGGTCGCGCCGGCAACGGGTTGGTTGGTGGCCGCATCGACCACCGTTCCCTCAATGGAAGCCGCTTCTTTCGGCAAAGCCGTACGCAAGTTGGTTTGCGCCCAACTCGGCGTCAACCGGAACGGGCTACTGAACAGACTCGCGGTAAGCAGTACGAAATGGATTCGTTTCATTGTTTACAAGCAACGCAATAAGACAGCCCAAAAGTACGCGTAAACGGCTAAAAAGCAACCCCAAAACCGCTCGCAGAACCCGGCACAACGAGTCGTAAATATTGGTCTAAAACTCGTCCGTAAACGTCTGATTTACAATATAGTTGAGTCCTATAAATTGTTCTCTAAAATCGAACCTTGCCGGGGCTATTTTGGTTTATTTAGTATGACACAGACAACCAACGTTTCGATGCCTTCCTCGAACGCTCAGGCACCGATTGCACCAGCCCCGGCGGGCAACTTGCCCGTTGACGAGAACTGGCGCAAGTCGATTCCGGCGCAGGTGTTTTTGAACCATTTCTTCGCGATGGACTACCACATTCAGTACCAGAACGACCTGTTCGATGTGGCTAAGTTTCCCATATTTCGGCAGTTTCACGGCCGCGTGACGGACGAGAGTCGTCGGGCGCTGGAGAAGCTGTTGCTTAATAGCTGGAGTGCCGAGTACGCCCTCCGTATCACGCCCGTTGTCAACGACGAGCAGTACCTGCAAAGCTCCCTGCATTGGACGTTCCCGCAGGCGTATTACAGCGCCCTGTTCAGCGCCCGTGCGTTTTTGGCCGTGCAGGGCGTCAACGTCAGCAACGAGGAACTAATTCGCAAGCGGATCGGCAACATGGTCGTGCGCGGCTATTACCCGGCCTCCATCGGCTACTATGCCCTCGGCCCCATCAACAGCTACCGCATTCAGCGGCTGCCGATGGCCAAGCGCTTCACCGTTGCGGGCAAGTCGGACCTTCTGTTGCCGTCGCGGGCTGGCTCGGCCCAGGCCGAACTGGCGCAGTTCATCAAGACGACCCGCGATCAGCGCATCAAGGCCCTGCGCAACGCCATCCAGAACAATCCCAAGACGGCCCTGCGCAGTCCCAAGACGGGCGAGATCTTGCAGAAGTTCAGCGTCGAGCAGTATAAGCAGTTGGCCAAGCAAATCGGCTACACGACCTACTTCGACATGCTCAGCCGGCTGCGCATCTCGTCGACCAACCGCGAGATTGAGCGCTTCGTCGACTCCGACATCGACGTGAAGCTGTTCCACCAGAGCTTAGTCAACATCGTGTCGCACGTCAATTCGGTGCACGAAGCTTACGTTGCCAAGGCACTCGGGGTCGACGCCTACCGGCAGTTGGTCGCCAAGTTGCCGTCGTATTTACAGGAAAGCTTTGTCCGCGAGCGTATGAACACCATCATTGCACCGATGCTGGCCCAACCTCAGCACGAGGAGCCGGAGCAGCACCTGCGGATGGCGGCTTAAGGACAGGATATATAGATGAGACAAACCGTCGGCCCTCGCATGGGCCGACGGTTTGTTTTTAAGGGAACCCCAACGTTTTTAGAAACGCGATAAGCGTTAACAAGCCTATTCAAGTCGTTCGTAAACAGTTCGCTACCGTTTACAAACATTGTTGGTACAGGCGTATAAGATTTGGCTATACTCGCGACTGAACCTCTTTTTTAACCATGAAGAAGCGAGTTGCAAAAATCGTCTTGTTCGGCGTTGGTGCGCTCATGCTGCTCGTTGCCGCCGGACTGGCTTACGTTAAACTGGCCCTGCCCAACGTTGGACCCGCGCCCGAACTGATTCTACGCCCAACGGCCGCCCAGATTGAGCACGGCCGGTACTTAGCCAACCACGTAGCGGTGTGCATCGATTGTCATTCGGAACGCGACTTCTCGAAACTGACCGGGCCGGTGCTGGCCGGAAGCGAAGGCAAAGGGGGCGAAGGCTTTCTGCGCGAAGCGGGTTTTCCCGGTAACTTTTACGCCCGGAACATAACGCCTGCTCATCTCAGTGACTGGACCGACGGCGAAATCTACCGGGCTATCACAACCGGCGTCAGCCGCGACGGACGGGCGATGTTTCCCGTTATGCCGTACAAGAACTACGGGCAAATGGCCCCCGACGATATCAAAGCCATCGTTGCGTACGTGCGCAGCCTGAAGCCCATTCCAAACGAAGTACCGGCGTCGGAGGCCGACTTTCCGGTTAACTTCATCATTAATACGATGCCGACCGAAGCGCCGGGTGGCCAGCGTCCCAACCCGACCGACCGGGTTGCCTACGGCCGCTACCTGACGACGTTTGCGGCCTGTGCCGACTGCCACACGCCCCGCGACGACCAGGGTAATGCCTTACCGGAAAAGGCGTTTTCGATGCCGACCGGAACCGTACGTTCGGCCAACATTACCCCGGCCCGGTCGGGCATCGGAGCCTGGACGCGCGACGCGTTCATTGCCCGCTTTAAAACGCACGGCACCGGAGCGCCCCCGCCCGACGTGCAGTACGGCGAGTTTAATTCGGTCATGCCCTGGACGATGTACGGCCGGATGACCGACGAGGATTTGGGCGCAATCTGGGCGTACTTGCGGACGGTAAAACCCGTGGAAACCAAGGTGATTATCTTTACGCCGAAAGCCAACGGAATGGCGAGTCGGTAACTTAAACAAGCTACGTATACATACCGGCGTTGGGCGCGCCAACGTGGCTGATCGCAACCGGTTTATAGAAACCCAATGGACCATCTACTTGGTTGCGTAAGCGCCCGTACCGATTTTACCAGAACAGCCGGCCCTGAGTAAGGGCCGGCTGTTTTGGTTTTCAATCAGGAATCCTCAGTTTGTGGGTCGTCCAGACAGATCACTCGCCGAAATCCATTTGACGCCTAATTGATGGCCGTTGAGCGAAGCCTGCGACGGGTTGATGTAGCGGATGCTAAACTCGTTAATGTGGCCGTTCCACTGCGGATGGTTGCCCACCGGAATGGCAATGGTGCGGTACTGATCGTCGCCCGTGACGCTGAACGTGACAAACTGGCCCGCCTGAGCCGCTTGTAGCTCCGTTTGCCCCACTTTGCGCCAGTCGAGTACCATCTGCGTTTCGGGCGTTTTAGCCCGCATTCGGACGTAAACCGTTCTAAACTCGGAGGCTTGGTAGCCTTTCCGGGGCGATATCAACCGAAAACGCCGGTCGGTCGGCGTGATAACCAACTCATCCCCAACGGGAAAGCCTTGGTCATAGCCTTTGCGGTAGTAAAACCCGTGACGCGTTGCCTGATTGGCGAACACATAGTTGGGCTTTGTTTCCGAACGCGGCAGCGTGTTGACGGTCCGGCGAATCTCGTCCAACGTACCAACAACCATGTTCACGTCGAATTCATAAACACCGTTGCGGTCCAACAATAAGCTTACCCCGTTGGCGATGTAGCCCGCATTCGACGACTCGGCCGGACCAAAGCCGATTTCGTTGAACAGCCCGACTTTGAACTCGTGCGAAAACGGCGTGTGCAACGCAATCCCCCGGTTGTTGCTGGGCCGGACGGCAACGATCCACGGCTCCGACGCATCAATGTCGTAAGGACCCGTTACGCCCGCTCTGTGCTGGTCGAGTCGTTTGCCGGTACCAGCGAGGTTGGGAATGGTGTTGACGTTAACCAGCGGTGCGTTCGTGTAGGGCGTACCCTGGACAACGTAGTATTGGTAATAAGCGCTGTTGGTGTAGGTGCAGGGCAACTCCTGCTGCCGCGTGTCCGCGTAGCGGGTTTGATCGGGGCGGTTACCGGTGATGCGAATGTGCCGTTTAACGACATTGCCTTCCAGCCGAATCCACTGCTCCACCACGTAGTCGCCCGGTTCGTTGTTGAAGCCCCATTGCAGCCCGCGCGTTTTGGCGTACAGCATCTCGTTAGTGCGGCCGTAACCCAGAACCGGCGAGAAGTTGCCAGCAATGTCTCCGCCCTGCACGGGGTTGTAGCCAATATCATCGAGCACCGGCTTGCCGCTTGGCGACCAGCGCTGATTGGCGTCGGGCAACCCGTACAACGAAATTTGGTCGTCGCGGCCGGGATCGCGCAGGCCGTCGCTCTTGACCATGCAGTTAATCATGTTTTCGCCGATTTGCAGGTCCGTCACTTCCCGGATAACCGCCCCGACGCCCAAGTCGATGGCGACCCGAACGCGGCTGTTTTGCAACACGGGCCGTTTGTCGGCGGGGAACGGACTGCTTAGAATGGGGTACTGATCCGTGCCGGGTAACGAAGGCGTCGTTGCGCAGCCGCTGACCGTCACCAAGGCCGTGGCAATTTGAGTTGCGCAGCCGGGCCGCGTCGCCGTGACGGTGTACGAATAGATTCCGTTGGTTGAAGGCGCGTTGAAGCTCACGGACTGACCCGTCCGGCTCAACCCATTGCCTGACCAGACGTAGCTAACCTGATTGCAATCGGCACCACTACACCCGGCTCCTAAGCTCACCGAACTCCCGCAGGTTGCCGTGGGGGAGCCGACCGTCGTTACTCGGAACGTACAAGCAGGCGTCGGGGTGACGGGCGGAGTTGGCGCGGGGGCAGTCGAGTCGGCGCAGGCCGCCTGGCGCGACCAACGATAGGACTGGACGTTGCCCGACTGCTCGACCTTAATTGTGAACGGGGCTGCGTCGGCGCTGGTGCGAGCCTCGGCGTCTAAGTACTGGTTGGGGTTGGTTGTCCAGCCGGTGATGCCGACGGCCATGTAGCGGATGGCGGTGCTGTCGCCCCCGGCGGTGCGGAAGGTAATGGCCCCGGTAGTGCAGTTGTAAGCCGGAGCCAGCACCGTCAGGGCCGTTGGGGCGGCAACGCGGGCGCGGGCCGACGCCGGGGCGGCATCGGTCGTGACCCACAACGTGGCCGCTGCCGAGCGGGTTGGTTCGGCCGAAAGCGAAAGGGCTTTGCCGGGTCCGGTCTTCAGGGATAAGGTGGCTTTTTCAACGAACAGGTCTTGGTCGTTGGCCCGCCCGTAGCTGCGCAGGAGCCGGAAGCTGGTACCCGCCTGAGCCGTTACGAAGCGACCGCTCAGGCGGTACGTCGCCACCGGTCGGGCCGGGAGCGAAAGCTCGCCCGCTACGTAGTCCGTGAAGTCGCCCCCCGTTTGCTCGAAGCCCGGCGGCAGCAGCAGTTTAAGCCGGAAGGCGTTGGAACCGGGCAAGAAAAACATCAGGTGGGGCGATACGCTGAGTAGCTCGGCCGTAATAATCAAGTCGAACGATTCGCCTACCCGCACCGCTTGTTTTTCGCAGCGAAGGGTAAAGCGAACCGGATCGTTATGAAGGGGGGCGTTGACGCGGTAAAACGGCAGAGGACCCGGCGTGGGGCGGTTCAGGAGGGTAAGGATGCCCGGTCGATGCCGGTATCCTTCGTCGGTGAGCAGGCTATACGAAGAGAGCGTTAAACAAGCGAACAGACACAAGTAAACCAGCGCGTGTCTGCCCACGCGCACTTTAGTAGATGTAAGCTGCATACCGATAGTTGGAAAAGTGTTTACAAATGCCCTATCTGCAACAATTATTACGCCAAAGACAAGGAAGAAGCAATCGTACAAGGTGTTAACTTAAGTAAATATAGTAACTTGATATACTATTAGAGCTTTGAATGCTAAAATATTAATACGGCTATACCGCCAGGCTGGTCTTCGTCAGGCTGGTCCAAACTGTTCGTAGGAGAAAGATTTTATCAGCGATTCGGCTGCGTAGCTACGTCGGCGATTCGTTCTAAAACACGCAGGATTCATCGGTCAGGGCGCCGTCGATACGCGCCAAAAGAAAGGCCGATAAGCTCACTAATCACAACGGTGAGCTTATCGGCCTTTCTTTTGGTTAACCTACTAAGGCTGAAGCGTAATCGCAGCGTTGATGCGCGTTAGGCTCGTTGGCTAACGTAATTACGGCGTTTTAACTAAATCGACCAGCGTTTCGATCCAGAGCGGATTATCGTTGAGGCTTTCGACCAACTGCCAGTGCTCTCCGCCGTTCTCTTCAAATAATTCTTTGTATTCGTCCCCAACTTCAACGGTCGTTTCCAGACAATCGGCCACGAACGCCGGTGAGAACGCCAGGACGCTTTTAACGCCCTTAGCTGCTAACTCCTTAATCACGTCGTCGGTATACGGCTTAACCCACGGCGTATTCCCCAGACGCGACTGAAAACAGGTCGTGTATTGCCCTTCGGCCAGGCCCAGTTCGCCCACCAGCCGGCGCGTCGTTTCAAAACACTGCGCCCGGTAGCAATGCTGATTCATGGGACCGAGCGCCCCGCAGCATGCGCCGAATCGACAGACCTCACCCGTTACGTCGCCCTTGCGAATCTGGCGTTCGGGCAAGCCGTGGTAACTAAAAATAACGTGGTCGTAAGGACGCTCGGCGAGGTACTTCCGGCCCGTCTGCGCGAAGGCTTCGATGAATTTGGGGTGATCCGAAAAGCGATTGACGAACTTAAGCTGCGGCATGACCTGCCACGTTTTCAAAATGTCCATCACTTTTTCGTAGACCGAACCCGTCGACGCCGAAGCATACTGCGGAAAGAACGGCACCACCACTAAGTTGGTCAGACCCAACCGCTGAAAGTAGGCCAGGCCCGCGTCGATGCTCGGATTCTGATACCGCATGGCCAGCTTCACGACGTAGTCGTCGCCCAGCGCGCGCTGAAGTTCCCGCTCGACAACCTCGCCGTAGTATTTGAG
>CAXUEB010000165.1:8075-11581 GCA_964249775.1 uncultured Spirosoma sp.
ATGATGCCGTTAACGAGCACGTACCGCTGCGCGTAGGGCACGTCGATGACGCGGCCATCCATCAGAAACTCGCGCAGGTATTTGCGCACATCGGGCACCGACGGGCTGTCGGGCGTGCCAAGATTCACGATTAACACGCCCGTCTTGCCAAGGGCTTTCGGCTGGGTAATAGGCGGTTGTAAAACAGGTGCTTCCATGATTGAGAAACAGGAAATTTAGGGTTTGAGTTTGTCGGTTTTTGAGTTCTTCGCTGCTATGGCGGTTAGGCAACGTTGAATCGGTACGGCAACTACGTGGGGGTTCCAGAGTCATCGTTTGGGTTAGCTGGCCGTCTAACCATACCGGTTGGTGCGGTTTTGCTCGGTTCGTGCGATTCCGCACAGGATGGCTACATCTTGCTGTGGGCAAGTCTACTGTTAGACAGAACGTTAGGTGTTGGCACGTCATTAGCGTACTGCATCGGTGAAATGCCTGTACCCAATGGACCGCGACCTTGCCCCCGAACTCATTACCCGCTCCCGCCGAAAGCCTTATCTCATCGGTTTGGTTGCCTTCCTGGGGTTGGTCGGGGCCATCGTCGGGATGCGGACGCTGCTGCAAACCTCCGTCGAAGCAGCCAAAATTCGCCTGGCGGTGGCGCAGACCGGCCCAGTCGAAAACACGCTTAACGCAACGGGTGAGGTTATTCCCGCTTACGAACAAATCATGACCAGCCCCATCCGGGCCAGTATCCGGCGGGTGCTGCTCACGCCCGGTGCCCGCGTCCGGCCCGGTCAGGCCCTGGTCGAATTAGACAAATCGCTGACCAAGATTGAGTACGAGAAGCTACAGGATCAGTTGTCCCTAAAGCAGAACGGCATCGAACAACTCCGGCTGAAATTAGACAAAGACCTGTACGACGCCGACATCAACGACCAAATCAAACTGCTGAACATCAACAAGCTGCGGGCTGAACTCGACGACGCCCGGCGACTGCTGAAGGTAGGCGGTCAAACGCCCGAAGACGTGACCCGCGCCGAGAACGTCCTTCGCATCGCGCAGTTAGAGAAAAAGCAGTTGGAAAACGATCTGGCCTATAACCGGCAATCGATGAAGGCCAGTTTGCGCGAGTCGCAGTTGCAGGCCCGGATTGAAGGCACCAACCTGAAAGTGTTGGCGCAAAAGCTCCGGCAGGCCGACGTGTTGGCCGACCGGGCGGGCGTCTTGACGTGGGTTAACGAGAACGTCGGCTCGGCGGTGGGCGAAGGCGAGATGTTGGCCAAAGTCGCCGATCTGGGTAGTTTCCGGGTGGAAGGTTCCTGCTCCGACGCCTATGCCGATCAACTCCGGGCGGGCTTGCCGGTCATTGTCCGCATCAACGAAACCGACCTGCGCGGGCTGATTACGCAGGTAAAACCCTCGGTGCAGAATGGCGTCGTGAAGTTCGCCGTGAGCTTAGATGACAACCGCCATACATCGCTGCGGCCGAACCAGAAGGTAGAGGTGTTTGTCGTGACGAACCGCAGCCCGCGGGCCGTGCGCGTCGCCAGCGGTCCGGCGTTCAAGGGCAAGCAGAAGCAATCGGTATTCGTACTGGGCGTGGACAACGTAGCGCGTCGGCGGTCGGTCGAAATCGGTCTAACAAACTTTGACTGGGTCGAAATTAAAGGCGGCCTGCAACCGGGTGAACGGGTTATTCTGACCGACCTGAGCGAGTACGAGCACCTGGAACGGATCACCATTGAACCCGCCAATCCATGACCACTGCTTTCTTACGTATCACAACAACCGTTTCGATGGGGGGCGAATTAATTCGTCCGCTATCGAAACGGTTCAAACGGCCACCAGCGAGGTTAGCAATGACGTTTATACTGGCTTTATTGGCTTGCTCGGCCTCCGCCCAACCGGAACGCCGGACCACCCTCAAACTAACGCTGGATGAAGTCGTCAATCTGGCCCGTGCGCAGTCCATTGCGGGCAAGCAGGCGGCTACGCTGCAAAAGACGAACTACTGGAAATACCGGTCGTTTCTGGCAGATTTCCGGCCGCAACTGAGTTTGAACGGGTCACTGCCAGGTTTTACGCGCTCGTTCGTGGAGGTGGTGCAGCCCGACGGAACCATCGCGTTTCAGCCCGTGTCAAACAACAACTCGCTGCTGAATCTGGCCTTGAGTCAAAACATTTCCCAAACGGGCGGGGCCATTTACGTTCAGCATCAGTTGCAGCGGTTCGACAACTTCCTGGCCCGCAACACGCTCTACAACGGCATTCCATTCGCCATCGGCATCAGCCAGCCCCTGTTCCGGTTCAACCTAATGAAGTGGGATCGCCGAATTGAGCCGCTGCGCTACGCCGAGAGTAACCAGCAATACGTTGAAAACATGGAACGGGTGGCGCTGGACGTAACGGGCCTGTACTTCGACCTACTCGTGGCGCAGGTAAACCTGCAAATTGCCGAAACCAACCGGGCCAACAACGACACGCTTTTTACCATCGCGCAGCACAAAGTAGAATTAGGAAAACTTTCGCGTAACGATTTGCTACAACTGCAATTGAGCGTCCTGAATGCCCGCAAAGACCTGGCGTCCGCGCGGCAAACGGCCGAGGTTGCGTCGTTGAAACTGCGGTCGTTCCTGAACGTACAGGACGCCAACAACGCGCTGCGGCCGTTTGAGTTAGCCGTTCCAGTTCAGATTAACGCCTTTCGGGTGGACATTCGGCAGGCTTTAGACGAAGCGTTCGCCAACCGCTCCGACGCCATTGCGTTCGGGCGGCAACGGCTCGAAGCGGACCGCGACGTGGACCGGGCTAAAAAAGAAAACGGCCTCAACGCCAGCTTAAACGCCGACTTTGGGCTGACCAACCGGGGCAGCCGGCCCGGTGATGTATACGTAAAGCCGCAGGATCGGCAGTTCGTCGAGATTCAGTTTGCGGTGCCCATCATGACCTGGGGCCGGCAGCGGGCACGCTTAGAAACCGCCCGCGCCAACGCCGAACTAACCGTGCAGACGGTGGAGCAGGCCAAGCGCACCTTCGAGCAGCAGATTTACACGCAGGTGACGCTGTTAGACATGTTACGGGAGCAGGTCAAACTAACCGCCGAGGCCGACCAGATTGCGCAGAACCGCTACCAGATCGCGCAGGAGCGCTTCAAACTAAGCAACCTGACCGTCACCGACCTCGGCATCGCCATCCAGGATAAAGACCGCGCCCGGCGCGATGCCATCCTCGCCCTGCGCGACTATTGGCAGTCGTACTATACGCTCCGGCTGCTGACGCTTTATGATTTCGAGACAAACCAGAAGATTCTGATGGAACGCTGATGCTTAGGATTGTTAAGATTAAGCATGAGAATCCTAAGCATCAGCGTTCCATCCATTAACCTCGTTACCCATGATACACCTCAAAAACATCGAAAAAGTGTACCGCACCAGCACCATCGAAACGCTGGCCTTGACCAACGTCAACCTCAACATCCGGGCGGGCGAGTTCGTCTCCATTATGGGACCCAGCGGCTGCGGTAAATC
>CAXUEB010000165.1:11678-11986 GCA_964249775.1 uncultured Spirosoma sp.
GCGGGGCAGGTCGAGATTGGCGGGCAGGCCGTCACGCAGTACCGCGACAAAGAACTGGCCCGGCTCCGCAACCAGAACATCGGCTTCATCTTCCAAAGCTTCCACCTCATCAACGACCTGTCGGTACTTGATAACGTTGAGATTCCCCTACTGTATCGAAAGGGAGACGCCACCGGCTCGTCGCGACGGGCGTTGGCGCAGGAGGCTTTGGAACGGGTGGGGCTGAGCAACCGCGTGAAGCATTTTCCGGGGCAGTTGTCGGGCGGGCAGAAGCAGCGTGTGGCCATCGCCCGCGCCATCGTCGGGCG
>CAXUEB010000166.1:0-11891 GCA_964249775.1 uncultured Spirosoma sp.
GGCCCGCGCGCCAGCGTACTTACCAACGGCGCGTGATTGTTGAGTACTTGAAACTGCCCCTGACTGCCGGGGAACGTAACGGCACTTGCTTCGCCGGAAAAAACCTTGCGGTCGGGAGTGATGATTTCTAAGGTCATGTTATGGAATGATGAACGATTCGATTAACGCGTGCATCGTGCATCGTTTTAGATGGCTCGTTTTACGAAATTTAATACGTTGCCGATCTGACTTTTAACGGCTGGCTCGGCAGCTTGGGCGACTGCTCCACCTTGCCCTAATTTGCTGACGCTCGCTAATGCCGTTGTGATAAGGGTTTTGCCCGCCGACTGCCCGCCACCCAGCACGGACATGGCGCTGCCGAGCGTTGATAAACCACTCGATAACGGCCCGGCTTTGCCAATCAGCGAACCCGCTGACAGCAGGCCCTCCAGTCGGTTGCCACCGGACGCCAGTTTCGCCAGACCGACCGCTTTCTGCAACGCGCCATTGCTCAGGCCACCGCCCGCGATTAGGGGCAACAAGGCTTTCAATTTGCCTACTTGTCCCAGGAGCTTGTCCTTGAAGGATGTTGGCTGCCGCTGCGCTTCGGCCTCTAATCCAGCAATACCGGCTTGCAGTTCCTGTTGCGAAAGGGCTTTATCGCCTTGGTTCAGGGCCGTAACGGCCTTGTCCAAATGACCGTCCGGTAAGCTATCTACCGATGTTATGGCTGCGGAACCCGTTTGCGACGGTGTAATCATCGTGTCCTTAATCGCGCCCATGATGCGGGGAGGACTCGTTGGAACAGTCGGTTGTTCACCCGTCGTTGGCGGTTGGCCAGGCGTCGTAGGAACCTGCGCCGAGGCTATTGTAGCGATCAGCAAACTCACCGGCAACAGTGCCGTTTTCCACCCAAATCGAATTGCGTTCATAACCTTGTCTGTTTTGGTCAAAATTCGTTGGATATTGGGTGGAAGGGTCGGTAAAAACCAAGTAGTCGCTGATTATCAGACGTAAACTAACGCCCGTAATCAACAACTACTTGTCAACGTTCTACTGACCGGCTTCTTTCAGCATCCGCTCACCCTTCGCGATGGCATCTTCGATGGTGCCGACGAGGTTGAACGCGGCTTCGGGCAGGTGATCGTACTTGCCGTCGATAATCTGGTTAAAGCCTTTAATGGTATCTTCAATCGGCACCAGAACGCCCTTGAGACCCGTGAACTGCTCGGCCACGAAGAACGGCTGCGACAGGAAGCGCTGCACCCGGCGGGCACGGCTCACAACCAGCTTGTCTTCTTCCGAAAGTTCTTCCAAGCCCAGAATGGCGATGATGTCCTGCAATTCTTTGTAGCGCTGCAAAATTTCTTTCACGCGCTGAGCGGTGTTGTAGTGCTCATCGCCGAGAACTTCGGCGGTCAGAATCCGCGAGGTCGAATCAAGCGGGTCCACGGCCGGGTAAATACCTAACTCAGCAATTTTCCGGCTCAGTACCGTCGTCGCGTCTAAGTGAGCAAACGTCGTGGCTGGAGCGGGGTCAGTCAAGTCATCGGCGGGGACGTAAACGGCCTGCACCGACGTAATCGAACCGCGCTTGGTCGACGTAATGCGCTCCTGCATGACGCCCATTTCGGTCGCCAGCGTGGGCTGATACCCTACGGCCGATGGCATCCGGCCCAGCAGCGCCGACACTTCCGAACCCGCCTGCGTGAAGCGGAAGATGTTATCCACGAAGAACAGAATATCGCGACCAGCGCCTTGTCCGTCGCCGTCGCGGAAGTGTTCGGCGATGGTCAGACCCGACAAGGCCACGCGGGCGCGTGCTCCCGGCGGCTCGTTCATCTGCCCGAACACGAAGGTGGCCTGGCTCTGAACCATCTCGGTCATGTCGACTTTGGACAGGTCCCAGCCGCCTTCTTCCATCGAGTGCTTAAACTCCTCGCCGTAGCGGATGATACCCGCTTCGATCATTTCGCGGAGTAGGTCATTACCTTCGCGGGTCCGCTCGCCCACACCGGCGAATACCGACAAACCCGCGTAGGCCTTAGCGATGTTGTTGATTAGTTCCTGAATCAAGACGGTCTTACCCACGCCGGCTCCTCCGAAGAGACCGATCTTACCGCCTTTGGCGTAGGGTTCGAGCAGGTCAATGACTTTAATACCGGTATAAAGTACTTCCGTCGAAGTCGCCAGGTCCTCGAATCGGGGAGCACCCCGGTGAATCGGCAGACGAGCAGTCGTGCTATTTGGCTGTGGAATGCCGTCGATGGCATCGCCCACTACGTTGAACAGGCGGCCCCGGATACTGTCGCCCGATGGCATAGAGATTTGACCACCCAGATCAACTACGTCCAGACCGCGGTAAAGGCCGTCGGTAGAATCCATCGCAATGGCGCGAACGCGATCTTCGCCGAGGTGCTGCTGCACTTCCAGAATCACCGTTTGTCCGTTGGCTCTGGTTACTTTAAGGGCGTCCAGAATGGCGGGAATCCGCGAGCCTTCGCCCTCGAAACTCACGTCGACGACCGGCCCGATTATCTGCGTGATCTTACCCGTATTGACTGCCGTTTCCGTAATCATTGGTATGTGAGATGTGCTTAATTAATATGTTGCCCGTTGTTCGGGACTGCAAAAATAGGGGAAAAGCCGCGTAAAGTAAAGGTGCCGGCTGGTCATTTTCGAGGTACTCGGTTGAGGAACAGGTTTAAGCGTGGGGTTTTTAGGACGCAGCTTAAACAAAAGTGGATGGAACCGAATTTGTACGAAAGTAAGTCAGAACGGAACGATGACCGTAATCGACAACGCAACGCTTTTCTATGATTATACAACGTTCGAGCGGCTTGCTGCTCCATATTACGTCACTACCATCCCCGCACGGCGTGGGCGATTTAGGCCCCGAAGCGTACCGGTTTGCTGACTTTCTGGAAGCGTCGGGCCAAACGTACTGGCAAATTCTGCCCTTAACGCCCCTTGACCCCGGCGCGGGGTTCTCGCCGTACAGCAGCCCGTCGGCATTCGCGGGAAATACATTGTTAATTAGCTTAGAAAGATTACGGAATGAAGGCTGGCTGCGCGATGAAGACTTAGCCGACTTTGACCATCAGCCCGTTCAGCACGTCACGCTGACCGACGACCTGGAGCAGATGCCTACCGGTTTGCTCGATCCGCCACCGAATGCGCTTCAGGCGGCTTTGCTCAAAAAACGACCCTTGCTCGAACGGGCCGCCGAGAACTTCCGGCGTGAGGCTGGACCGAACGATCTGGCCGGCTACGCGCAGTTCTGCCAACGGCAGGAAGAATGGCTCGATGACTACGCGTTATTTACGGCCTTGCAGGAAGCCACCGGCGAACCATTCTGGCTGCGCTGGCCGCAGGAACTGATCCGGCGTGACCGGCCTGCTCTGGCTCATCAGCGCGAAGTGCTGCACGATAAGCTGGAAACCATCAAGGTGTTGCAATACTTCTTTTTCCGGCAGTGGAACGACCTGAGCGCGTACTGTAACAACCGGCGCATTCACCTGATTGGCGACATTCCGATTTATGTTCAGTTGAACAGCGCCGACGTGTGGGCGAACCCGACGTTGTTTAAACTCAACGAACAATACGAGCCGCGTTACGTGGCAGGTTCGCCCCCAGACTACTTCAGCGAGGACGGTCAGCGGTGGGGCAATCCGATTTACGACTGGGCCGAACATCAGCGCACGGGCTTTGCGTGGTGGCTGCGTCGGATGCGGCACCAGATGTCGCTCTACAGTTTGACGCGGTTGGACCACTTTTTAGGCTTCGCGGTGTACTGGGAAATTCCGGCTCATGAGCCGAGCGCTAAGGTAGGAGAGTGGGTACAGGCTCCCATCGAAGCGTTTTTGCACACGATGTACCGTCAGTTCGTGCAACTGCCCATTATCGCCGAAGACCTTGGCGCTCGTACCTCCGACGTGCAGCCGCAGTTGCGACACTACGCCATTCCGGGCATGCGCGTGATTCAGTTTGGCTTCGGCGGTGACCTGCCGACTTCAACGCACATTCCGCATAACCACATCGAAAACACGGTCGTTTACTCCGGTACGCACGACAACAACACGACGCTGGGCTGGTTCCACGAATCCGATTACCACACCCGTCAGCAGATGAATGAATACCTCGGCACCGAAGTTACGGATGAAAACGTCGTCACGCTGATAAGCCGCTTGACGATGCAATCGGTTGCCCGCTTGGCTATCCTGCCTATTCAGGACGTGCTGAACTTAGACGAAACGCACCGCATGAACACGCCCGGCTTAGGCGGCCGAAGTTGGCAATGGCGTCTCCAACCGGGCCAACTCACCCACGAAGTTGCGCAAAAGCTGCTGCAATTGACGAGGATGACCGGGCGCACCTAAAGTGATTTAACCAAAGCGTTTCTTGTTCAGCGTCGTTCGAACTATGTAGTGGTGCTACGCCAGTCGGAGATTGGGTAACACCACTACAACGTAAATAAGCTGTTATGATTCATAGGCTGTTTAACACGACGGTCGAGTACCGCCGGACCGACGCTTCGGCTAACGCGCCAACGTAGTTCAAACGACGCTGAACAGGGGAGAACGACTATCAGCGCAGCGACCGAAACAACGTTCTTTACCGTCTGAGCAGCGGCTATAGTGCTTGAGTGTTGTCCTGATTGTTGGCGTACAAAGTGGCTTCATTCGTACCAAAACGTCCATGACTTCCCCTTTAGCCTCCTGTTTTTAATGATTCGACCATCTGACAGTCGTCATCACGACTGTCACGGGGCGGCCCGTGCGTAGCCCGCAGTTTCGCTGACGTTCCAAAAAATTCTGCTGACTGAGTAGTGTGAACTATGTCCCCGTTTATCCCGTTATTTGTAACAATTACAAAACGGCTTTTTAGCAAAGAACATAGTACTTCTGATAGTAGCATTTGGCAGATAGTATGGAAACCATCGTAAAACGTCCGAAGAATGTCGCCAAAGCAATGGCTGCGGACAAAGCTCGTATCGAGAAATATTTTATCAGTGGTGACGAATCCCTCCGACCCAACGACATCAAGTTCGTTAAGCCCTTTACCCTACCCGCTAACCGACGATAAGGACGGGTTTTTGTTTATTACCGACGCTGAGGTAACGTATAAACTCGCTTTCCGGTCAGACGCTGACTATTTCACTGGGTGGCCCTTCGCCGAGCATCTGCTTTCTTTCTCGATTATACCAATTAGGGGTAAGGTGGGCGCGGCAGACCCCCGAATTGGAGCCACCGTTACCCACGCGCTGCAACTGGCCTACGAAGCCGACCCCGAATTGATTATTGCCTTTACCTGTAGTGTGGAGGATGACTTACAACGGCACCGGCGCGTTCTTTTTGGTAGTTGGTACCGTAAGCACAAGGCTGAATACAACCGACTTTCTTACACCGACGAAGACAAGCTATACACGGCGGCCATCTTCCGGCGTTCCCATGCGCACAGTGCTCTAATTGAAGAGGTGTTCAACGAAACATACCAAGATAAGTAAGCTTTGAGTTAAGTTCCGCTTCTTGCTGTGCCCAAAGCCACCGCATGAACTCCAGCTCCTCCGGTCCGGTCTACTACTTCATTTTACTTGACGCGCCGGACCGACGCTTCGGCTAACGCGCCAACGTAGTTGAAACGACGCTGAACAGGGATATTACTCATTATATTACGGCGTTACACGTCTTCAACCAACGTAACCCTAAACCATCTCCTGCATCTTCAGCGCCATACACTTTTGGTTCAACTGCTCCTGCCAGACGGCGTAACCGGCGGGGCTTAGATGCAGCCCGTCGGCTTGATACAGCTCGTGACGGGGTTTCCCATCCGCGTCCAGCATGGCCGCCGACAGGTCGATGAACTCCGTGTTGGGCAGGCGGAAAATTTCACGCTCAATCAGGGCGTTCGTCTTTCTGATCTCTTCGACGATGCCCCAGCGGGCCGGGCTGGGCTTGATTGAAATGAACGATAAGGGCACACCGGGCAAGTAGCGCTGTATCTTCTCAGCTAAGGAGCAGAAAAACAAATACACTTCCTGCGGCTGTCGGTTTTCGCCCAAATCGTTGTCGCCAGCGTAGAGAATCACGGCGCGGGGATGGGCCGGCATTACGAGCCGCTCAATGTACCAGGCGCAGGCTGCGAGGGTTGAGCCACCGAAGCCCAGGTTCTGGAGTTGTATGTGCGGAAAAGCCTCGTTTAGAGTTGTCCACATGCGGATGGTTGAACTGCCGTAGAACACGACGCTGTCGCGGGGTTGCTCGCGGACTTTTTGTTCAAGCTGTTTAACTTCTTCTGCGTATAAATCCATTGACACAAAACCAACAGTGGCTTGGTAACTTAGGAGATAGCCACGGTCAGACTTAGTTTGGAATCAAAAACCCGTTTGTACTCGACAAAGTTTTAAGTTTAGCGCACTTGTTTAGCAGAAATGCGTACCCTGCTTACGCTAATGCGGACGAATTGACCAGCTCTGACGGCGGGCTGCTCAACGCGCGTTCGGCCAATTTGTGGGCGTAAGCCTGCCTGATGTTCGCCAACACCTGCCGACCCGTTTCCCACCGGCGCAGGACGTTTACTTGCCGCACCACCTCCGGCGCTTTGGATGCGTTGGCCTGCTCAAAGTATTCGGGCATCCATCCGGTCATCTGGCCTACCACCGCGTCAATCGATCCGTGCAGAATCAACTCGGGCGATTGAAGAGCCATCCGAATCAAGGCGTGGGCGATAGAAGCCGTGTAAAACGCACAATCAATATCCTGATGCCGAATGGGCACGCCGTCGTGCAGGCGCTGGAGTTTAACCCCGCCGTCCTCCACCCGCTCCGAAACCGGCGTGTCGCCTTCCGGCCGTGGAAACACAGTATCTACGTAACGCTTAAACTTATTCCACCAGGGTGGCCGACCGTCGGGGTTGAGCGTATCGCAGAAGATGATGCGCTGCGGCTCGTCCGGCCGGCCGGGGTTCATTAAAAGTAGAGCGGCCCCGAGGTGACGATCATCGACGGCGTGACGCCGTTGCACCACAAAACAATGCAGCCGCTCGTCGCCCGCGTCGCGAAGGTGTTCGGTGGCTTGTTTAATGTCCCGCAGCGACTCTTCCATGTAGCCTTCAGTGATGACGTGCAGGGGCAGGGCCGTCGAACGCGACGCTTCTCGGCGAAGCTGATCGCCCAAGATGTTCAGCGCCGTTGGGTCCGAACGACGGGTGCCGAAATATAGGCCAATGTCTTCTTTGGCTTCGCCGGGAGGCATGTCCGCCAGCCCGACCGAATCGCCGTAGGTACCTTGCCGACTGGTTGGGCTGTAGCGAAACGAGATTTCTAAGTGCTCGCGGTGCGCGGCTAAGTTATAAATGCGCCGTTCAAACTTGGCCAGGAGCGGTTCGTAAGCGTCCGGCTCGAAAAACACTTCGTTGCCGGGCCGGAGTAGGTGACGGGCAATCTCGTTGCGTTCGAGCAGCATTTCAAGCGCATCGTCGTAGTGCTTAAAAAATGTCCGCAGGGCACCGTGCTCAATAAACTCCTCGGCGTCGTGCTCCGAATCGGGACTCTTTTCGGTATCGTGAACCGTACTATTCTCAATCCAGTCGTGGAGGTATTGCCGGACGGCATCGTCGAAGGCTTGGTTAGCCTGTTCGGCTTGTTCTTGGGAAGAGGAGGGGAAAGCGTAGTCAATAGCCATCAGTTCCGTACGGTTGGAACGGACGGGCGGTGTTACGGTCATAAAACGGGGTACGGTTTTTTAGATTTGGCGAATGTGTACAATTATAGAACAAATTTTTTATGCTTTAATTAAACCCGAAGCTCTTGTTTGGCTAATTTATTTCTGAGTTGAAACTTAGGGTACTCACGTAGCCAAGTGAGCAGGAAGACACCAGGAAATGCATTCGGAACTTGGTGGGCCTTCGTTCTTTTAGGGTCTTTTCGATGCCCAGCCTTTTGGATAAACAGCAAGGCACTATCCCGCCGTCAACTACGTTTTTAATTCATGTCATCGCTGTTTTTTTGGAATCAATGGAGCCGGGCCAACCGGCTTTTGTATCTGTTCAGTCTCCTCGTTTTCGGCAGCAGTCTCATTGGGTTCATCATCGCCTGGGCAAGGGGTTTAGGCAACGTCGTCCGCTGGGATGTGCTGAGCGAGCTAAACGATCTGCCTATTCCCTTCCATACCTTCACCGACGGGTTGCTCGACTACGCCGTAAGTGGCAAAGCCTATGCCGTGTCGGAGCAGTTTGTGGCCTCGGCGATGCAGGTGCGGCCGGGCGTGGCAACCGCGTTTCTGGTGGGCGTGGGGATTGCCTTTGTCTTGCTGATGAGCGCCCTGACGCGCTTCGACCGGCTGCGCTACTTAGTTGGCATGGGCGTTGTCATCCTGGGCATGGCCTTTTTCCGGTGGGAGATGCTCGAAGTGCCGGGGTTAGAGGGAAACTATCTGTTTCTAATCCTGGCATTCGGGTTCGGGTCGGTAAGTTATTATTTTCATGCCTTCCGGTCCGACTACCCGATTAGGGTGCGACTTGTTGTTTTTGGGTTGCTGACGGCCGTCGTTGCCGGGTTGCTGAGCGGATTGTCGCCGGTGGCGTTTCCGGCCCTGACCTTGGTGAGCTATGGGCTACCAGTGCTACTGGCGTTCAGCGTTGGGTTTATCTTTTTTATCGCGCCCGAAATCATTGCGGGCTTGGTCTGGCTTACGTCGGCCACCCGCACGGACGGCAGCAGTTCAGCGATTGGTCAGGCCCGGACGCTGGGCGTTCGCAATTTTTTGTTTATCAGCACGCTGTATTTGCTCAACCTCACACTCGTGTGGCTCAAGAACACGCGTTCGATTGACTGGGACGTACTGGCCATCAGCCCGTTTCTGTTGTATCTAACGTCGGTCACGCTGGGCATTTGGGGGTTTCGCCGACTCGTCCAGCAGCAGGACGTGGTTTCGTTCCGCGATGGGGGGGCGTTTCTTTACGCGGGACTGGCGCTCTTGACTACGCTCACGGTGGCCTACGCCTTTGCGACGGCCAACGATTCCTTGGTGGAAATGCTTGAAGACATCATTGTGTATACCCATCTGGCGTTAGGAGCGTTTTTCGTGGGTTACGTTCTGGTTAACTTCTGGCCAATTTTCGAGCAGAACAAGGCTGTTCACCGGGTGCTATACAAACCCACGCGGTTAGAGTTGAGCTTGGTGCGGGTAGCGGGCGTGTTTGGCGTAGTCGTGCTGCTGGCGTCGGGTGGGCTGATTACGCTCCGGCAGGCCGTAGCGGGCTACTACAATGGCTTGGGTGATTTGTACGTGGCTACGAACGAACCAATCTCGGCGAACGCGTTCTACCAGTTGGCGCTGGAGCAGGAGTTTCAGAACCATAAGTCGAACTACGCGCTGGCGTCGCTGGCCCTGGCGCAGAATGACCAGACAACGGCGGCTTTCTATTTTCAACGGGCGACGTTGA
Organism: uncultured Spirosoma sp.; assembly: GCA_964249775.1. Lineage (GTDB taxonomy): Bacteria > Bacteroidota > Bacteroidia > Cytophagales > Spirosomataceae > Spirosoma. Next base: position 9,424 of record CAXUEB010000166.1, read on the forward strand.
AGCAGCCTCAGCCGCACGACTACGCCGGTTTGGCCCAGACGTACCTGCAAACCGAATTGTTCTTTGAAGCTATTAAAGCGTTGCAACGGGGCATCCGGGCGTTCCCAAACAACGGCGAATTACATAATAACTTGGGCTACCTCTACGCCCGAACGAGCATTGCTGACTCGGCCTACTACTACCTGAAATTGGCTGCGGGTAGCGCCGGCCGTGCCGACGTGCCGGAGTCGAACTTGCTGGCCTTCTACGCCCGTAATCCAAAGGTCTTGACGGCTGATTCGACCCTGCTCAAAACCGGCGAATCGACCTACGAATCGTACCAGGCAAACGCCCTGGCTCTGCGTTTAGTCGCCCAACGAGATACTGCCCAACCGCGCCAACCCGCCTGGCTGACGGGCGAACAGGCAAATGAGGGCCTCAGCGTTGGGCGGTTCGCGAGTTTGTACAATTACGCCTTAGCGAATGAGCGCCCCGACGCGGTCTTAGCCCGGACGCTCGAACGCCGGTCCACCGACCCGGTTAATCAAGACTTTACGGATGATTTGCTGCTGGCCCGCGCCGTGACGGCATATCGGCAACACAAGCACCCAGCGGCCTTTGCCTTGATGGAACAACTGGCCGAGGGTGACCCGCAAAATGGTCCGGCGTACCGGTCGATTCGGGGTTTGTGGTTGCTGGAGCAGGGGTTGTACCGGCGGGCCGCCGAGGTGTTTAGCGAAAACTCGGATACCACGTCGATTTACTACCGGGCGGTGGCCTTGATTAAGGCCGGCGACCCGGTGCTGGCGCAATCACTCTGGGCAACGGCGTCGGCGAGCGATCCGGCGGTAGGCACGTTGAAAGCGGTTCTGTACGACGAGCGGAAGCCGGAAACAGACTTGGAACGGGCGTTCTACGTCACTTACCGAACCGACGATCCGAACCGTGGCGCGTATTGGGAGCAAATTCGTGATGCGAACCTGAAAACCGTCGCGGGTGTGGCGTTGGCTAATAAGTACCTCGATCAGCTACAATGGCGAAACACCCAGTTGATGTTGTCGGGTTTGCCCGACTCGGGTCAGGTTAGCAGCGCGTATGCCAGTTCACTGCGTAATCTTGCGGCCATTCGGCTGTCGGCGTTTCGGCGAAGCGTGGGTTCGGCCGAGACAATGGCGCGCAAACGTATTCTGCCGCAACATGCTGCGCAGCGGGCGTATTGGTTAGGCCAAGCCTACGAACGGGGCCGTCGCCCCGATCAGGTACGGCAAGCGTACAGCCAAGCGGTCCAACTGGCCCCGCTGAACGCCCCAATGGTGACGGCTCTGGCGCAGCACGAGCGGCAACGCAGGCAAATCAAACGGGCGTATGAGCGCGTATTGATTGCCCTGCCGTTTAACGAAGACAACGCCGATCTGCTCAAAACGTACGTTACGCTTTGTTTGGATCAGAGTTTATTTGATTACGCGCAAGAGGGCCTCGCCAAGCTGCAAGCGGCTACGCCACCCGCCGACTATCAGCAATTTCTGACGGCTTATCAGGAAAGATTGGCTTTGGTCGAAAACCAACGGCAAAAATTTGTGGAATAGTTTAGTTTTGAGCATTCTAAGCCCAACGCTATGAACAAGAAACTAAACTGGACGAAAGAAGCGTTTAGCCGCGAGGTGGTCATCACCGAAGACAGTCAGCCGGTGGGCAGGATGCAGCGAAACGGGTTAAGTCACGACGTTGAGACTTATCTGTATGGCGTCAGGCTGCGCTTCGACGTAACGGGTTTTTTGCTGCATAGCGTCAACATTCACGACGTGAACGCCAGCGACCGGATTGTAGGTCAGATCACGTTTCCGTTCGGCAAACGGGCGGAGTTGACCCTGGCGACCGGTGCGGTCTATACCTGGAAACGTCACAACATGCTGATGCGCGAGTGGGACATGATTCGGGAAGGGGCGACCGACGCCGACGACCGTGAAACCGTAAATTACTCGCTTACGCGAGCGTTCTTTGTAGACAATGGCGATATCCGCGTCGATGACGACAGTTCAAACGCGGTCCTTGTGGTACTGACCGGTTTATTCGTCAGAAATTATTTTCAACGCCGTCGGCGGATGGTTGCAGCCGGTGCTGCTGTGGCAGTCGGTGCGTAACAACATTTGATATGAATATTATTGAAACCCACGATATTGCCAAACGGTACGTAATGGGTAGTGAGGTGATTGAAGCCCTCAAATCCATCACGATTACCATTCAGAAAGGTGAATACGTTGCGTTCATGGGACCGTCGGGTTCGGGTAAATCCACGATGATGAATATTGTGGGTTGCTTGGACTCGCCGACGTCGGGGCAGTACGTCCTCAACAATCAGGATGTCAGCCGGATGGGCGAGAACGAACTGGCCGAGGTGCGCAATAAGGAAATTGGCTTCGTCTTCCAGACGTTTAACCTCCTGCCGCGCCAAACGTCGCTCGAAAATGTGGCCCTACCGCTGATCTCCG
>CAXUEB010000167.1:0-9990 GCA_964249775.1 uncultured Spirosoma sp.
AGATTCACAGCAAGGGCAACACGGTGATTATGGTGACCCACGAAGAAGACATCGCCGAGTACGCCCACCGCATTGTCCGACTCCGCGACGGCTTAGTCGAGACCGACCGCGCCAACGCCAACATCCGCAAAGCGAACGTGTTGATGCAGGCGGTAGGGTAAAATAGGAATAAGGTGTAAAAGGGAGTAGGGTGTAAGTGCCTCCGACGAGATTCCTTGCACCCTACTCCCTTTTACACCTTATTGCTTTTATGCCTTTAAATCAATCTTTCTTCCGGTTTCGGCGGCTCGGTAGATGGCTTGCAACAGCCGAACGTCGCGTTTGCCTTCTTCGCCGGTGATGTGGTCGGGGAGTTGCTTGCCGTCTAATAACTCTTTGCAAACACCGTCCATGTGTGCGGCCTGGTGATTAACGATTGGCTGCTCGATGGGGCCTTTGCTGGTGCGGCCTTTCAACGGCCCGTAGCCGAACGCGGGCGATAGTTCAAACCAACCGCCCTGGCAAGAAGCATACAGCCGCTCAACGCCCGATACGTAGCTGGTGGTCGAATTGCTGACGGCCCCGCCCGGAAACTGAAACTGCCAGAACATCGTCTCTTCCACATCCTTGAACTTTTGTGGCTCGGTCTTGGGCGAAAACTGGGCCGTCACCGAAATGGGTTCTTCGCCCGTTACGTAGCGTGTGCCCTGCACGGCGTAGATGCCTACGTCCATGAGTGGTCCACCCCCGGCCATCGACTTCTTGAGCCGCCACTGATTTGGGTCGCCCGAGCGGAAGCCGTCGCTGCTTTCAATAAACTTAACGGGTCCAAACACTTTTTCCTGACCCAGCCGCATCACTTCCCGCGTGTAGGGTTCGTAGTGCAGCCGGTAGCCAATGGCCAACTGCTTGTTCGCCTTTTTGCACGCGTCGATCATCTGCTGACACTCAGCTTCGGTGATCGCCATTGGCTTTTCGCAAATCACGTGCTTACCCGCCTGAGCTGCCCGGACGACGTATTCGGCGTGCATGGAATTGGGCAGTACCACGTACACGACATCAATGTCCTTGTTGTCAGCAATGCGGTCGAAGGTTTTGTAATCGTAGACGTTGGCCTTTGGGATTCCGTACTTCTGCGTCCACTCCTCGGCTTTCGTGGGCGTACCCGTCACGACGCCAGCCAGTCGGCAGTGTTGCGTTTGTTGCAGCGCCGGAGCCAGTTGGTTCTTGCTGTAACTACCCAAACCGACCAAGGCAATGCCCAACTTGCGGGTTTGCAGCGATTGGCCCAAGGCGTTAGTTAGGTCCGGCATCAGGGCTGATGCGCCCAAGCCAGCCAGGAATTGACGTCGGGATTGCGTGAGTAAGTCTGTCATAATACCAGCGCGTAGGCTTCGTGATCGGTTGTCAGTTCTGAAAAGCAGCGAGCGCAGCGGCTTTACCCGTGTGCCCCTGCTTTTTCGCCCAGTTGCCCACAGTCAACAGGTAGTGGACGGTTAAACCAACCTGTTTTGTAACTCAGTTACGCAATGGCTCGCCATCAAAGGGTGCGGGCAGTAGTAGGTCAACCGGCTTAGGCAAAACCTCAGTCCGTCGTCAACAGTTATCTCCTAAACCAATAATCGATGAAAAAGAACGTAATTATTCACATAGCTGGTCAGTTGGGCGGTACACTGTTTCGGCAGGAAGCTCGTCAAAAGGGCGAGAAGTTAGGTTTGGTAGGTCACGCCCAAATGGAGCCGAACGGTGATTTACGGGTTGATGCCGAAGGCGAACCCGACGCGTTGGATGCGCTCGTGGAGTGGTGCAAAACCGGTCCTGAAGGCACCGAGGTTGAGAACGTGCGCGTCACCGACGGCGAGCTTCAAGGATTCGACCGGTTCATGGAAATGCGGTAAAACGAGAAAGCCAGCCCTGAAACAAGGCTGGCTTTTTGCTGATGAAGTTAAAACACTCAGATACTGTCGTTTGGGCGAATTCTAATCTGATTAATCCGCGCTCCTTATAATGTCTTATTAGAAAATGTACTTGTTTTCCGCAATCATGGCGTCGGCGATTTGACGGCGGGCGTCTTTCAGGTTCATCGGCTCCACTTTCGTGAATCGCTTCAGGCCCATTAACATACCCCGCAGTTCGTCGCCCTCGGCGAACGACGTAATGGCCGCCCGACCCGCGTTGTTGACTTTCTCGACGGCCTTGTGGAGGTACACTAAGGCCATTTTCGTTTGCAACTCAACGGCGGCTTCTCCCCGGATACCAATCAATTTCTCCACACGCAGCAGCGTTGATTCAGCCGCGTAGATTTCGATGACCATATCGGCAATGTTCATCAGAATCTCCTGCTCGCTCGATAGGTTGGTCATGAATTTCTGAACGGCGGCCCCGGCCACCATCAGGGCGGCTTTCTTCAGGTTTCGTAGGACTTTCTTCTCGGCCACAAACAAGCCTTCTTCCTCTTCCGTGCTGAAATCAGGAATGGACATGATTTCTTTGGCTACCGCCATCGCCGGACCCATCAAATTCAGTTCGCCTTTCATGGCCCGCTTCAAGAGCATGTCCACGATAAGCATCCGGTTAATCTCGTTGGTGCCTTCGAATATACGGTTGATCCGAGCGTCGCGGTAGGAGCGGTCCATCGGGGCGTCGGCCGAGTAGCCCATGCCGCCGTACACCTGAACGCCTTCGTCGACGACGTAGTCGAGCGTTTCGGAGCCGTGGACTTTAATCAGGGCGCACTCGATAGCAAACTGTTCCAGCGCTTTGAGCTTCGCCGACGCGTCGTCCATGCCCTTTTCTTTGAGGTCTTCGATCAAATCATCAATGTTTTGACCAGCGCGGTAGGAAGCCGTTTCCGACGCGTAAACGTTGATGGCCATCTCGGCCAGCTTGTGCTTAATAGCACCAAACTGTGAAATCGGCGTTTTAAATTGTTTCCGTTCGTTGGCGTATCGAATGGCGTGGTTAATAACTTCTTTGGAACCACCGACCGTAGCTGCTCCCAACTTAATGCGGCCGATGTTCAAGACGTTCACGGCAATTTTAAAGCCATTGCCACGCTCCGATAGCAGGTTCTCAACCGGTACTTTGCAGTCGGTGAAAAACACCTGACGCGTGTCCGAGCCTTTGATGCCCATCTTATGCTCCGGCTCGTTCATCGAGATGCCATCGAGATCGCGTTCAACGATAAAGGCCGATAGGTTCTTATCATCGTCCACTTTAGCGAACACAATGTACAGGTTCGCGAAGCCGCCGTTGGTAATCCACATCTTCTGACCGTTCAGAATGTAGTATTTACCATCTTCGCTCAGCGTCGCGCGGGTTTTACCGGAGTTGGCGTCCGAGCCTGAATCGGGTTCGGTCAGGCAGTACGCGGCTTTCCACTCGCCGGAAGCCAGCAAAGGCAAATATTTTGATTTCTGTTCTTCGTTGCCGTAGTACACGATGGGCAGCGTACCGATACCCGTGTGGGCCGACAGCGCGACCGAGAACGAGTGCCCACCCCCGGTTGCTTCGGCGACCAGCATGGACGTGTTAAAATTCATTCCAAAGCCGCCGTACTCTTCGGGTACGCCCGTGCCCAGTAAACCCAATTGACCGGCTTTGTCCATTAACGACGAGATCAGATCGGGCGACTTCGCGTTGTCAATTTCGTTCAAGCGCGGCCAAATCTCGCGCTCTAAAAATTCGCGGCACGTAGCCGCAATCATTTGCTGCTCTTCGGTAAACTCTTCGGGCGTAAACACTTGAGCCGCATTCGTTTCCCGAATAAGAAACTCGCCACCTTTAATGGACGCTTTGGGTTCTGTCGCAATCATAGACTTTGTAAATTTGTTATGCTTGCATACTATTTGCGTTACAAAGAAAATAAATCAAAAAATAGTATGCAAGCATACTACTAACAAATCTTTTACTAAAAAAAGTCGGCTTTACCCCCATACCGGTATAAAGAAAGGGGTTAGATTTCGGCGGTCGCGCTTTACCAGAATTCAAGGCAGTGGACCGTAAGCGTGGACTGATTTTTGTGGGTTTTCTTTATGTTAAAGTGGGATCGTCGTTTAATTTGTAGCCTAACGGAGCGAGTGTACCGGTTGCAAGTCTATCTATCAAGCCGAACGTTAACTGCGTGGCAACAAACGCTGGCGAGTGGTTTGCTGGTTGGGTGCCTGTGCGGTTCGTTAGTGCGGGCACAGTCCGTGCCCCAGGCTCCTTTTGACATGGAATTTGCCGGCGTAACGGTTCACTTGAATGAAACCGGTCGCCAACGGGTTCAGCGCGAATTGAATCAACTTTACGTAAACCGGGACACGCTTCGGCGCAATGTTGCGCTGCTTCAGCAGCTAACGCCCCTGCTGGAGCCGCTGTTTGAGAAACAACGGTTACCCGGTGACTACCGCTACGCGGCCCCGCCGTTCGACGAAGACAAAACGGCTTACTGGGGCTTAACGACGGAGAAAGCCCGTCAACTGGGGTTGCGCGTGGACCCGATGGTTGACGAGCGTTACCATCCAATTCTGGCCACCGAAACCGTAACGAACCGCTTAAACACGCTGCACCGAACGTCGGGCAATTACGTGCGCACGCTGCTTACTTATCTGCACGTTGCTCAACCACCCAATGCTCGGACGGCTAACGTTGACTCAACGTATCTGATGCTCGACGCAGAAAACAGCCCGCCGTTAATCTGGGAAATTCTGGCGCGTAAATTGGCTTACGAGCAGGAGCAGCCGTTAAGTGGTTCGGCCAATCAATACATAGTGTACGACTATCGGCAAGGCGAAGGTCAGTCCATTGAGGCCATTGCTCGTCGTCTTCAAGTAGACGGAGATCGGTTGAAGCCGTTCAATCGTTGGCTATTGACCGAAACGATACCCACCGGTAAGGAGTACCCGGTGTTGGTTCGCGTGCTGGTCGATGAGTTTCCAAGGGTGCGCAACTTAGCCGCCCAGCAAGAAACGTCATCACTCTTCAAGCCGGCCGACGTTGGCTTTCCGGTGCTGACCAAATTACCGGTTCAAGCGGTTTCCCCCCGGTTGTCGGCGGTGCTTTACACCATACACGACCGGCCGGGTATTCAGGCACAATCGTGCGATAATGTCATTACACTTTCCTATTTGGGTAAGGTAACGATCCAATCGCTGCTGAACTACAACGACTTGACCGAAAAGGACTTGATTCAGCCGGGTCAAATATATTATCTGGCGGCTAAAGCCAAGCGGGCCAAGGTGCCGTTTCACATCGTTCAACGGAATCAGACGCTCCGCGAAATCGCGTACATGTACGGCGTCCGGCTAAAATCACTGCTCAACTTTAATGATATCAAACCGACGCAGCGCGTGCAGGCGGGCCGGGTAATCTGGCTGCAACGCAAACGACCACGTCGGCAGCCAATCGAGTACCAGCAATTACCCGTCGAAGCACCGACCGTGCCGCCGGTCGAAGCACAACCAATCCTCGCCACTACGCCCACTCAATCGCCAAGGCTGGCCCCGGCCGATACGCTCAGCAATTCAGTCAGGACCGCACGGGCAACGCCCGCGCTGAAGCCTGCTACGAAACCAGTTGATGCAGCGGGTGTCAGGGCGGCTACCCTCACCGTAGTCCCTGCGCCGGTTCCGCGGCCGCAAGGGGAACCGGGAGAACGCTACAAGCTGCACGTAGTTAGACCCGGCCAAACGTACTTTGCCATTTCTAAACTGTACGGGGTGTCGGTACGCCAGTTATACGTTTGGAATAGGTTGTCGGAGCGCATACCGTTAGAAGTTGGGCAAACATTAATTGTGAACATCAGTCGGCAGCCGGCTGCCCCGAAGGGTCTCGTAACCAAACCAGTAACCAGTAAGCCGACAGCGCAAGTGCCGCTTGTCCCCACGCCGGTCGGCACTACGTCGGCACCTAAACCCGCCGGGCCGGTGGCGTACCACGTTGTGCAGCCGGGCCAAACCGTTTACCGCGTTGCCTTATTCGCCGTTAGTTTAACCGCTCGAAGATGCCAGCGACGCCTTGCCCACCACCCACGCAGGCCGACACCATGCCGTATTTCTGATCTTGACGGCGCATTTCATTCAGGAGTTGCACCGACAGCCGCGCGCCCGTCGAACCCAGCGCGTGACCGAGCGCAATGGCCCCGCCGTTGGGATTAATTTTGCTGCGGTCCAAACCAAGCTCCTCAATGACGGCCAGCGACTGAGCCGCGAACGCTTCATTTAGTTCAATCTGCTCGATGTCGTCTTGCTTCATACCGGCTTTCTTGAGCGCCAGCGGAATAGCCGCCACCGGACCAATGCCCATGATTTTCGGTTCAACGCCGGCCGTTGCGTACGATACCATCCGGGCTACCGGCTGCAAGCCGAGTTCGTTGACCAACTGCTCCGACATGACCAGCACGAACGCGGCCCCGTCCGACGTTTGCGACGAATTACCCGCCGTAACCGAGCCACCGGCCGCAAACACCGGCTTGAGTTTAGCCAGCCCATCGGCGCTCGTGTCTTTGCGCGGCCCTTCATCCTGCGCGACCGACCACTGCCGCGTTTTCTTTTTGCCGCTTTCCGTATCAAAGTACGTTTCGCTTACGTTAATCGGCACGATCTCATCGGCAAATTTACCGGCCTGCTGAGCCGCCAGCGCTTTCTGATGCGATTCGTAGGCAAACTCGTCCTGCGCGTCGCGGCTGATGTTGAACTGCTGCGCTACCTGCTCGGCGGTCAGGCCCATACCAATGTAATAATCTGGGTTCTTCCTTGCAATCTCGTAGTTCAAGGCCGTTTTCCAGCCCATCACCGGCACGAGTGACATCGACTCCGTGCCGCCGGCGATGATGCAGTCAGCTAAGCCAGCGTGAATCTTGGCCGACGCAATGGCAATGGCTTCGAGACCGGAGCCACAGTAGCGATTGATGGTAAAGCCGGGTACGCTGTTGGGCAGCGACAGCAAGGCGATGTAGCGGGCAATCTGCATACCCTGCTCGGCTTCGGGTACGGCATTGCCAACAATCAAATCCTCCACGCGGGCCGGATCGAGATTGGGCACTTGGCTCAACAGATGTTTGATAACTTCGGCCGCCATATCGTCGGGGCGGGTCAAACGAAGGCCACCCCGCGGGGCTTTGCCCACGGCGGTGCGGTAGCCGGCAACAATGTATGCGTCCATGTTTAGCTTACGTTCTGGTTTGGCAGGACTCTTTTTGCCATAACCAATTTGGGGTTTGAATAATTACAAACGTACTAAAAATTAGTATGCAAGCATACTATTCGTTGTGAGAAGACTAAACGAAAAAGCCGTCTCAACGTAGTCAAGACGGCTTCCCAATGGAACATTCGGGCCAGTGGCTAATCTTAGAAATGCCGGTCGCCAGCTTCCCGTTTGCCCAGCATAACCGCGCCGACCATGGCGACAAGAAATAAAACCGACGCCAGTTCAAACGGCAGGATGTAATCGCTGTAAAGCAACCGGCCCAAGTTCTCAACCAAGCCGGTCCGCGAATCAAATGCCGTTGGATTGAACGCCGGAACCTGCGCACTCTTAGCCCGGAAGATGGTAATGAGCATAACCATCAACAAGCCACCAACCACGACGGAAACCATTTTGGTTAGATTCGTTTTCGATTCTTCGTCTTCCTTGCGCAGGTTCAGAAACATAATCGTAAACAGGAACAGGACCATGATTGCCCCGGCGTACACGATGATGTTAACGGCCGCCAAGAACTGCGCGTTCAGCAGAATGTAGTGGCCCGATAAGCAAAAAAAAGTAGCGATCAGGGCCAGCACGCTGTAAATTGGATTGCGGGCCGTTACGACGCCAATGGCGCTAAACAGCGTAATCGCCGTTAGGATCAAAAACAGGTAGCCGGTCGGCGTGAGTGACTCGAAAAAGGTTAAAAATTCGTTCATAGCTCGGTTAGGTGGAAAGGCGGGTAAGAACGGATTACGTCGTAGCCTTGGTTAAACTTGGTTCGGTCGGGGTAGCTTTTACCTCCGAGTTGGCCACGCGCACGTAGCGGTCGTCCATCTTTTCAACCAGCCGGTCTTTGCCGTAAATGAACTCGTCGCGCTCCTGAAAAACGGGCACCATGCGATCGTGACGCAGGTAAACGGCTTGTTTAGGACAAGCCTCTTCGCACAACCCGCAGAAGATACAACGCACCATGTTGACTTCGTAAACGGCCGCGTACTTTTCTTCCCGGTACAAGTTTTCCTCGCCTTTCTTACGCTCGGCCGCTACCATCGAAATGGCTTCGGCGGGGCAGGCCACGGCGCACAAACCGCAGGCCGTACAGCGCTCGCGGCCCTGTTCGTCGCGTTTCAGAACGTGATGCCCGCGGTAAATGGGGCCGAGGTAGCGTTTCACCTCGGGGTATTGGATGGTCGGTTTCTTCCGGAAAAAGTGGCGGATAGTGATGCCCAATCCCTGCACAATGGCCGGTAGATACATCTTCTCCGCCAGCGTCATTTCCTTATTGCTGACTTGTTTAGAGCGGTTCGTTAGTTGCATAGCATAAGTGGGCGGTCGTCGGTCGGTCGTCATTCGTTAGCAGCTTGCTACGGACTATAACGACCGACCGGCCACCAAGTGATTAAGTCTGTTGGGGTACGAAATCCCGTTTGGGCGCGCGGGTGGCTGAACGGGCGCTTGACACAACGACGATGGTAATCATAACGCCAGCGATTAGCCAAGTCGCGTATTTGAAGTCAAGTAGTAAGCCACAACCCGTAACAACGACGTTCAGGATAGCCAAGGGAATCAAGGTCTTCCAACCCAGATTCATCAGTTGGTCATAGCGGAAACGCGGAACCGTCCAGCGAACCCACATGAAAAAGAAGATAAAGAAGAAAATCTTGGCGAAGAACACCACAACGCCGATGGCCGTTGCCAGGTTATGCCCCGTCACCGCGCCCAGCGAATTTTCCAGCGCCCCGTTAACCGCGTTCATGAACGGGTAATGGAAGCCGCCGAAATACAGCGCCGAGATAAACGCCGACGAAACAAACATGTTGATGTACTCGGCGAACAGGTAAAAGCCCAGCTTCATAGAACTGTATTCGGTGTGATAACCACCCACCAGTTCAGTCTCGCACTCGGGTAGATCGAACGGCGTTCGGTTGCACTCGGCGAAGGCGCAGGTCAGAAAGATGATGAACCCAACCGGCTGGGTAAAGACGTTCCACTCGAAAAAGGTGGCCTGCTCATTGATGATGGCCCGCAAAGACAACGATCCGGTCATCATCAGAATAGCGATCAGGGACAACCCCAGGGCAATTTCGTAGCTGATGTTCTGCGACGCGGCCCGGATGGCACCCAACAACGAAAATTTGTTGTTCGACGCCCAGCCCCCAACCATGATGCCGTAAACACCCAGTGAAACCACGCCAAAAATGTACAGAACGCCAATGTTGATTTCAATGGCCTGCACCGGCACGTCGTAGCGAACACCGTCCCAAGTGAACCGAATGCTATCGCCGAACGGAATCACCGCGCTCGACATCAGCGCCGTCAAAATGGCCAAGCACGGCCCCAGAATGAACAGCCATTTACTGGCCTGCGACGGAATAAAATCTTCCTTGAAAAACATCTTACCCGCGTCGGCGACGGGCTGCAATAAACCCCACGGCCCCGCCCGGTTCGGGCCAAGGCGGTCCTGCAAGAAGGCAGCTACCTTGCGCTCGGCGTAGGTCGAGTACATGGCAATCAGGAGCGTTATTCCGAAGATAACGAGAATAATCAGTCCCTTGGTAAGTAGTACGGTTAAGTCCATTTCGTGTGGGGGGGGGGGGGGGGGGGGGGGGCCCCCGCCGACCGGCGGCCCAAGGACTGATCACACCGGTAATCAGTGCCCAGAGGAGGACCTGGTCGTGACGGCGACGGCACCAGGGAGAGCGATCACCATCGCCGGCGGGCAGTCGGGCAACAGCAAGGTCGCCGTCGGCGTCCACGAGGTCGCGCACCTGCTCGTGCGCAAGCTGCTGCTCGCCGAGGCCGAGCGGCCCGAGGACCAGCCGCGGATGACCTACGCCGAGG
>CAXUEB010000167.1:10000-11426 GCA_964249775.1 uncultured Spirosoma sp.
GTCCAGGCGCTGGTTTGTTTGGTTTCAAACCGGCAGGTGTTGCAGATAAACTCCTTGGCTTCGCCCCATTCGTTCTTGCGGGCCGTTACGCGAATCACCTCGTCGCCCCGGTACCAGAGCGTTACGTTACCCGAGCAAGTCGGGCAGTCCCGGTGGGCATCGACCGGCTTCGTGAACCACACCCGGTTCTTGAATCGGTACGTCTTATCAGTCAGTGCGCCGACCGGACACACGTCGATGACGTTACCTGAAAAGTCGTTGTCAATGGCTTTCTCGATGTACGTACTAATCTCGGAGGCATCGCCCCGCCCCAGCACACCGTGAACGCGTTTCTCCGTGATCTGATCGGCCGTGTACACGCAACGGTAGCACAGAATGCAGCGCGTCATGTGCAGTTGGATGTACGGACCTAAATCGTGCTTCTCGAAGGTCCGGCGATCTTCCTCGTAGCGCGTCGTCGCTTTGCCGTGGTCGAAGGCAAAGTTTTGCAGGTCGCACTCGCCTGCTTGGTCGCAGACTGGGCAATCGAGGGGGTGGTTGAGTAGCAAAAACTCCACGACACCATTGCGAGCGTCGATGACCTGCGGGCTGGTTGTGTTTTCAACGACCATGCCATCCTGCACGGCCGTAATACACGAAGCCACTAACTTCGGCATCGGGCGCGGGTCTTTCGTTGACCCGGCCGCTACACGCACCAAGCAAGCCCGGCACTTACCACCACTACCTTTCAGCGGTTGGTAGTAACACATGGCCGGGGGCGCTACCGCCGGCCCAACTTTACGGGCGGCCTGAAGAATGGTCGTACCCGGCTCGACTTCTACTTCAATGTCGTCGATGGTTACTTTTAACAACTGCGGCTTTACGTCTTCCATATTGATAGAACGAGTCTAAAGGCTCGTCTGTACGTCAAATTACACTAATTAGTTGAGCACTCGGGCTTACACCAGCGCCATCTCGCCCCGGTACACCGCGCCCGGTTGCGTCGCTTCCTGCGGGTTCGTAATGTGCCACTCAAACTCGTCGCGGAAGTGCCGGATGGCGCTCGCCACCGGCCAGGCAGCCGCGTCGCCGAGCGGACAAATGGTGTTCCCTTCAATCTTATTCGCCACATCCACCAGCAGGTCAACGTCGTGCCGGTGACCGTGACCGTGTTCAATGCGGTGCAAGACCTTTTCCATCCAGCCGGTGCCTTCGCGGCAGGGGCTGCACTGCCCACACGATTCGTGGTGATAAAAGCGCGAATAATTCCAGGTGTTGCGCACAATGCAGGCCGTTTCGTCGAAGACAATAAAACCGCCCGAACCGAGCATGGTACCGGTTTGGAACCCGCCGTCCGACAGCGATTCGTAGGTCATCAGCCGTTTTTCGCCGTTGGCCAACGTCAGGGCTAAGTTCGCCGGTAAGATTGGCACAGACGAGCCGCCCG
>CAXUEB010000167.1:11436-11880 GCA_964249775.1 uncultured Spirosoma sp.
TTGTTGATGTGACCCGACGCTGAAATTAGCTTCGTGCCCGTGCTCCGACCGATGCCAATCGCTGCGTAGGCGTCGCCCCCGTTGTTCATAATCCAGGGCGTCGTCGCAATCGACTCGACGTTGTTGACCACCGTCGGGCATTGGTACAAACCCTTCACGGCCGGAAACGGAGGTTTATTGCGGGGATTACCGCGCTTGCCTTCGAGCGATTCAAGCAGGGCAGTTTCTTCGCCACAAATGTACGCACCACCACCCGGCTGTACGACTAATTCGAGGTCGTAGCCGCTGCCGAGAATGTTCTTACCCAGGAAGCCATTGGCCTTCGCTTCGGCAATGGCTTTCTCCAAGATGTGAATCACGTACATCAGCTCACCCCGCACGTAGATATACGACGTGTTGGCTCCCAGGGCGAACGACGAAACAATCATTCCCTCAATCAGTAAG
>CAXUEB010000168.1:0-11734 GCA_964249775.1 uncultured Spirosoma sp.
GAGTAGGTTCAGCTTGTCCCAGCCCGTTACCTGCGCCGTCAGAAACGCGTCGGGATCGAGTTTAGGCGTAATCTCGTAGCGGTACGTGGCGGGCAGTTCGGCCGTTTGAATATCGACCACCTGCGGGCGGGCGTTGGTCAGAATCGTGTACGGCAGGGCGATTTGGAACGATACGTTGGTCGGCTGATCGACGGCCTGCGTAAAGTCGGCGGTGTTTTCGAGTGGCGGGGCGGGTGCATTCATCGCAAAACCGGCGGCCTTTTCTTCATCGCTCAACGACTTACGGTTACGAGCAGCACCCCACGCATCAGCCGCGACGGATTCGCGTTGTTCCTGCACGCGGGGCATGGGCCGGGGTTCGTAGAAACCAACGTAATCGGTGCCCAGTTCCGGCTGCGTACCACCCAGCGCGGGGTTGGCCGTCGACAGCGTCAGGCGAACGTTTTGCCAGTCGAAGCCGGTATTCTGGTACACCTGCGCTTTGTAGGCCAATGACGCGGGGCTTTTCGTATCCCGAACGCGGATGTCGTAAACGGGTGCCCAGCCCGCGTTACCGACGACATAGCTCAGGTCCAATTCGAGGGTCGTGCGACTACGAGCAGTGAGAGTTATCTCAATCTCGCCCACGGGCCGCTCGCGTTTGGCGTTCTGCTCAGCGACCTGCGCTTCTAATCGGGCGACGCGCTTTTTCTGCTCGGTCATGCGCCGGACGAGGACCAGCAGTTCCTGCCCAATTTTGGTGAGCCGGTCGCGGTAGAACTGGGCCATGTCGGCCACTTGCTTGACGGTCGCGCCCGCGTCTTTGCCGCCGACGTCCTTGTTCGCCAGAATCAGCTTTTTCTCTTCCTGCAAGACCTCTTCCTGCACGGCCATCGCTTCTAAGCTCTCGCGATTTACGCGCAACGAATCGTCCAACCGTTGCAGAGCAACCGGTTTGGGAGCTTTGTCCAAAAAGTTCGTGCGAAACTGAACGCCCTGGATGACCGCGTCGCCCTTGCCCGCCACCTGAATGCTTTGCGGATCAGTCTGCGCGGGCACGTTGTCGATAATGAGCCGGGTTGTACCGGCGTCTAACGTAGCCGTGGCGCGGGCCGATAGTTGGGCACGGGTCAGAAACACGGTGACCTGCCGAAGTGCGGCCGACACGCGCTGCTCGTCGGCTTGGGAACCGGTCGTGACGCTGCCGCGGTCAACGACGGGCTGCGCCCGTAAGGTAGTGAACGTAAAAAAGGCGATGAAGACCGCCGGGATGAATCGGTTCATGGAAACGGGGTATTTTACGTATAGACCCCGTTCGGTAGCGATGCGTTTAAAGCGAGGTTTCCACAAATCGATTACGTAGGCGACCCTTCTCTGAGCGGGGGACTACGCGTCCCGGAATTAATTCACCCGCTCAGAGAATGGTCACCGGTCGTATCTTACTTTTGCCCTCATGCTAACTGCCCCCCAACTCCGCCAGTTTACCGAACAGATTTTTGTCGCCATCGGCTGCCCCGACGCCGACGCTCGCTTAGCCGCCGACGTACTCATCAGCGCCGATCTGCGGGGCGTCGATTCGCACGGCGTCGCCCGACTGCCAGGATACGTCCGGCTCTACGATCACGGTCGGCTCAACCCCAAGCCGCGGCTGCGCGTCGTGCACGAAACGCCTTCGACCGCCGTTGTCGACGGCGATCGGGGACTGGGCTTAGTGGTGGGGCCGTGGGCGATGCGTTTTGCCATCGACAAAGCCCGCACGGCCGGCACGGGTTGGGTAGCCGTGCGCAACTCCAACCACTTCGGCATTGCGGGCTACCATGCCTTACTGGCTACCGAACACGATATGATCGGGCAGGCCATGACCCACGCGGCCCCGCTCGTGGCCCCAACGTTTTCGCTGGAGAAGATGCTGGGGACGAATCCCATTGCCGTGGCCATCCCGGCCGCGACGGAACCGACTTTTCTGGCCGACTTTGCCTCAACGGCGGTGGCTTACGGCAAGCTCGAAATCCTGCAACGTAAAGGAAAGGCCATTCCGGAAGGTTGGGCGCAGGACGCTGATGGGCGAAGTACGACCGACGCCAACGCGGTCAAAAACGGCGGGGCCTTGCTGCCCCTCGGCACCGACCGCGAACACGGCTCACACAAAGGCTACGGCTTGGGGGCCATTGTGGATATTTTTTCGGGCGTTCTGTCGGGCGCGAACTACGGGCCGTGGGTGCCGCCCTTCGCGACGGCGGGCTTTATGGCCGCCAACGAAGGCGTCGGCGACGGAACGGGACACTTCTTCGGGGCCATGCGCATCGACGCCTTCCGGCCCGCCGACGCCTTCAAAGCGCACATGGACACCTGGATTCAGCGGTTCCGGCAAGCGCGGGCCGTTGACGGGCAGCGTGTCCTGATCCCCGGCGACCCGGAGCGCCTGATGGAAGCCGAACGCCAGGCCAACGGGATTCCCTTGCTGGAGCCGGTCGTGCAAAGTTTAGAGGAGTTGGGCGAGCGGTTTGGGGTTCGGTTCATCTGATTCGGTAGTACAAGGCACTGATTATTGCCCCAGAAACACGCGAAAGCCGATACTAAGGACCAACGTCTCCGGTCGGCTACTGGTGTTGTTGACCAAGTCAGCAACGTTGGTTTGATCACCGCCCGAGTAGCCCAACGACGCATCCAGACTAACGTTCTGATTAATAAAATACGCCACGCCCGCCGATCCGCCGTAAGTAAAGAAACTGTCGCGGGTCCGGTTCTGACGAGCATTGTTTAGGTCTTCGAGGGTAGACCACGCCTGCGTAAAACCCACCGATGCGCTCACGAACGGACGGAGTTTAGCCGCACCAACGTACACCCTAACGAAAGGCGACAACCCGACTTGCGTAATGCTAATTTGGGTGGATGTGTACGAGTAAATTGGGGCGTACTGCGACCGGTTATAGCCGTAGTAGATGGGCAGGGACGCTCCCACCGCTACGTTGTTCGCCACGAAATAGCCGGCCGAGGGCGAGAGTAATACCGTAGCTGTTCGGCTCGCCAGCAGTTCGGTAGTTGAAGAGCGATACGAGAGGCTGCCCACTTGGCCGCCAACCGTCCAGCGGCCTTTTTGGGTTTGAGCCGGGGCCAATGACCCACAAGCGAACAGAATCGCCAATGTCAGTAAAGTCGTTTTCATTGTATTGTTAAGATGGAATTCGTTTGTTCGATAAGAGTCCAAAAATTTCGCTTCGGTTGTAAAGGTTTGGTTGATTCGGATGACTACGCAAATCAATTACTGACTGATCTGACATTTACTTAATTTTCGTTTGGCTTTCTAATTATATGCCAATACATTGTTTGCATGAAACGAAAAATTCAGGTTCAAAAACAATCGCAGTCCCTCAACGGCATGTCTCAATCGCAGGGACAGCAATCCGTTAACTTTTCTTTTTCGGATTACCAGACCGATAACTTTTTTGATGAAATGTTTGCCAATCCGGCGGCCGGCGTTCCCGAAGCGGCCGGATTAGTTGAGGTGCGGTCGGGCTACGTTTCGTTTCGGCAGCGGGTTGAACAGCTTACCCGCGAAGAGATTATCAGCCGGCAGCACGCGGCCGAACGCGCCCTGATGAGCATGGGCATTACGTTCAACGTGTACTCGGAAGGCGAAGGTACCGAGCGGATCATGCCCATCGACATCATTCCGCGCGTGATCGAAGCGGCCGAATGGAACCGGCTCGAAGCGGGACTGGTGCAGCGCATCAAAGCCTTGAATCTATTCTTAGACGACGTATATAACGAGCAGCGCATTTTGAACGACGGCGTCGTACCCCGCGATCTGATCGAGTCCAGCAAATCGTTTCTCAAACCGTGTCTGGGTGTCCGCCCGCCCAAAGGCATTTGGTGCCACATCACCGGCACCGACCTGATTCGGGGCGACGACGGGCAATTTATGGTGCTTGAAGATAACCTCCGCTGTCCGTCGGGCGTGTCGTACATGCTCGAAAATCGCGAACTGACCAAGCAAACGTTTCCCGAAGTCTTGACCCAAACGGGCGTCCGGCCGGTGTCGGACTACCCTACGCGGCTGCTTCAGATGTTGCAGTTCATTGCCGACCGGCCCAACCCGACCGTCGTCGTGCTGACGCCGGGCATTTACAACTCGGCGTATTTTGAGCATTCGTACTTAGCGCAGCAGATGGGCGTTGAGTTGGTTGAAGCCCGCGATCTGGTCGTGTCGGGCGGTTACGTGAAGATGCGGACCACGAAGGGGTTCCAGATTGTCGACGTGATTTACCGGCGCATCGACGACACGTTCCTCGACCCAAAGGCGTTCAACCCGGATTCGATGATTGGCGTGCCGGGTATTTTTGACGTATACAAGCGGGGCCGTATCGCCTTAGCCAACGCCCCTTTAACTTTCGTTGCGGAGGATAAAGTGATCTACTCCTACGTGCCGCGCATCATCCAGTATTACTTGGGCGAAGAAGCCATCATTCCCAACGTGCAGACCTATATCTGCCGCGAGCCGGAAGATTGCCAGTACGTCTTGGACAACATCGAGCAGTTGGTGGTCAAAGAAGCCAACGAAGCGGGCGGCTACGGGATGCTGATTGGCCCCAAAGCCAGCCGGGACGAGCACGAACTGTTTCGGCGGAAAATTCAGGAAAACCCGCGCAACTACATCGCCCAGCCGACTATTTCGCTCTCGCGGGTGCCGTGCATCGTGGGCGACCACGCCGAAGGTCGGCACGTCGATTTGCGACCCTACATTCTTTACGGCGACGGCGTCAACGTAATTCCGGGCGGATTGACGCGCGTCGCCCTGCGCAAGGGGTCATTAGTCGTGAATTCTTCGCAGGGTGGTGGCGGCAAAGATACATGGGTGCTGTATTAACCACCCCTCACCCCTGTCCCTGTCGCGTTTTTGGGAGAGGAAAGTAACGTCTAATAAATTTCTGAATTACGCCACATTCTGCGGCCCAATTGAATACACTTTTCGGACCTGGAATCGTTGTAAAGGAAATTAGGTAATACTATGCGATTCCTTTACACGATTGGTCTGATAAGCCTGTTTCTGACGGCCGTTCTGTGGCCGACGATCAGCCAGGCGACGCACGTACGGGCCGGCGAAATTACAACCCGGCGCATCTCGGCGACCTCGTTGACCTACGAGATTACGCTGACGACGTACTACGACGAAGAAAACGGCAGACCGGCCTCTAATGACGCCAATGAATACACGTTCTGCTTCGGCGACGGCACCACGCAGGTCGTATCTCGGGGCAATAATCGTAGGGACATTCCCGGCCGACGAACGTCGATCAACATCTACCGGACGGTTCACACCTATCCGGGACCGGGCGCCTACACGATTGGCGTGCAAATTCCCAACCGGAACAAAAACACGAAGAACCTGCCGCCCCCCGGCTCTTCGGACAGCATTGTGTTTTGGGTATCAAGCACCATCTCGATTGACCAGAACCTGGGCTTGAATAGCTCACCCGTGATGCTCAATCCGCCGTTGGATTCGGCGCGCGTGGGGCAGCGGTTCTGCCATAATCCGGTGGCTTTCGATATTGACCGTGACAGCTTAGCTTACCGGCTGAGCGTACCGGCGGAAGGTTTGCAGAATCGGGGTATCTGTGCTAACCGGCTCATTCCGGCTTATCAGGACCCAACGCGATTCAGTCGAATCAGCGAAACGGGTGGCGCGCCGACGTTCACCATCAATCCCCAAACGGGCGAACTCTGCTGGGATGCGCCCGGCGAAGAAGGTCAGTACAATTTCGCGTTCATCGTGGAAGAATGGCGGAACGGCATCCTCATCGGTGAGATCACCCGCGACATGCAGATTTACGTGGTCGACCAGCCCAACAAACGGCCCTTGATTGAGCCCCTACCCGATCTGTGCGTCGAAGCTGGAACGACCGTCAACCAAGTTGTTAGGGCCAGCGATCCCGACGGTAACCGGGTAATTATTACCGCTTACGGGGGTATTTTTAACCTCAGCCCGGACGGTCTGCCCTTGCCAGCCGGTGAGTTGATTCCACCCGCCTACGCCCGTTTAGTCAACGGGGGCGTAGCGCAGAACCAACCAGGCACCGCCACCCTTACGTGGCAAACCAACTGCAACCAGATCAGCGACCGGCCCTACGAGGTTGTTTACAAGGTTAGCGATGTGCCCGCCCGCGGTAACGCAACGTTGGTGTCGTTCCAAACCCAGCGCATCCGCATCATAGGGCCGGCGGTGAAGAACCTGACGGCCCGCCCGACGGCAACCGCCAACGGCCGGGCGATTCAACTCAGTTGGGCACCGTACAACTGCGGTCCGGCCGGTTCGCAGTTGATTATCTACCGCCGGGAGGGCTGTGATCCAATTACCATTAACGCTTGTACGACAGGCTTGCCCGCGGGGTCCGGCTATCGAGAAGTGATTAGCCTGCCCCTCAACGCGACCACCTACACCGACACCAGCGCGCTGCGCCGGGGTGTTAACTACTCGTACCGGATTCTGGCCCGTTACGGTGACCGGAACCAAATTGCCGGCGTCGATCCGCTCTACAGCAACGGCGGCTTTAGCGTCGCGTCCGAACAGGCGTGTTTGGAGCTGCCCCTGTTGGCCCCGGTGATGACGCAGGTAACGGTCGATTCTACGGCCGAGCGCGGCCGGATTACGGTTCGCTGGACGCGGCCCATCGGCTTGCAGCCCGGCGATCTGGGCAGCCCGTACCAGTACCGGCTCCAGCGCGCCACGGGCTTAGACGGCACGAACTTCGAGACGGTAGCCACCATCAACACGACGCTCCAGCCGGGTGCGCCCGATACGGTTTACATCGACCGCGGTACGACCGCCACGACGCTCAACACCGTTGCGAATGCGTACCGCTACCGGGTCGAGTTTTACTACACCGACAACGCTACCCGTCAGTTGACGCGTTTGGACATCACCGAACCCGCGTCGAGCGTCCGGCTGACAGCCACGCCCGCGCAGCGGCAGGTGCTGGTGCGCTGGCAGGCCAACACGCCCTGGAGCAACGACAACCGGGTGCACGACCTCTACCGCAGCCGGACCGGGCCCAACGGGCCGTTCAACCGAATTGCGGAAGTGCGGGTGAGCGGTGCCGGTAGTTACACCTACACCGACACGGGCAATGACCTTTACGCGCAGGACGGCAACACCAGCGCGCCCGTATCGGCCGACAGTAGCTATTGCTACCGGGTGATGACGCGCGGGCAGTACGCCGAAGCTCGACTGAGCTTGTTTGGTGTGCTGGAAAACTACAGCCAGATTCAGTGCGCTACGCCGACGGATACGACGCGGCCCTGCGCCCCGCGTTTGGGTCTGGACAGTTTGAACTGCGCGAATCTGACGAGTGAAAGCTTCTGCGACCAGTCGACGTTTACCAACAAGTTGCGGTGGCAACCTACGTCCGGCCCAAGCTGCGACCCGAACATCGCCACCTACAACATTTATTACGGTCGCTACGGCGACGAGGACCCGACGAAGCTGACGAGCGTGAACGCGCCAACGACGACCTTCGACCACACCAGCCTGACGACGGTCTCGGGTTGCTACTACGTGACGGCCGTGAGCCGGCGCGGGTTAGAAAGTCCACCCTCGAACCGGGTCTGCAACGACGCCTGCCCGTCGTTCATGCTGCCGAACGTGTTTACGCCCAACGGCGACGGCAAAAACGACGTGTTCCAGCCGATGCGCTGCCCGCGTTTTGTGGAGAATATTGCGTACGTAATCTACAACCGCTGGGGCACGAAAGTCTTTGAAGGCAACGGCCCGACGCTGGCCTGGGACGGCCGCACGTCGGACGGGGCCGAACTACCGAGTGGTTTGTACTACTACCAGATTAACGTCCGCTTCTCAACGCTCGACCGCAGCGGCCTGCCGCAAAGTTTTAAAGGCTGGGTGCAGATTCTCCGTGAAGGCGTGAGTATGCGGTGAAATAAAAAGTAAAAAGGGCCGGTCTTAAGACCGGCCCTTTTTACTTTTTATTTCATGTTGTGATACACCGTCTGTACGTCGTCGTCCTCTTCGATGCGTTCGATGAGCTTTTCAACGTCGGCGGCTTCCTCGTCGGTTAGCTCTTTGTAGTCGTTCGCAATCCGCTCAAATTCGGCCTGCTTAATTTCGTAGCCTTTTTCTTCGAGAAATTTCTGAATGGCCCCAAAAGCCGTGAATTCGCCGTAGATAACATACTGTTCAGTTTCGTCGTCAAACTCGATTTCATCACCGCCCACGTCGATCAGTTCCAATTCGAGTTCTTCCTGGTCAACGCCCTCGGCCGGAATGCGAAACACCGACTTGCGGTCGAACATAAAATCGAGCATTCCTTGCGTACCGAGGCTACCGCCCAACTTGTTTAGGTAACTACGGACGTTGGCGACGGTGCGGTTGTGATTGTCCGTAGCGGTTTCGATCACGAGCGCGATGCCGTGCGGAGCGTAGGCTTCGTAAACAATCTCTTTGTAGTCTTCCTGCTCCTTGGAAGAAGCTTTCTTGATGGCCCGGTCTACGTTGTCCTTCGGCATGTTGGCCGCCTTGGCGTTCTGGATCACGGCGCGGAGCCGGCCGTTGGTGTCGGGGTCGGGGCCGCCGTTCTTGACAGCAATCACAATGTCTTTGCCGATGCGGGTGAAGGTTTTGGCCATCTGCCCCCACCGCTTCATTTTTCGAGCTTTCCGGTATTCAAATGCGCGTCCCATGTTTGGTTGTTCTTAACTGCAAAGCAGAATCTTAGCGCTCTTAGCGACACCTGTGCGTCTTTGCGGTTAACTTTTATCAATCGTTACTTCTTCAAATTCAATTTCTTCCATGCCCCGAACCATATCCTCGAACGTTTCGCGCCGACGGATAAGATGGGGCTTGCCTTCGTAGACGAGCACTTCGGCCGGGCGTTCGCGCAGGTTATAGTTGGAGGCCATGCTAAAGCCGTAAGCCCCGGCATTCTCCAGCGACAGCACATCGCCAGGTCGGACTTCGGGCAGTTGCCGGTCGGTGGCGAAAGTATCCGTTTCGCAGATGTAGCCCACTACGTCGTACAGCCGTTCCTCGCCCAGCGAGTTGGACACGTTCAGGATGTGGTGATGGGCGTCGTACATCATCGGCCGGATCAGGTGGTTGAGACCCGAATTGACCTGCACGAACGTCCGCGTCGGATTCTTTTTAACGACGTTGACGCCCACGAGCAGATGCCCGCTTTCGCTCACCAGCAGCTTACCCGGCTCAAAACAAAGGTCCAGATCACGCCCGTAGCGGTCACAGAACTGACGAAAGGCAACGGTGACTTTCGCGCCGAGGTCGTCTAAGTTCGTGTAGTGGTCGCCCTCGCGGTACGGCACTTTGAAGCCGCTCCCAAAGTCGATAAACCGCAGATCGGGGTAATCGGTGGCCATCTCGAACAAAACGTCGGCAATTTTCAGGAACGTATTGCTGTCCTTAAAGTCCGAACCGGTGTGAATGTGTAACCCGACGACGGGAATTTGGTACCGCTCAACCACGGCTCGAATGCGGTTACGGTACTGGTTGGGAATACCAAACTTAGAATTTTCGTGGCCGGTTTGAATTTTAAACGTGCCGCCTTCGGTCAGGCTGGGGTTAATCCGTAGCGCTACCGGGTAACGTTTGCCGTAGGTTTGGCCAATTTGTTCGAGCAAGGGCAGGCTGTCGGCGTTTAGTTGCAAGCCCAGTTCGAGTGCTTCCTGAATTTCGGGCCAGGCGTTGCCACTGGGCGTGTACATGATCTGTTTCGGCTCAAACCCCGCCCGCAGGGCCAGCCGCGCTTCGTTAACCGATACCACTTCCACGTCGATGCCCTGCATCCGCATCAGTTTAAGAATGCTCAGGTTGGTCAGCGCCTTAGCCGCGTACTTAATTTTGAGATTGACTCCTTGAAAAGCCGACCGGAGCAAGCCAATTTTTTCGATAATTTTGTCTGCGTCGTACACGTATAGCGGCAGGCCGAACGACTCGGCTATGTCCAATACGTCAACACCTTGAATGTCGTAGCGGTTGTTGGTCAGTTGCATACTTCTGAAGTGAACCGCAAAATTACTTTATCTTTCGCCCATGTCAAAAGTTCGCGGTGCGCTGTTGTTGCTGGTTTTACTAAGCGCCGGCTTCGCCACCGGTCAAACCGTTCCTGTCGTCCAGATCAACTCCGCGTCGCTCCACCAGGCAACCGTTTTCACGGCTCACCGCTCGGCTAAACCACCGAAACCCGCGAGACTACGAGCCGTTTATCAAGGACCAGAAGGGGAGCCGGCCCTGCCCGACAACGCACCGAACCCCAAGCCCGTTGCGGTGGCGGACCAGCCCACGCCCGTCGCGCTCCGGCGTCGGAAACTGCGTTTACACCTGCGAACCTAACGTAACCTGTTAGAGGAGTAACCAGCCTACTACACCATGACCTTACAAACCTTCCCCACCCACGACGCCCTGTCGCAGCATACTGCGGAGCACATCGCGACCGTCATCAATCAGAAACCGGATGCGCGGCTGTGCCTGTCGTCGGGTGATACGCCTATCGAAACCTACCGGCGATTCGTTCGACTGGCGCAGGCCGGTCGGGTTGACGCGAGCCGCTGCACGTTCGTGGGTTTAGACGAGTGGGTGGGCTTCGGGGCCGAGGACTTTGGGAGTTGTACGTATTCCGTTTACCACGAATTGTTTTTGCCCCTGAACTTGCGACCCGAACAGGTTCACGTCTTCGACGCTAAAGCCGCCGACCTCGCGGCCGAGTGCGCCCGCATCGATACCCTCATTGACGAACGGGGCGGGCTGGACTTGCTGCTCGTTGGCATGGGTATGAACGGCCACATCGCCCTCAACGAACCCGGCACGCCGTTTACCAACGGTTGCCACGTAATCGACCTGGCGGAAAGCACCAAAACCGTCGGGCAAAAGTACTTTAAAGAAAAGACCGTTCTGGAGCGGGGCATCACGCTTGGTTTGCGCCACTTAACCCAGGCCCGCGAGGTGATTCTGCTGGTCAGTGGCGAGAAGAAAGCCCCGATGCTGCAACAAGCCCTGACCGGCCCGTTGACGGAGCAGGTGCCGGCCAGTATCATTCAAACGCACTCCAACGCGCGAGTTTGGGTCGATGAAGCCGCGGGAAGTTTACTGTAAGACGGCGACCGTTACTCATGCCCATGCCCACAACTGCCGTTACGTCTGCTTCCTTCCGTACCGAAATCCTCGCCGGCGTTTCGACCTTTTTGGCGACGATGTACATCATCGTCGTCAATCCGGCCATTCTGAGTCAGGCCGGCCTGCCGTTCAGCGGTGTTCTGACGGCGACGGTTCTGCTGTCGTTTTTTTGCAGCCTGATGATGGGCTTGTACGCCCGCAATCCAATTGTGGTTGCACCCGGCATGGGCCTGAACGCGTTTTTCACGTTCACGGCGGTTAAAGGCGGGGGTATTCGGCCGGAAGTGGCGCTGGGGGCCGTGTTCTGGGCGGGAATGCTGTTTCTGCTGCTGTCCTTGTTGAACGTTCGGTCGACGTTAGTCCGAATTATTCCCTTGCCGCTGCGTTACGCCGTATCAGCCGGTATCGGCTTGTTCATTACGCTCATCGGATTCGAGAACGCCAAGTTTATCGTTGCCAACCCGGCCACGCTCGTTGGTCCGGCCCGCCTGACCGACCCCATCGTCTTGACGTTTGTATTCGGTTTACTGGTAACGAGCGTGCTGGTGGTGCGCAACGTGCGGGGAGCCATCATCATCGGCATCGTCCTGACAACGCTGGCGGCCTGGCCCATCGGCCGGT
>CAXUEB010000169.1:0-6524 GCA_964249775.1 uncultured Spirosoma sp.
GCTAAAGAGTTTTATGATTGCTCAAGATGACTTGCTTCTTGACACAGTTCATTTACTGAGAAAATTACATGACCCGAATTTGCTTGCCGGCTGACGGGCTATTGATGCCTCGCATCTGGGGTGTGAAACATAGCTTATCTCATTTGTTATAGACAAAGACAGTATTTGGAAACGGCGCGTCCGGCAAAGGTGGTACCCTACCCGGCTTTTACCTTTACCGACGTAATTTGTCGGGTAGCGCCCAATGAGACTAAGCCCGCGTTTGGCGATGACAACAACCAGCATACAAACAGTCAGCGGAGCTACGTTTCGGGACAGCTACGTTCAGGCCGGTTCCCGAACGGACACGCTTCTTAGGAACGATGTCCGGTTTTTTGTCGTCCGGGTTGAGGAGATGAGCCGCCTGATGCGGCTACCGGTGCCACCCACCCGCTTGACGAACCACACGCTGATGTACCTCACCAGCGGAGAAGCGGTCATGAGTGTCGGCAGCGAGACCCACAAAATTGGTCCGAATGAGGGGTTAATCGTTCCGGCCGGGCAGGCGTTTTCTTTCGATACGGTAGACCTGAATCACGGATTCATCTGCGGTTTTCACCCGGATTTCACGGTGGGTACATTCGGCGGGGCGGACCTGCTCAATGGGTTTGATTTCCTGCGGGTATGGGCTAATCCACGCGTCTGCTTCGACGCTCAGACGGCGGGGTTTGTCACCCACCTGTTCGACCGACTCCTGCTCGATTACGCGGAACACGGCCTGACGAACGGGGACCTACTTCGGGCGTATTTGATTGCGCTGCTGTGCGAAGTCAACCGCGTTTACCGACCCCCGTCGGCCGGCCCGCCAACGCACGCCGTAGTGCTTACGAACCGGTTTCGGGAATTGCTGTTCGTTCAAAGGCAAACGCACCACTTGGTCAGCGACTACGCCCGGCTGCTCAACATCACGCCCAATCACCTCAACAAGTGCGTCCGGTCGGTTACCGGCAAATCGCCAACCAAGTGGATCGACGAAGCCATTGTGCTCGAAGCCAAAGTGCTGCTGCACCAAACCAGTTTGACCATCAACGAAATAGCCGCCGAAGTGGGCTTGTCCGACGCGTCGTACTTCGGCCGGTTGTTTAAGAAATACGAAGGTCTAACGCCCGTAGCCTTCCGCCGGCGGCTCCAAACGCCTTAAGCGGGGCGCTTCGTTGGGTTGATTCAGTAAAATTTACCGGATTTGCTCATGCAGACCTCGCCCTGGGCTAACTGCCGGATGAACTGACGGGGCGTAATGCCCAAAAAATACCGAAAGTCTTTGATTAGGTGGCTTTGGTCGTGGTAGCCAAACCGCAGCACGAGGGCCAGCCAATCCACGGGAATGGTTGCCTGCTCAGTCGCGTTGCGCTGCATCAGCACGCTGAGCACCTGCTTGAAGCGCAGGAAGCGAACCAGTTCCTTGGCCGAAAAGCCTACCTGCGTTTTCAGGCGCGCCTGGATGCTGCGGACCGAAACCTGGTTCGTTTGGGCCACCGCTTTGATTGGATCGACGGCGGTCTGCCCAAACAAAGGGGCATAATCGAGCAGGGAGCGGGTGACGGCATCCACTGGACTGAGGTGCGTTAAGGCGTAGGCGCTAAAGGTCCGCAACCGATCTGGCAGCGCGGTTAGGCTGGCCAACTGCCGCCACAGTACAGCTAAACTGTCGACATCAAACACCGCATCGGCGTTCGGCAATTCCAAGGCTTTAGGTCGGTGCAACGCCCGGCCCCAGAGTCGGTAGAAACCATTGAGCGTGAAGTTAACTACGATCAGGTCGGCACCAGCCGGTAACTCGTAGACCAACGTTCTCTGCAAGGGTCCCAGCACGGCCGTCTGCCGGATGAGTTGGTGCGCATCGCCCAACCAGACCGGAATGGCCGGTCCGAAATTAAACGCGAGCAGCATTTCGTAGTTGGGCAGCAACTGCTGCCGAATGGGAAGGGCATCGGCGGCCTGCTGAACGCAGTAGAAATGGCTAAACACCTGAGCCAATTGGGCATCGGCTTCAATCAACTGGCTGCGGGTGGGCGAAATCATCTTTATTTGGGTACAGGCTTGGGGCAGACGGTAGAGCAACCGGGGTCGGGTCAACACACCGAAGGCCCGCGAAGATACGAACCAACTGGCGTTCGTTTCAGCGGCTGAACAACGGCTTGGTCCTGGTTCAGGGCTGTGCAGTTTTAAACCCAGAGCCGGTAGACGGGTGCAAACGCATCAGCCGGCCCACTGTTCACCGGTTCACACTTGGGAAGTTGAGACAGGCTTACTGACCAACCAGCATGTCTCCTATTTCGTTGATTTGTGTACCTTTAGCCCACCGTACCGTACTTGTATGTTTAAACGTTTTCCTTTCTTGGCCGCCGGGCTGCTGACCGGCCGGGTGTTGGCGCAGTCGGCGTTTTCCAACGATTCCGATCCAACCCGCTGGATTAATTACCAGCAAACCTACCTGAAGATACCCGTTGCCCAGGCCGGGCTGTACCGCATCACCGCGGCCGAACTAACGCGGGCGGGCGTTTCGCTCAGTGCCGTTAACCCCACCACCGTGCAGGTGTTTCACCGGGGCGTCGAGCAGGCCATCGTGGTAGAAGGCGAAGCGGATGGGCGTTTCGACGCGACGGATTTTGTGGAGTTCTACGGCCAGGGCAACGACGGTGCACCGGACTCGCTGTTGTACCGACCCGTGTCGGCCCAGCCCCACGCCCATTACAGTCTGTTCAGCGATACGACGGCTTACTTTCTGACGTGGCAACTCGACCGGTCCCGCGCCGGCGTACCGGTCGGAGCGGGCAAACCCGGCCGGCGCATGGCGGCCTACACCGACACGGCCGACGCCGGCCTGACGCCCGAAGCGTACCATTGGGCCGAAGAACTACGGCTGTTTACGGACACCTATCCCGGTTACGCGGCCGGTATTCCGCCCAAGATCGAATACAGTCATTACGAAGCCGGCGAAGGGTACACGGGCGTCGTGCAGCACAAAGACAAGCCGTACGACAACCCCTTCACGCTCACCAACGCCGTGCGCACCGGCCCCGCCCCGCAGATAAAGGTACTGCTGGTTGGTCGGGACTACACGATGCACCGGGTCGAGTGTCGGGTCGGGGCCAGCGCCGACGCCCGGCGATTGCTCGACTCAACACTCTTTTCAACCTACGAAAACGCCCGCCTTCAGCACGACCTGACCTGGACGGACGTGGGTTCCGACGGGCGGCTGCTCGTTTCGACCGTTTCGCGGGGCAACGGCTCCGACGTCGACCGGTATTCGGTTTCACTTATCCAACTCCGCTACCCGCAAGCGCTGACCGCCAACGACCAACCCCAGCGTCGGTTCCGGCTCGCTGCTAATCCGGCCGGGCAATCGTTGCTGATGCTAACACAGGTGCCGGCCGAAACGCGGTTCTACGACATCACGGACCCCAACGCGCCCGTGCGGGTGGGTGCCGCGGCACCCGCGGTTGGCCTCGCCCGGTTGGTCGTGCGGGGCACCGACGTTCCAAGAACGCTGCTCAGCACGAGCCAGCCCCAATCGGTAGCGGCCCTCCAACCCGTAACGTTCCCAAACTGGTCGGCGCGTAAGCCCACGTACTTGATTGTCAGCCACGAAGCGCTGATGCAGCCGGTCAGCCCACCAACGCCGGGTAACGAAACTAACGCCGTGCGGGCCTACGCGGCTTACCGCGCATCGGCCGCGGGCGGAGGTCACGATACGCTGACGGCGACGATGGAGCAACTCGTCAACCAGTTCAGCTACGGCGAGCGGCACCCGCTGGCCATCCGGCGCTTCGCGGCCCAGATGCTGCGGCAGGCACCGGTCGCCTATCTGCTGCTGTTAGGCCGCGCCCGCAGTACGCCCGGCGTCCGGCGCGATCCCAAACAGGCCGCGCTCGATCTGGTCATGACCTACGGCTTTCCCGGCTCCGACGGGCTGTTCACGGCCGGACTGGATAATGTGAAACTCGACAACCAACTGGTCGACGTGCCGGCCATTCCGACCGGGCGTGTGAACGCCGGTACGCCCCAGGAAGTGCTTGCTTATCTCGGTAAGGTCATGGAATACGAAAGCCCGTTGGCCGGAACGCTGTGGCGTAAAAACGTTCTGCACCTGAGCGGAGGCCAAACGGCGGGCGAAGCTCGTCTGTTTCGGGGTTTGGTCGACGCCTACCGCGATCAGGCGGTTGTGCCGTCGTTGGGTGCCCGCGTCGCAACGCTTTCCAAAGAAACCGACAATCCCGTCGAACGCATCGACGTGGTAAAACCCGTAAACGACGGCGTGGGTTTGATGACGTTCTTTGGGCATTCGGGCTTGGACGTAACGGACTTAGACATTGGTTTCTGTTCCAACGACGCGCTGGGGTACCGCAACCGGGGCAAGTATCCCATGCTGCTCATCAACGGCTGCGCCATCGGCAACTTCTTTTTCGGTCGCCCGACGCTTACCACCGATTGGGTCTTGACGCCCGGTCGCGGGGCCATCGCGGCCATTGCGCAGAGCCACTTGGGTTACGTGGGTAACCTGCACGAGTACAGTACGCACTTCTACAACCTCTTGACCGACAGCCTCCAGTTGATTAGATCAATCGGGCAGCTTCAGCAGGAAACCATTCGGCGCGTGCTGGCGCAAACGCCCGGTGGCCTGAGTCTGGCCAACGCGCAGCAGATGGTCTTGCAGGGCGACCCGGCCCTGCGGCTGTTTCCGTTCGAGACGCCCGATTACGTGCTGACGGCCGGCGGACTACGCGTCGAGGGACTGCGCATCGGCGGACCGATCAACCAGCCCTTAACTACCCTCAGCGATTCAGTCGTAATTCGGGCCGTGGTCGAGAACGCGGGGCAGTACCGGCGCGGACCACTGCCGGTTCGGGTACGCCGGTGGGTCGCCGGCCGCGAATCGGGCGTGTACAATCTAACGCTACCGCACACCGTCGCCTACCGCGATACGCTGACCTTGACGCTTCCCAACGAGCGCGACGCCGACGGACCGAATCAGTTCGAGGTAACGATTAACCCCACCAACGCAACCGGCGCTTCTGCCCTGCCCGAAGCGAATCGTGCCAACAACCGCGCCGTCGCCGAAATCAACGTTGCCGGCCAGAAACCCGTCTTGGTGTACCCCGCGCCGGGTAGCTTGGTTCGGGCAACGACCATTCGACTGACGGCCGAATACCGAACCGATACACTTCGCCGGTTTGACCTCGAACTCGACAGCACGGCCCGCTTCGACAGCCCCGGCCACCCGACCCAGCGCCTGACCACGATGGGCGTCATCAGCTACGTGGCCACGCTGCCCGCCCGGCGCAACGTGACGTACTACTGGCGCGTTCGACGCGCTGACTTGAGCAACGATTTGACGGCCTGGTCGGTGGGTCAGTTCGTGTATGCGCCCAACAGCCCGGCCGTGGGCTTGCCCGAAGGCCAGATTCGCCTGCCTGTTCCGCTGCCAACCGACATCCGGCAGGGCGACACGTTGGCGATTCCCGTGCAATTCACGAACCTTAGCCCCTACCCGTTCGCCGACTCACTCCTGGTGCGACAAACAATTTACGCGGCTGGGCTAAGCCAACCCCAAAGCCGGCAGTGGCGGCTCCCGGCCCCGACCGTTGGCGACACGCTGCGATTTACTACGCGCTTACCCACCGCCAATCTGCCGGGCGTTAATCGGGTGATGATTACGGTGAATCCGCGGCTGCAACCGGAGCATTCGTACCACAACAACACCCTCGACGTATCGCTCCCGTCGAGGCCGATCGCTTTGGCCCGGTGCTCGAAGTAGCGGTCGACGGCGCGCGGCTCGAAGACGGCGCGGTGGTATCGGCCCGGCCAATCGTCGACGTGCTGGTGGCCGACGATAACCGGTCGCTTATCCGGCGCGACACGGCGGGTATCGACCTGTTTCTGCAACGACCCGGTTTAAATCAGTCGTTTGAGCGCCTAAGCTGGCGGGCCGCGACGATTCAGCCCACGGGTGCCGACCGGGTGTTTCGCGGGCGGTATCCACTCCCGCTGCTGCCCGAAGGCCAATACCGCCTGCTGGTCACGGCCCGCGATGCCGTGGGCAACGCAGCCGCTCCTTACCAGGTCCGGTTTCGGGTCAGCAACGAACGGCGACTAACCGACCTGACGGCTTACCCCAATCCGTTCCGGGAACAGACTATTATTGCCTTTCACCTGACGGGCGAACAGCCGCCCGCCGTGCTGACGCTCACTATCACGGACCTGACCGGGCGCGTTGTGCGGCACTTGAAAGCCGGACAGGCGGGCCTGACGGGGCGCGTGGGCCGCAACGAATGGTCCTGGGACGGTCGCGCTGACTCCGGCGAACCGCTGCCGGCCGGCGTTTACCTGTACAAATTCACCGTCGGCGACGCGGGAACGCCCTGGCCCGTTACCGACGAAGCCAACGCCCGGCTCCGCGGCCGGTTAATCCTGGCGCGCTGATGCGGGCAGTGAACAGGACGCAAACGCCTATCCCCCACCGGAGCGACGGCCGACGTTTCGGC
>CAXUEB010000169.1:6534-7080 GCA_964249775.1 uncultured Spirosoma sp.
ACCCCCCCCCCGGCGCGCGGGCGCCCGTGGGGCCGGGCGCGCCATTCCGGCGCTGACCGGCTTGCGGGCAGCAGCGGCTTACTTGGTTTTTGTGCACCATGACAACGGCGCGGCACCGGGGTCGGTCACGTACCGGCTGCTGGCGCAGGGCTACGTCGGCGTGTCCGTCTTTTTTGTGCTTAGCGGTTTTCTCATCTACCACCGCTACGCTGAGCGGTATAGCTCGTCCGTTGACTGGTCATGGCGAGCTTACGGGAAAAACCGCTTCGCCCGCATTTTTCCGCTGTACGCGCTTATTCTGCTGCTGACGGTTGTGGTCAATTATGCCCTGGGCCACCCGATGCGTTGGTCGGTTTTCGCCTTGAACCTAACCCTGCTTAAAGGCTTATTCGACGAATGTAAGTTTACCGGCATTGCCCAAAGTTGGAGCCTGACGGTTGAAGCGTGCTTCTACGGCGCGGCCCCGTTGCTGTTCGGCCCGCTCCGGCGCTGGGGAGCGCTACCGCTGACGGCGGTGCTGACCGGCCTTGGTCTGCTGCTTTGGGC
>CAXUEB010000169.1:7090-11701 GCA_964249775.1 uncultured Spirosoma sp.
GATTTGTTCGGCGGCTTACCATTCGTGTGGTTCTACAGCTTCTTTGGGCGGTCATTTGAGTTTGTGGCGGGTATGTGGCTGGCCCGGCGCTGGCATCAGGACCGACTGCCCGATGTACCGTTCGCTACGGTCAACGGTCTGGTACTAATTAGCCTTTGCGCCGGCTGGCAAATCTGGCTGACGGGTTGGACCGACGATGCCCTGGCGCGGTTGTGGAGCGAAGTAATCGCCTACAATTACATCTTACCGGTCGGCATTGCGTGCCTGATCGTGGGCTTGCTCAGGGAACGCACTTACTTACGCACCGGGCTTGCCCACCCCGTCGCGCGGGCGCTGGGGCAGAGTTCCTACGCGTTTTACCTGATTCACGTGGGCGTTGTCGCTAAGGTGCTGGAAAAGACGATTGCCGGGTCAAACCGATGGCTGCTGTTCGGCCTGCTGGTGCTGACGGCGCACGGGCTGTATTACTTCGTCGAAAAACCGCTGCACCGGTGGTTGCGTTTTTCGGCTTCGTGCCGGGTTGGGCAAACAACTTTCGGGCCTGGTGAGTAATACACCCTAAATGCAACGTGTATGAAAACCATGACTTTCTCCCGTCGCCCGGCGAGCGTTCAAAACGCCCTGCGGCTGCTGGTGTTTTGTTTAGCCATCGAACTGCTGGGGTTTGCCTTTTCCGGCGATTACTCGGTTGGTAGCATCGTGAGCGTCTTTATCGGCGCGGTCCTGACCTTCTACGTCCTGCGGCAGATTCACGCGGGAGCCAACTGGGCGCGCTACGTCATGGCCGGTTTGATTGGCTTGGGCGTCCTGGCGCTGATTGGTTTGTTCAGCCAGGAATACGCCCAAAACCCCGGCGCAACGGTGGTCGACGTGCTGTCCACGATTATTTCGCTGATCGCCGTCGTGCTGCTGTTCACGAAGGAAAGTAACGCTTGGTTCCGGCAAACCGCTCGCTAATCCCAGCACTCCATGATGAGCAAATCGCCGGTCCGGGCCTCAATCCGCACGAAGCCGTCCTGAGCGGCTTCGTTGCTGCTGCCGGTGCGGTAGCCGAGCGTCAGCGTTTCGTCGTGGAGGTTGTACGTCAAGCCTTCCGTCTGAATGCCGGCTACGGTGCCGACCGGAATGAGCGACAGGGGCGTGCCGGCTTCGTACCACTTCTCAAAGCGCCCAACTAAGGGAAATATTTTCGACTGATCGTCCAGCATGACCAGACGGATGCGGTCTTTGTAGCGAACGAGGTTGGTCAGGTTCGTGATTGTGTGGTCGGCCCGGCGGCCGGTGGCCCAGACGATGTTGACGGCCGGGAAGCCGCGTTCGATGAGGTACTCAATGCCTTTTTCGAGATCGGTTTTGTCTTGGTCGGGCATGTGCACTACCTCCAGCGGGTACTGCTGCGCCCGCACCGCGTCGAGGTCCAGATCTCGGTCAAAGTCGCCCAGCAGCACGTCGATCTTGATGCCCAGGTCGAGCACGCGCCAGACGGCACTGTCGAGCACGACGACCACCGGACTCCATTCGAGCAGTTGGCCGAGGAGTTCGGGCTGGCAGGCTTCGCCGTTGGCAATCAGCAGCGCGGGTTCCTGCTCGTCGCGGACAATGTGGTGGGAAGACACGGAAATAGCGAGTTGTGAATAGCGAGTTGTGAACAGCGAAGTGCCATCCGGCTTTACTTCACACGTCGCTATTCACAACCCACTATTTAGTATTTCTTTTTACGCTCCAGCGCGGTCCATTCGCGGAACACCGCGTCGGCTTCGTCACGCAGGAGTTGCTGCATTGGAATACGGCGCTGCTGGCGGGGCTTGGCGATTTCTTCGTAAATGAATTGGTCATCGAAGCCGGCCCCGGCTGCGTCGGTGTGAAACGCGCCGTAGACAATCCGGCTCGGCCTGGCCCAGTAGATGGCACCGAGACACATCAGGCAGGGTTCGCAGGACGCGTAGAGCGTGCAACCGGCCAACTGAAACGTTTTTAACGTTTGGCAGGCGTCGCGGATGGCCACCACCTCGGCGTGGGCGGTCGGGTCGTTAGTCGACGTAACCTGGTTGCAGCCCCGTCCCACAATGGTGCCATCCTTAACCACAACGGCCCCAAACGGTCCGCCCTGCCCGGTCGTCATGCCCTCGCGGGCCAGCCGAATGGCCTCGCGCAGAAAGTTTTCGTCTTGATTCACGTTTGTTTTGATTGGTACGCCGGTCTAACTGACAAACGACCAGATAGCCCAGTCCGTTATCGAATCGGTAGCACCAGCCCCAGACCGGTCGGCGTAGCCGATAAAAGCAAACGCTCCTGCCGATCACCCCGGCGTTTGAACAAGGCGTAGTTGACCAGATCGAAGGCCAACAGAAAACCACCCTGAAGCATGACCGACTTGCCGTAGCCCCGCAGTTGGTCGGCTTTGTCGGGCTGGTTGTTGCCCCGCTCGCGGAGGTACGCCCCGCCGACGACGTAGGCCACGTCCAAACCCGCGTTCACCAACAACACCTGCTTCATGTTCTCGTGCTGCCGCACCGCATCGGCCAGCGATTCTCCGTCGGCGGTCCGTTTTCCGGAACCCAGCAACCCCGCGCCGGCAATGCCGAGGTTAACCAAATTCCAGTAAACGTTCATGCGGTGAAAAAACTTCATTTCGCCGGTTGACCGCCCGGCGGCAAGACTACCCACGGCGATGTTGGCCAGCGCGTAGCCGCCCAGCGTCAGACCAAGCGTGCGCTGGTGTCGGATGCGGCCTTCGGTGAACGCGCGGAGTTCGGCCGGGGGCAAGGTTCGTTGCGCCGTTGCGGACGTTCCCAGAAGCAACGATCCAACCGCCAGCAGCGTCTGTTTGAGTGGATTCATCATCATCTTTATTAATCTCGAACAAACCGGACCCGCCGGCTCCGACGCGCTTGTTGTGCCGCTTACGCCGGCATTTCGGCGTAGTCCTGCATGGCCGTCCGAATAACCTCGCGGGCTTCGTCGCGGCCGTAGATATTGGCCAGTTCCATCACAGCGGGTTCGCCGGGCAGGTTCTTGTACGTCAGAAAATAGTGGCGTAGGCGTTTAACAACCGCTTCGGGCAGGTCGCTCAGGTCGTCGTACTGCCCAAACATAGCGTCGCCTTTGAGCACGGCAATAATTTTGTCGTCGGCTTCGCCCTTGTCAATGAGTCGAAAGCCGCCGATGGGAATGGCCTGCAACAGAATATCGCCGTGGGTAATTTCGCGCTCGGTCAAGACGCAGATGTCGAGCGGGTCGTGATCGCCCATCTCGACGTATTTGCCCGACCGCTCCGACGCTAACTGGGCAATGCGCTCTCCGCAGAACGTGCGGGGTACGAAGCCGTAAAGCGCCGGAACAATGTTGGAGTACTGCTGCGGCCGGTCGATTTTGAGGTAACCGGATTCTTTATCGATTTCGTACTTCACCGTGTCGGTGGGCACAATTTCGATAAACGCCGTGATCACATCGGGGGCCTTGTCGCCCGGCGAGATACCGTGCCAGGGGTGCGCTTTGGAAGGAGTTTTCGCCATCAGGTCAAGTTGTGCCGTGTCAAATTGAGGTTGCATACAATTTTGAGAAAAAACTGGAAAATTTGGAGTTTGTTGCCGGGGTAAAATAAACATTGCGCCTACGCTT
Organism: uncultured Spirosoma sp.; assembly: GCA_964249775.1. Lineage (GTDB taxonomy): Bacteria > Bacteroidota > Bacteroidia > Cytophagales > Spirosomataceae > Spirosoma. Next base: position 10,712 of record CAXUEB010000169.1, read on the forward strand.
GGTGCGTCGCCCAGTGTTCAAAACCCGGTGCAACGCGCCAAGCGTAGGCGCAATCTTGTATTGAACGCCTAACTATACAACGTAAAACGCCGACGAAAGTAACGGTTTTTTGCTTAAACGGCTACCGAATCGGCAAAGCCCACGCGCTCGGCAATGGTCGATTCGCCGGTTTTGTTCAAGTTTTGCCGCACCAGTAATTCACCCAAAAAGCCCGCCAGAAACAATTGAACGCCGAGGATAATCGCGACCAACCCAAAGAAGAACAGGGGGTTGTCGGTTACGTTGCGGTACCGTTCGCCCTGCGCAATGTGGATCAGTTTTTCGGCAATGAGCCAGATTGCCAGCACCGTGCCGACGAAAAACGACAGCGTGCCGAACGTGCCGAAAAAGTGCATCGGCCGCTTGCTGAACCGGTGGACGAAGGCAATCACGAGCACGTCCAGAAAACCGTTGACGAAGCGCTCTAACCCAAACTTAGTCGTACCGTATTTCCGGGCGCGGTGCTGCACCACCTTTTCGCCAATGCGGTTAAAGCCGTTCCACTTCGCCACGATGGGCAGGTTGCGGTGCATGTCGCCGTAGAGCGCCGGCGCGATGGTTTTCACGACCTTTTGCCGGTAGGCTTTCAGGCCACAGTTGAAATCGTGGAGTTGAACGCCCGAAATCCAGCGCGAAACGGCGTTGAACAATTTGGTCGGCAGTGTCTTGGTGATGGGGTCGTAGCGCTTCTGCTTCCAGCCCGACACCAAATCGTATTTGTCTTCCACGATCATCCGGTAGAGTTCGGGAATCTCGTCGGGACTGTCCTGAAGGTCGGCGTCCATCGTGATAACGATTCCACCCCGCGCGGCTCCGAAGCCGGTTTGCAGGGCGGCCGTCTTGCCGTAGTTGCGGTTGAAGCGAACACCCCGCACGTGGGGGTTGACGCCCGCGAGCCGCTCGATAACGGCCCACGAATTGTCGGTGCTGCCGTCGTCGACGAACAGGATT
>CAXUEB010000170.1:0-2548 GCA_964249775.1 uncultured Spirosoma sp.
AAGCTGGTTGGGGTAGATCAGGATGTCGTACGTCAGGCCAAATTCGGCCAGTTGACGAATGCAACGCACCACGGTTGGGCGCGTCAAAAAATCGGACGGTTCGGACTGCGACACGTGCCGGTATCCCTTGATCTGGGGAAACTGGGCAAAGTTTAATAGGCGCTCCCGCAGGTTTTCGGCCTGCAAATCGACACGGCCGACCACGCCCCGGACAATGTCGTAGTTCTGAGCCATGCCGACCAAACACCGCGTTTCGTCTTCCGACTGCGACGCCTGCACCGCCACGCAGCCGTCCACGCCGTTCTGGGCCAGCACCGGCTCCAGATCGGCGGGCAGAAAATCGCGCCGGATAGCCGCCATGTCGTCCGTGATCCAGGCGTCGCGAACAGGTTCGTAATGCCAGAAGTGCTGGTGCGCGTCGATAACCATCTCAATGATACGCCACGGCCTGCTGCCGCTGTTGGCCTAAGCCGTCGATACCCAACTCGATTACGTCGCCGGGCTTTACGTACCGGGGCGGTTTCAGACCCAGCCCGACGCCCGCGGGAGTACCGGTCGAAATGACGTCGCCGGGCAGCAGGGTCATGAACTGACTGATGTAGCTCACCAGTGTCGGCACGTTGAAAATCATGTCGTCGGTGTTGGAGTCCTGCAAGCGTTCGCCGTTGACGCTGAGCCAAAGGTTGAGCGCGTTGGGATTGGGTACTTCATCTTTGGTGACCAAGTACGGACCGAGGGGCGCGAATGTGTCGGCGCTTTTTCCCTTTACCCACTGCCCCCCGCGCTCCAACTGCCACGCCCGTTCGGAGTAATCGTTGTGCAAGGCGTAACCGGCGACGTAGTCCATCGCTTCGTCCAGTTCGACGTAGCTGGCCCGCTGACCAATAACGATGGCCAGTTCGACTTCCCAATCTGTTTTGTCGGAGCGCTTCGGGATAACCACGTCGTCGTTCGGGCCGCATAAGGCCGTGGTCGCTTTGAAAAACAGGATTGGCTCGGCGGGGGTAGGTGCTCCGGTTTCGGCCGCGTGTTTGGCGTAGTTCAGGCCAACGCAAATCAGCTTGGACGGCCGCTTGAGACAAGGCCCAAACCGCTGGTCAGCCGCTATTTCGGGACAGTGCCGGGCGTGGCTTGCCAGCCAGTGCGTGAGTCGTTCCGGGCCGTTGGTGGCGAAAAATGATTCGTCGTAATCTTCGCCAAACTGCGTGACGTCGAGGTGTTGGCCAGTTGGTAAAAACACGCCGGGACGTTCGTGCGCAGGCGGGCCGAAGCGGAAGAGTTTCATGCAGATAAAAGCGATTTCGTCCAAAAGTACGCACGAGTGCCTTTTTACCAAAATGCACCCAACGGCTTACTTACTGACGTATCATTTTTCTGTTAAGCGTTTAGATTCTACTAACAATGTATCTGTTTATCAGGTTACCTTTATGGGAGAATTTTACCGCTTATCCGCTAAAGACTATCTTATTTTTATGAAAAAGTTTACTTATAACTTCGTGTATAGCTTAATTGGCTGGTTGTGTACGGCCACAATTATCCTGGCGCAATCGCCGACGCCCCTCGCGGCTAATGGTCGGCTCAAGTTGGTCGGCAAACAGCTTTCCAACGAAGCCGGTACTCCGGTGCAACTGCGGGGTATCAGCTCGCACGGTCTGCAATGGTTCGATCAGTGCTACACGCAGGGGTCCGTTCAGGCGCTGGCCCGCGACTGGGGAGCCGACCTGTTCCGGGCCGCCATGTACGTCGACGAGGGCGGTTACCTCAACAACCAAAGTGGGCTGCGGGCCAAAATCAACCAGATTGTCGACTGGACCGCGCAGGCTGGTATTTACTGCGTCATCGACTGGCACGTGCTCAACCCCGGCAATCCAAACGAGCGGCTGTCGTACGCCATTGATTTTTTTCGGACGATGGCCCAGACCCACGCCGGCAAAAAGCACGTCATCTACGAAATCTGCAACGAACCCAACGGCGTCGATTGGAATACCATCAAAGCCTACGCCGACCAGGTGATTCCCGTGATTCGGCAGTACGATAGTCAGGCCATCATCCTGGTTGGAACGCCCCAGTGGTGCCAACGCCCGCAGGATGTGCTGGCTAACCCGCTCACCGGTGCGAACGCCCACAACGTCATGTACACGTTCCACTACTACGCCGGGTCGCATTATTTTCAAAACGACATTCGGTCGGTGAGTGGGCAGTTGCCTCTCTTTGCGTCGGAGTGGGGCACCAGCAGCTACACGGGCGACGGCGGGGGCGACTACAACAACGCGCAGGCGTGGGTTGACTTAATGGCGGGTCAGAACCCGGCCGGTCAGAAAATTAGCTGGGTTAACTGGAGCTTCGCCGATAAGGCCGAGTCATCGGCGGCTCTGAATCCTGGAGCGTGCAACAGCGCGGCCTGGAACACCACCACGTACTCGGGCACGTGGGTTAAAGATCGTATGCTCAACCCCGCCGATAGCTGGGCCGGAACGACGCCCCCACCGACGGGCAACCAAGCGCCAACCGTTTCGCTGACGACACCCGCCAACAACGCTCAGTTCAC
>CAXUEB010000170.1:2648-7150 GCA_964249775.1 uncultured Spirosoma sp.
CACCCGCCAACAACGCTCAGTTCACGGCACCCGCAACCATTGACCTGACGGCCAGCGCCAGCGACGCCGACGGAACAATCAGTAAAGTCGAGTTTTTCAACGGCTCAACCAAACTGGGCGAACGCATGGCTGCTCCGTACAGCTACAGTTGGTCGAACGTGGGCGCGGGTAGTTACGCGCTGATGGCCAGGGCCACCGACAACGTCGGCGCGGTGACGACCTCCGCCACCGTCAACGTCGTGGTCAACAACCCCGCCCCAACGAATCAACCGCCAACCGTTTCGTTGACGGCACCGGCCAACAACGCCCAGTTTACGGCACCGGCTACCATTGCCCTCACGGCCAATGCCGCCGATGCCAACGGAACGGTAAGCAAGGTGGAATTCTTCAACGGCTCAACCAAACTGGGCGAAAGCGCCACGACTCCTTATCAGTTCAACTGGACCAACGTCGGCGCGGGCACGTATAGCCTAACGGCCAAAGCGACCGATAATGCCGGCGCATCGACCACTTCGGGTGCGGTGACGGTTCAGGTAAACGGTACCAACCCGCCCCCGACCAACACGGGCGCGGACCTGCTTGGACCCGACTGCGCGCGGCTCAACGACGTAAAAACCTTTGAGGTAAACGCCCGCAACCTGCCCAACGCCACCAACTTTGCCTGGTGGTTCACCGGCTCGTCGCAGAGCATCACGCCCACGCAGCCGGGCAAAGCCACCTACAACTTTGGCCCGAACTTTACGGGTGGTCAGGTTTGCGTAGGCATCAATTATTCGGCGGCTCCGTGGTATGCGCAATTCTGTAAGAACGTAACGGTTTGCGCGCCGGGTGCTCGCATGGGCGTTGCCGACGTGACCGATAACCTTGTATTCCCGAACCCAACCGACGATCAGTTTACGTTCGTAGTCGAAGAAACTATTCAGGCGATGAGCGTGGCCGACCAGTCGGGCCGCGAACGACTGTGGCTGGGGTCCGCGCGGGCGGGGCAGACGGTCCGGTTCGGCGAGCAGTTGCCGGCCGGAACATACCTGCTGCACATCCGCTACGACGGCCGGAAGCAACGCACCGTGAAACTGCTGAAGGCGGGTAACTAAGGTAGTTCTGACCGTTTTGGGCAAACCCCGGCTTGTTTTGGAACACAGGCGGGGTTTGGTATCTTTGGCTACCATGACCAACGAGATGTCCGCCCTCGACCAATTGCATCAAGCGCCCAACCTCCGCGAACTGCTGGACCAATTAGAACAAAGATGGCAGGATGAGCAACGGCGTCGCCACGAATTCTGGGCGGATGTTGACGAAGGCGTTAAAGCCGAATTTATCTTGGGTGAGGTGATCTACCACTCGCCGATTTACGGCCGGCATTGGACGGCTTCATCGGCCATTACGCGGTATCTGCTTCCTCACGTGTATGACAACAAGTTGGGCAAAGTCGGCTACGAGAAGGTTATGATTCGCCTGACACGGAACTATTACGAGCCGGACATCTGCTTTTGGAACGCGGAGACTGCGGCCAGTTTTGGTTTAAAACAATCCGCCTTCCCGCCCCCTGATTTCATCGTCGAAATCCTGTCTGACACCACCCAACATCGGGACTGGATCGCCAGCCCGGTAGGCATCAAAAAACCCGATTATGCGTTGCACGGCGGTCGAGAGTACTGGATTATCGACACCGAACACGAAACCATTGAGCAGTATCTGCTGGAAGGCAACGCATTTACGCTGGCCCAAAAACTGAAAGACGGTACGTTGGAATCCGAAGCTATACCCGGTTTTACGATTAACGTCAAGTCAGTATTTGCCGAGTAGCGCTAACTGTTCAACCGCGTAAAGCCCCCGTCCAGTGGGTAATCGCAGCCCGTCACGAAGCCGGCTTCGTCGGAGCATAGATACAACGCCAAGGCACCCACTTCTTCCGGCTCAGCCATGCGGCCAATGGGCTGGGTCTTCGACAGTTTCTCGAACATTTCGGCTTCCCGACCGGGATAGGTTTTGGCAATGAAGCCGTCCACGAAGGGCGTGTGCACCCGCGCCGGCGAAATGCAATTGCACCGAATATTGTCCTTCAAGTAATCCTTGGCCACCGACAGCGTCATGGTCAGCACTGCGCCCTTACTCATCGAATACGCAAAGCGGTCGGACAAGCCCAGCGTAGCCGCTACCGACGCCATGTTCAGAATAACGCCCCCACCGTTCGCTTTGAAATGTGGAATCGTCGCGAATAGGCAGTTGTAGACGCCCTTGACGTTGATGCGAAAAATCCGGTCGAAGTCGGCTTCGGTGGTGGTTTCGGCCGTGCCAATGTGCGACACGCCCGCGTTGTTGACCAGGATATGCAGCGGTCCCCCGTCGGCAATTTGCCCAATAACGTCGACCGTCTGCGCCTGATTTGATACGTCAACGGCGTGATTAGTCGCCCGGCCACCCGCCTGACGAATACCCGCAGCGGCCTGTTCGGCTTGCTCACCGTTAAGATCGAGAATGTGCACGTGCGCGCCCGCGCCGGCGAACGCTTTTGCAATCGCCAACCCGATGCCACTGGCTCCACCGGTAATGAGGGCCGTTTTATTTTGGAGTGAGAACATGGTGAAAGAGCGAAGGAGTGAAAGAACGAAAGAGTGAATGGCGTCTTTGTTTCACTCCTTGGCTCTTTCGCTCATTAAAGGGATACGCCCCGCTTCCACGGGATAAAATCGTCTTGCCCCAGCCGCTCGGCTTGGGTGATTTCTTCGCCCGATGCGAGCCGGATTATGTAATCCAGCAAGGCGTCGGCGGCCTGTTCAATGCTTTGTTCGCCGTCGATAATAGGGCCGGTGTCGAAATCGATCACGTCGGGCATTCGGTTCTTCAGGGCCGTATTCGTTGACACTTTAACAACCGGGCAGATGGGGTTACCGGTGGGCGTGCCGAGGCCCGTCGTGAACAGAATTACGTTCGTACCCGAACCGGCCATGCCCGTCGTAGCTTCCACGTCGTTGCCGGGGGTGCAAAGCAGACTCAGGCCGGGCGTCGTGGCGGGTTCGGCATAATCCAGCACGTCTGCCACGGGAGCCGTACCGCCTTTTTTGGCCGCGCCCGCCGACTTAATGGCGTCGGTGATTAGCCCGTCTTTGATGTTGCCGGGGGATGGGTTCATGTCAAAGCCCGACCCGGCGGCTTCGGCCTGCGCCGAATAGCCCATCATGAGGTCAATAAATTTTTGCGCCTTTGTCTCGTCGGTGGTGCGGTTGATGAGTTCCTGCTCCACGCCGTTGAGTTCGGGAAACTCGGCCAGTATGGTCTTGCCGCCCAGCGCCCCAATAACGTCCGACAAATGGCCCAGCACCGGATTGGCCGAAATACCCGAAAACCCGTCCGAACCGCCACACTTGAGTCCAATCGTCAAGGCGCTCAGCGGGGCCGGCTGCCGCTCAATTTTATCCACCTGAACGAGTCCCAGAAACGTTTCTTTAACGGCCTGCGCCATCAGGGCGTATTCCGTACCGGCCTGCTGCTCGTAAATTAAGAGCGGTTTGTTGAACTTGGGATTCTGCCGCTTGATTTCTCGCTCGATCTGGTCGGCTTGTAGGTGCTGACAGCCCAGGCTCAACACCGTGGCCCCGGCTACGTTGGGGTTGTTGATGAAACCCGCCAGCAGCGATCCTAAGTACGCCGAGTCTTGCCGCGTGCCTCCGCAGCCCATCTCGTGCGTTAGAAACTTGATGCCGTCTACGTGCTTAAACGGTCGGGAGTTGGCCTGCCCCGGCGTTGCGTGCGTCAGCGTCTTATTCTGCGATTCGTCGACGAACGGCTGCATCTTTTTAATAACATCCATCTGGCCCGCCCGGTACAAACTAACCAACTCGTGCACCTGTTCGCGGTAGATTTCAGGTTGGGCGTAACCCAATTCGCGCTCAAACGCGTCTTTCAGAATCAGAACGTTGCGGTTCTCGCAGAAGACCAGCGGCACAACGAGCCAGTAATTGCGTGTACCGACGCTGCCGTCCGCCCGGTGGTAGCCCATAAACGTTTGCCCCTGCCAGCGCGACACGTCGGGCGGCTGGTAGGAGTAAGGCTGTTTTTTGTCGAGACTGTACCGGTCGGCGTCGTGTTTGAGGTTGAACGTCGTGATGGGTTCGCCCCGGCGGATGGGCTGCGTGGCCTTGCCGACCAGCACGCCGTACATGGTAATGGAATCGCCCGGCTGGCAGTCTTCGGTCACGAATTTGTGCTTGGCCCCGACGGCGTGGGGCAACTCATAGATTTGGTTATCAAAAGCAATCCGTTCGCCGGCCGACAGGTTGCGCAGGGCAACAATGACGTTGTCGGCGGGATGGACTTTAAGCACTCGGGCGGGGGGCATTGGGCAAACCGTGTTTTGGGTAGAAGAGACGCTTCAAGGCGAAATATACCACTGATCGGCAAAAAACTTTAGCAACCGCACTTGCGAATGTGGGGGGCAATCTCAACTTTTGATTATTCCTCGACAAACGGCGTTCCGCTTCTCCGCTCAATGACCAACTCGC
>CAXUEB010000170.1:7160-7945 GCA_964249775.1 uncultured Spirosoma sp.
ACTCCGTTGACGACTGACCCGGCGCAGCTTAGTCAGAACGCAACGACGGTTCAGCCGGCCGGCCCGATGGCCCTGGCGGCTCAACGGCCCAATCGGTTGATGTCGATGGACGCTTACCGAGGTTTCGTGATGGCGCTGATGGCGGGCGAGATTTTGCAGTTGTACCACTTACACGAGGCCTTTCCAAACAGCGTCATCTGGGCGTTTCTAACGGATCACCAAAGCCACGTCGAGTGGGCGGGCTGTTCGTTGCATGATTTAATCCAGCCTTCCTTTTCGTTCTTGGTTGGGGTGGCCATGCCTTACTCGTTGGCCAGCCGAACGGCTCAAGGGCAATCGTTTCGCACGCAATTGGGCCACGCGCTGCGCCGGTCGCTGATCTTGGTGCTGCTGGGTATTTTTCTGCGCTCCACCCACGCCCCGCAAACCTATTTTACGTTCGAGGACACCCTCTCGCAGATTGGCTTGGGCTATCCCCTGCTATTTTTGATTGGTACGGCTCCGCAGCCCCGCACCGTCTGGATCGCACTCGCCGGGGTGCTGGTGGGCTACTGGCTGGCCTTCGTGCTGTATCCGATCGCCCCAACCTTCAACTACGAAGCGGTGGGCGTTCCGGCGAACTGGCCGAAACACTACACCGGTCTGATGGCGCATTTTAACAAAAACAGCAACCTGGCGTGGGCCTTCGATACGTGGTTCTTGAACCTGTTCCCGCGCGAGAGTCCGTTTCGGTTCAACGCGGGGGGCTACGCCACGCTTAGCTTTATCCCGACGCTGGGCACTAT
>CAXUEB010000170.1:7955-8986 GCA_964249775.1 uncultured Spirosoma sp.
CTGCTGGGTCTCTTGGCGGGGCGACTTCTGCGGTCGGGGCGGTCGTCGCGCCGGGTGCTGAAGGCCGTGTTGCTGGCAGGTACGGTTAGCATCGCGCTTGGGTTGCTGCTACATTACGCGGGCGTTTGTCCGATCGTCAAACGCATCTGGACGCCGGCTTGGGTGTTGTTCAGCGGAGGCTGGTGTTTCTGGTTTCTGGCCTTGTTTTACTGCCTGATTGATATGGCCGAGTACCAGCGCTGGGCGTTGCCGTTGGTTGTGGTTGGCACCAATTCCATTGCTACGTATTGTTTGGTGCACCTCATCGACCGATTCATCATCAACTCGTTTTACATTCACCTCGGCCACGGTCCGTTTCGGGTGTTTGGCCCAACCTTCGAGCCGCTACTGATTGGCGCGGCTACCTTGGGCGTCTTTTACCTGATTCTTTGGTGGATGTACCGACGAAGTATTTTCATTCGAATCTGACCAAACGAGTCCGTACTCCGCGCATTATGCTCACGGCCAATCTCTTGAATTTATTTGACCGAACGATTCAGTACGGTACACTCACCGTTGAGAACGGTAAAATCAGCCAAATTGACCTCCTCGGTCCCGAACGGCCGGGCGAACCTTATGCGTTACCAGGCTTTGTCGATGCGCACGTTCATGTCGAAAGCTCCCTGCTGACGCCCCCGCAGTTTGCCCGGCTGGCGGTTGTACACGGCACAGTCGCCACCGTTTCGGACCCGCACGAAATTGGGAATGTCTTGGGCACGGCGGGGATCATGCAAATGATTTACGAAGGAAGCCGGGTGCCGTTCAAGTTTCTGTTCGGCGCGCCATCGTGCGTACCAGCTACCCCGTTCGAGACGGCCGGCGCAACCATCGGCGTTGACGACGTTAAAAGCTTACTCGCCCGGCCCGACGTTGGGTACTTAGCCGAAGTCATGAATTTTCCCGGCGTTCTCAACCGACACCCGGAGCTAATGGCCAAACTTGACGTGGCGAAGGCGTTCAATAAACCCATTGACGGGCACGCGCCCGGTCTG
>CAXUEB010000170.1:8996-10527 GCA_964249775.1 uncultured Spirosoma sp.
CTTACGAAGAAGGTTTGGATAAGGCCCGGCGTGGCCTAAACATTCTGATTCGGGAAGGTAGCGCAGCCCGCAACTTCGACGCCCTGATTCCCTTGCTGAGCGAATTTCCGGCGCAAATTATGTTTTGCTCCGACGACAAGCATCCCGACACACTCGTGGAAGGGCACATCAACCAGTTGGTTCTGCGGGCGCTGGCCAATGGGCATTCGCTCTGGAACGTCTTGCGGGCGGCCTGCTTGAATCCCGTGCTACATTACCAAATGCCGGTTGGCCTGCTGCGGCCGGGCGATCCGGCTGATTACATCGTGGTTGACGACCTAACCCACTTTCGGGTTCTACAAACGGTCATTGACGGTGAGATCGTGGCCGAACGTGGCAAATCGCGAATTGCTGATTTGCGGAGTGAGCCGGTTAACCAATTCAACGGTTCGACAAAAACGCCCCGCGAGTTTGTTGTGCCCGCAAACCCTGACGTCAAGCAGATCCGCGTTATTGAAGCCCTCGACGGGCAACTCATTACCAACGAACTACAACTCGAACCTAAACTGGAGGAGGGACGAATCGTTGCCGACCTAAGCCGTGACATTCTGAAAATTGCCGTCGTTAACCGGTATCAAGATGCGGCCCCGGCGGTGGCCTTCATCAAAAATTTTGGCTTAAAACGGGGGGCCATTGCGTCGTCGGTGGCGCACGATTCGCACAACATCATTGCCGTCGGTTGCGACGACGATAGTTTAAGCGAGGCCATCAATTTGGTTAGTAAAGCCACCGGTGGATTAGCAGCCGTTGCAGGCGAAGCAACGCTCCAGCAGGACGAGGAGGTAATGAGTCGACGCGAATTTTTAGCCCTGACCACCACACCCGATGCACACCTTCTGCCCTTGCCCGTGGCGGGGTTAATGACCGACGCCGATGGGTATGCGGTAGCCGTTCAGTACACGGCGCTTGACCGGTTTGCCAAAGAAACGTTGGGCAGCACCTTAACGGCCCCGTTTATGACGCTGTCGTTTATGGCATTGTTGGTTATTCCAGCCCTCAAGCTCAGCGACCAAGGTTTGTTCGATGGTAAACAGTTTATTTTTACTCCGCTTGAAATAGTGAAATAAAGGCAAAAAAAATTTTTATTAGTGTACCCACTCCAACGCTTTTCTTAACGCCCCAAAACTAGCCTATGCCTCGTACTCGTACTCAATCCGGCCCGGACGACGAAACCCTTTGGAATCAGTTCCGTAACGGTGACGAAAACGCCTTCGCCCGGCTCTACCAAAACTATGTTCAGACTCTCTACCATTACTGCGCTCACTTTGCCACCGACCGGGCGCTGATTAAGGACTGCATTCACGATTTGTTTGTCGAGCTCTGGAAGCACCGCACGACCATCGGTCCGACAACCTCCGTTCGATTTTACCTGATGGCGTCCATCAAACGAAAAGTCGTTCGCCACCTGACCGCCGAGCAAAAATTGATTAGTCAGGACGACGTTACGAACGGTCGGCGCGTGGGTGATACATTGCCCGGCATGGACCCTTCC
>CAXUEB010000170.1:10647-11601 GCA_964249775.1 uncultured Spirosoma sp.
AATGAATACCGACGTAACGCCCCTGCCCGAACGGGTTCGCCCCCGAACCCTCAACGACGTCATTGGCCAACGTAAACTGATTGGTCCGGGCGGTGCCCTGCGCCGGGCCGTTGAAGCCGGTCGCCTGCCGTCGATGATTTTGTGGGGACCGCCGGGGGTGGGCAAAACCACGCTGGCGCTGCTCCTGGCCGAAGCCGTCAGGCGGCCGTTTGTGGCCCTGAGCGCCATTAATTCGGGGGTTAAGGAGATTCGGGACGTGCTGGCCCGCGCGACGCCCCTGTTGGCTCCGGTGGTATTCATTGACGAGATTCATCGCTTCAACAAGGGTCAGCAGGACGCCCTGCTCGGATCAGTGGAACGGGGACAGATTACGCTCATCGGGGCCACGACCGAGAACCCGTCGTTTGAGGTGAACAGCGCCCTGCTGTCGCGCTGCCAGGTGTACGTTCTCGAAGCACTGAGCCGCGAGGAATTGATTCAGGTTGTGGACCGGGCCATCGCGCAGGACGCGTTTTTACGGTCGAAACGCCCAACGGTCGAATCCTACGATGCGCTGCTGCGACTGTCGGGTGGCGACGGACGTAAATTGCTGAATCTTCTGGAATTAGTTGCGGCGGCGCACGTTTTGGCCGAGCCGTTACTCATCACCGACGAAGTCGTTACGTCCGTCGCACAGCAGAATATCGCCCGCTACGATAAGTCCGGCGAGCAGCACTACGATATTATTTCGGCGTTTATCAAATCCCTCCGCGGCTCCGACCCCAACGCGGCCCTATACTGGATGGCCCGAATGATTGTGGCGGGCGAAGACCCGGTATTCATCGCCCGGCGGATGCTGATTCTGGCGTCGGAGGACATCGGTAACGCCAACCCCACGGCGATGATTATGGCGTCGGAAGCGGTGCAGGCCATCCGGGCCATCGGTATGCCCGCAGGCCGGATCATTCTTTCGCC
>CAXUEB010000171.1:0-1356 GCA_964249775.1 uncultured Spirosoma sp.
ATGGAACAAATGGAAATTGAAACCAAGGCGCAGCATCAGGATGCTCAGCCGGGTTTAGAGTCGCAGATGGACCCGCAGCCGGTCTACATCAGCGACGAATATAAAGGGTCGGGTAAACTGCGCGACAAAGTCGCCTTGATTACGGGTGGCGACTCGGGTATTGGCCGGGCGGTGGCGATTCACTTCGCCCGCGAAGGAGCCGACGTAGCGATTATGTACCACCCCCGCGAGGAAGAAGACGCGAACAAAACGGCCTCGCTGGTCAGGATCGAAGGCCGCCGGTGTTTACAGATTCCGGGCGATCTGCGGAATCCGTCGCACATCACCGATGCTGTCGGTAAAGTCATTAGCGAATTCCACCGGATCAATATCTTGGTCAACAACGCGGCTAATCACGTCGAACAAAAGGAGTTCGTCAACATTTCGGACGAGCAGATGCGCGATACGTTCGAGATTAACATCCTGGCCGTTTTCCGCCTGACGCGGGCGGCCCTGCCGCACATGGTTAGCTACGACAGCATTATCAACACGACGTCGATTGTGTCGTACCGGGGCAGCGAATCGCTCATCGACTACGCGTCGACCAAGGGCGCGCTCACGTCCTTTACCCGGTCGCTGTCGCAGAGTTTGGTCGATAAAGGTATTCGCGTCAACGGCGTGGCCCCTGGTCCCATCTGGACGCCCTTGATTGTATCGACCAAGACGCCCGAAGAAGTTGAAAAATTTGGTAAAGACACGCCCTTGGGCCGCCCTGGTCAGCCGGCCGAACTGGCTCCGGCTTACGTGTATCTGGCGTCGGATGATGCGTCGTACATCACCGGACAGGTCATTCACGTTAACGGCGGTGACTCGGTGAATTCATAACTTTTTTGTGCCACAAGCCGTACTCTTACAGCCGTTCTGACCCTTTCGTTGGAACGGCTTTCTTTATGGAAACGATCTTCGCTCCTACCCGCCCGGCCCCGATTCATCCGGGCCTGCCGCTACTGGGCAACACGCTGGCGTTTATGCAGGACCCGCTGGCTACGCTGCGTACGTTGCGTCAGCGCTATGACCGGATTGTGCACCTGCGCATCGGTGGTCGTCAGCAGTATTTGCTCTTGCAGCCCGAAGACGCCAAGCACGTTCTGCAAGAAAACAACCGGAACTACGGCCGTTCGCCGGCGCTGCTGATATTGAAGATTTTCTTGGGCGACGGCCTGCTCACCAGCGATGGTGACTACTGGCGTCGGCAACGGCGGCTGGCCCAGCCCGCGTTCCATCGGCAGAAGCTGGCCGTTTTGACCCAGACGATGATTGCCGAAGCCGCCGACTGGGTCGATGAACTCCGACAGTCCGGCAAGCAACCCGTCAACG
>CAXUEB010000171.1:1366-2954 GCA_964249775.1 uncultured Spirosoma sp.
CGACGTGGTCGGAAAACTCGACGGTTTGTCGGCAGCTCTGGAAACCTTACAGCACCAGGCAAACCGGCGCTTACTGTCGCCCGTTCGGCTACCGATAAGCTGGCCGACGCCGAATCACATCCAGTTTCGGCGGGCGGGCGCGGTAGTTGATTCATTCATTTACGGGGTGATTCGGCAACGGCGGCAAGAAGCCGACGACCGGCACGACGACCTACTGTCGATGTTTCAAAGCGCCCAAGACGAGGAAACGGGCGAACGCATGTCCGACGGGCAACTGCGCGACGAGTGCGTGACGCTTTTTTCGGCCGGCCACGAAACGTCGGCCGTTTCGATGGGCTGGACGCTGCACTTGCTGACGCAGCACCCCGACGTGCTGGCCCGGCTGCGGGCCGAAGTTTCGGCGGTGTTGGGCAATGAACGCCTGCCCGCACCCGACCGGTTTCGCGCGCTGACCTACACTATGCAGGTCATTCAGGAATCGCTGCGCCTGTATCCGCCCGTCTGGATCATGAGCCGACTTGCCTACGCCGACGATCAGATTGGCCCCTACGTTATTCCGGCCAATACGACGGCCATTGTCTGCCCGTATTTGTTGCACCACGACCCGGCCAACTGGCCCGATCCCGACCGCTTCGACCCCGACCGCTTTGCACCGGGTTGGGAGAAACAGTGTCCGGGTCCCGGCGGGGAACCGCACGAAAGGCATTCGTATGCTTATCTGCCGTTTGGTGGCGGCCCGCGCTTGTGCATCGGCAATCAGTTTGCGCTGATGGAGATGCAGATCCTATTAGCCCTGTTCGTACGGACGTTTGACTTCAAGCCCGTTCCCGATCGGCCCGTGGAACTTCAACCGCTCATTACCTTACGCGCTAAGCGACCCATTCAGCTTTACCTGAGCGAACGCTGAATACAATTTTATCAAGAACATCAAAATTGGACCGTTCCACGATCTTAATCAAATGGTAGACACGTGCGGTGTTGTTAGTTAATTACGCTATAAACCTGTGAAACGCGATTGTATTTTTCGTAGTCCCTCTTGACATTGTGGTCGGAGTAGCCAAACTTAGACAGTCCATTGCTGTTCTGTCAAAATTCACCCTTAAAAGCGACACAATGAGACTACAAATGCACGCCGTGCACTTCACGGCCGATCAGAGCCTGTTGGAATTCATCCAGGCGAAACTCAATAAGTTAGACACGTTCCATGACCGAATCATCGGTGTCGAAGTGTTTCTTCGATTGGAAGGGTCCGATACGAACCGGGTGAAAGACAAGGTCGTGGAAGTTCGATTGACCATTCCCGGCAAAGAACTGTTCGTTAAAGAACACGACAAGAGCTTTGAGAGTGCAACCGACCGCGTGCTCGACGTGCTGAAAGACAAACTGGTACGTTGTAAACAAAAACGCAACGATTTCTCCAGCCCGACCATCGTGGAGGCCAAAGCCCGCCAGAAAGAAGACGAGGTTTTTGAACCCGACGAGTTATAGATTAGCAGTTTGTATAAACGGCGAAAGCCACTCCGCGCGGAGTGGCTTTCGCCGTTTATACGTAGCTCGTTTGTTGCTCTGGCACTCTTGCCGGGGCCGC
>CAXUEB010000171.1:2964-7702 GCA_964249775.1 uncultured Spirosoma sp.
GCACTACAGTGTAAGCCTGACGGCTGCGCCGGCAGGAGTGCCAGAGCTACAAACGAGCTACGGTTTACAACCCGAACGCTACTTTAATCGTATCGGTTGAATCTAATTTTTCCCACGTGAACAACTCCACTTCGACCTCTTTGGCCGAACCATTGTGGCCAAACTTTTTGCGCACAACCTGCGGCTGACGGCCCATGTGTCCGTAAGCCGCCGTTTCGGAGTAGATCGGATTGCGAAGTTTGAGTCGCTGCTCGATGGCGTACGGACGCATATCGAATAGCTGCCCAATTTTCTCGGCGATCTGCCCATCCGTGAGGTTGACCTTCGCCGAGCCATACGTGTCGACGTACAAACCACAGGGCTTTGCGACGCCAATCGCGTAAGACACTTGAACCAGCACCTGATCGCACAGCCCAGCCGCTACCATGTTTTTCGCAATGTGCCGAGTGGCGTAAGCCGCCGACCGGTCTACTTTCGAGGGGTCTTTACCCGAGAAGGCTCCCCCACCGTGGGCACCTTTGCCCCCGTAAGTATCGACAATAATTTTGCGGCCCGTCAGGCCCGTGTCGCCGTGCGGACCGCCAATCACAAACTTACCCGTTGGGTTAATGTGGTAGGTAATGTCTTCTTTGAAAAGGGCCTGAAGTTGGGGCTTCAGTTTAGCTTTGACGCGGGGAATAACGATGTTGATAATATCCTGCCGGATGCGGTCCAGCATAACCGCGTCATCGGCAAAGTCGTCGTGTTGGGTCGAAACCACGATGGTATCAATGCGAATCGGTCGGTGGTCATCCGAGTATTCAATCGTTACCTGCGATTTGGCGTCCGGCCGCAGGTAGGACATCAACTGCGTGTCGTGCTTACGGATATACGACATTTCGCGCAGAATGGCGTGGGCCAAGTCCAGCGGCAGGGGCATGTAATTATCGGTCTCGTTGGTGGCGTAACCAAACATCATTCCCTGATCACCCGCGCCTTGCGCGTTCGCCCGCGTCTCGAAGTCGTCGTTGCTGACCTGCCGGTCAACGCCCCGGTTAATGTCCGCCGACTGATCGTGCAAGGCCGAAAAGATGCCGCACGAGTTAGCCTCGAACATGTATTCGCTCTTGGTGTAACCAATTTTTCGAATCACCTCGCGCGTAATCTCTTGAACGTTGAGGTACGTTTCGGTCTTGATTTCGCCGGCCAGCACCACCTGCCCAGTCGTCACGAGCGTTTCGCAGGCTACCTTGCTGGCGGGGTCAAACGCCAAGAAATTGTCGATCAGGGCGTCGGAAATTTGGTCGGCTACTTTATCGGGATGTCCTTCTGAAACGGACTCGGATGTGAATAAGTACGGCATTGCGCTGTGCGGGGACTTGATTGAAAGGCAAATCTACGAGTTTCCCGGTAGGGGCCAAACCATGAATTCAAGCGAGTTAGCCAAAGCCACGTTCCACTGAGTAGTTTTCGCCAACAACGCCCGACCGACGCCGGTATAGTAAACATGCAAAAACTAAACATCTTAATCTGGCACATCCACGGGGCTTACCTGACGGCCCTCGCGCAAACCGAACATAACTGGTACTTACCCAAAAAAGAAGCTAATTCTGAAGGTTACATCGGCCGGGGTGTTGGCTCGTCCATGCCCGACTACGTCCGCGAGGTGCCGGCCGACGAAGTGCGTAACTTAGACTTGGACCTGATTATTTTTCAAACGCCCCAGAATTACCAGACCGATCAATTCCAAATTCTAACGCCCGAGCAGCGGAAACGGCCCAAGATTTACCTCCAGCACAACAGTCCCGAACCGCACCCGACCGATTCGCGCCACTGGGCCGCCGATGATTCAAACGTTTTGCTCGTGCACGTAACACACTACAACCGGCTGATGTGGGACAACGGCACGACACCAACCACCGTGGTCGAGCACAGCGTCGCCATCGACTCCAATCTGCGCTACGACGGCCACCGAGCCGAAGGCATTTTTGTGGTCAACGAAATGCAGCGCCGGGGCCGCATGGCCGGCTACGACCTGTACCAAGCGTTCCGGGCGGCCGGGTTGCCCCTGACGACGGTGGGCATGGGCGCGGCCGACGTGGGCGGCATCGGCGAGATTCATTACACCAAACTCCACAACCGGGTGGCCGAGTACCGGTTTCTGTACAGTCTGATGCGTTATAGCAGCCTGCCGTTGGCCGTCATCGAAGCCCTCACCATCGGTATGCCCGTTGTGGCCCTGGCGACGACGGAGGTACCGACGGTCATTCAAAACGGCGTGCACGGCTTTGTGTCGAACAACCCCGACGAACTAAAAGAACACATGCAGTTTCTGCTCGATAACCCGGCCGAGGCCCGGCGCATGGGCGATAACGCCCGCCAACTGGCGCAGGAACGCTTTGGCATCGAGCGGTTCGTGAACGACTGGAATCGGGTGTTTGCGTCGGTATTCAGTTAGTGGATTAGCCCGCTACTTTCCGCCACAGTACGTCGAAAAAGGCGGCCGTGAAGGGCCACCAAGGGTAGGTTGCCATAAACCGGAGTTCTTCCGACAGCCGGGTTTCTTCGTCCAGGAACCGAAACGCGTTCGTAGGGCGGTTTTTCGTGTAAAATATGGTGAAAACATCAGCGGCCGGGTAACGGTGCTTTTGCAGTACGTTCAGCAGAACGCTGTCGTAGAGTTTGAAGCGTTTGCTAAACCACGAGGGTTGCCGGACGGGCCGGCCCGTTTCGGTTAAGTTACGGACAATATCGCGCAGGTAGCGTTGCGTCCGCTGGAAGGTATAGCCCGTTGATGCTTTTGTGTGGCCACCCGACGTACCGATGCGCACAATGTGCCTTGACGGATTTTCCTGCGTTGGCGCGTCGCTCATCGGAATCACGCCCGTTTCGATTTCTTGAATTTGGTAAGGGCCGGTGTCTAAAAATCGGTCGATGTACCGGCGAATGTCGGCGTCGTATTCAGCATCCGTCAAGAGTTTGTCGTTGAACAGGGTGAACTCGACTAAGGCCGTCTGGGCGTCGAAGGGCATGACGTAAACGAACCGGCAATCACCGTGCTGCTCAACCCGGAAGTCCATAATTTCGGGGCAGGCCGGGTCGAAACAAGGTTTTTCGGTATGAATTACCCAGCCCTTAAAGTGTTGCAGCAGATTATGGTACTCGGGCTGGTCTAACCGTAGGGCAAATGTGCTGTCGAACACGTAATCAGCCATGTACGGCTCGTTGTCGGCAATGACGAACCCACCCTGGGGCGTGTCTTTGATGCGGTTGATGGTGGCCTGCTTTCGCTCGATGTTGGGCCACCGGGCCAGTTCGTCTTGGACAAAGGTGTAAAAATCAATGCCGCGCAGCATCTTGTACTGGTACTGCCCCATGTCGAGCAGACCGGCGTGGTTGGTTCCGTGAAAGCTAACCGTGTTCCAACGGCGAAACATAATCGACTCGAACGGCCCGGCCCCGGTTTCCCAAAAACACCACGTCCGGTCGTTGCGGTTTTTCGGCTCCCGGTCCAGAATCAAGATCGAACGGTCGCGCAGGGCCGATTGGGTGATGTAGTACGCTAAGCTCAGGCCCGCCATGCCGCCCCCAGCGATGATAAAATCATATTTTTTCATGCGGCAAACAAAAAGCCCGGACGAGCCGCCCGGACTTTCAGACTAAATAACGGAAATACCCCATTGTTTGCAAGTCTTCTCACCTGCTTACACATTGACGTGTTTCTCGGCGTGGTAACTGGACCGCACCAACGGCCCCGACTCGACGTATTTCAACCCCCGCTTCAAGCCTTCTTCTTTGTACATCGCGAACGTTTCGGGGTGAATCCATTCGATTACTTCGTGGTGCAGCTTCGTGGGTTGCAGATACTGCCCCAGCGTCAGCACGTCTAACCCGTTGGCGGCTAAATCGTCCATGGCCTTGAATACTTCGTGGTGCGTTTCGCCCAAGCCGAGCATGATGCCCGACTTTGTCCGCTGCCCGTATTGTTTCGTCCGGCGAATCTGCTCTAAGCTCCGGTCGTATTTAGCCTGCGGACGAACGCGCCGGTACAACCGCTCGACGGTTTCCATGTTGTGGGAAACCACTTCCTGCCCCGCCGAAATCATTCGCGTTAGGGCGTCCCAGTTGCCTTTCGTGTCGGGGATGAGCGTTTCAATGGTCGTCGTGGGCGAAGCTTCTTTAACGAGCCGCACGGTTTGGTACCAGATTTCGGCCCCGCGGTCTTTCAATTCGTCGCGGTTGACGGACGTAATAACGGCGTGTTTGACTCGCATCAAGACAATCGCTTCGGCCACCCGCCGGGGTTCGTCGGTGTCGTATTCGTTCGGGCGGCCCGTCGCAACGGCGCAGAAGGTGCAACTGCGGGTGCAGACGTTGCCCAGAATCATGAACGTGGCCGTACCTGCGCCCCAGCACTCGCCCATGTTGGGGCAGTTGCCGCTTTCGCAGATGGTATGCAGTTTATGTTCATCAACTAACTTACGAACTTTAGCGTATTCGGGGCCAATGGGCAGCTTCACGCGCAGCCAATCGGGACGTTTCCGACGGGGCGTGTCTACCGGTCCGTCGGTCCGCTCAATCGTCTGACCCATTCGTTGTTCGGCGGGTAGTATGGGTAGTTCAATCATGGCCAATCAATCCTTTCGGATAAAATCTGTTTTTTGGCGGTAAAGTTCAGCGGCAAACCAGGAGTGGGGGGGGGGGGGGGGGGGGGGGGGCGCCCCCCCCCCCGGGGGGGCGGGGGCCCCCCAACCGGCGC
>CAXUEB010000171.1:7712-11075 GCA_964249775.1 uncultured Spirosoma sp.
CCGGCGAATGACCCCAACCGATTACGGTTACGATCAATCACCGGGACGCTTCACGACTCGATAGACTTATTTCTTACTCCCGAAAAACAAGGTTATGTAACCCGACGTAAAGAAATTACGGTTACCCTCCGCCCGGTTACCGCCGGGCGTTGTGTTGGGTACGATAATAATTTTTTCGGGAAACAGTTCGGTTAGAAAGCCAATTTCAACGCCGGTTGTGTTCGTCCGAAACGCACTCAGTTCAAAACTAAGCGCGGCTTTGAGGTTTAACCCTACGGTTACTCGCGACTGACCGAAGCCCTGGAAAAAGCTGCCCGAACCGGTTACTGTTTCGCCAGTTTGGGTCACCTGACCGTTCACCTGCGAAGCCGGCACCGACCGGAGTTGGTTGCCGTAAGATACTTGCAGGTAATACGGCTTAATGATGCCCAACGACGGACCGGCAGCCAGAATGCCGTTGACAGCAATGCCTTCGTCGGCACTGCGCTGAAACAACCGGACTTCGCGGCCGTACTGCGGACGGACTACAAAAAGGTAGTTTTCTTTACCGTCGATAAAGCGCGAACCGGCGTAACTGTTGGTCGACTGAAGCTCTTTCGGATGCTTTACGTTTACCACTTCAACGCTCAGGTAGCGGTACTGCGGCATACCCAGCAGGTCTCCGTCCAAGAGTTTCGACTGCCGGAACGAGAAGCCGCCCAGAATGCCCGAGTTCGTGTTGGTCGTTACGCCAAAGCTGGTAACGGTTCGGTAGGTATCGTCCTCTGAATCCGTGTTTTGCGCCCATGCGCTGCCCGTCAGCAACAGCCAGCTACTGAGGGTTAGGCTTAGCCAATTGTATATCGTCCGCATTGTCCAAAAATCAAGATTAAAAGTAATCAATAATTCTATTTCTCACTAATCTTCCTCACGCATTAGCGTAACCGATCCGTTGTTTTTATGTTTAAGCAAAAAAAGTCGCTCGACAAGGGTCAACCGCCGTTCGTGTCTACTTCGTTACGCGGATGACCATCAACGAATAATCAACGACCGACGACGCACAACGGATATGGCTACGATTCACATTGATTACCTTGGTGACTTACGGACCGACTGCGCCCATCTGCAATCCGGTACGCACATCAACACCGACGCCCCAACGGATAACCAAGGCCGGGGCGAAGCTTTTTCACCCACCGATTTGGTGGCTAACGCGCTCGGCTCGTGCATTATTACGACCATGGCCATTTTCGCCCGGCGCGACGGTATCGAGCTGAGGGGCAGCGCGTTGGACGTGACTAAGGTAATGACCACTCAACCACCCCGGCGCATCGCCCGCGTTGAGATCGACCTTGTCCTGCGAGCCGACACGATGCCCGACGACGAAACCCGCGCCCGGCTGGAAAAAATTGCCCACACCTGCCCGGTGGCCATCAGCCTGCACCCCGACATTGAGCAGGCGGTGCAGATTCGCTGGGCAGTAGCCGAACCCGTTTAGGATGATCGTTAAGCTCAAACCGGAGCTGTTTTTTATGGCGCTGCTGCCGGACCCAATCATCCAAGATGAGGTTACGGCCTTTAAGCAGGCGTCCCTCGAACGCTTCGGTTCGGGCCACGCGCTAAAGTCGCCCCCGCACGTTACCTTGATTCCGCCGTTTCGGAGCGAGCGCCCGGACTTTTCGGCGCTGCAAACCTTTGCCCAAACGCAGCCGCCGTTTGCCGTCCGGTTGCAAAACTTCGACCGGTTCGGCAACCGGGTTATCTTCGTAAACGTCGTGCCGGAACCCGCGCTGTCGGCGTGTCAGGCGCGGTTGGCCCAGTTCTGCTACGATCACTTCGGCATCCAACCTGATTCCCGGCCATTTCATCCGCATATGACGGTCGCTTTCCGGGACTTGCAGCGGTCGGTGTTTACCGAAGCGTGGGCTTATTTCTCTACCCAAGCTTATGAACGTCAGTTCACCGCCGACGCCGTTACGTTGCTGAAGCATACGGGACAGGGTTGGGCCGTTGCGCAGACGTTTCCGTTGGTTGGGTAATCCGGGCGCTTCTTCTACTCCAGCCGCTTTCGGAGCAGGTACACATACATGCCAATACCGCCTTCGCTTCCCGGCGCAATGTGCATCGATACCAAATCCCAGCCGTAACCCGTCATAAAATTTAGTGCATCAACAATGGTGTTGAAGTTTCTCTTCTTTCGGTCAGGACCCGTGATGGTTGGAGAATTTCGAAACAAACCCGTCATAAAATTAGGCTGTCCGTAGTCAATCCAGATGCGAGTAGGGTTAAATGAGTTTCCGTTATAACCCATCAACTGGCAGTAGACAATGTCCTGTTCGTTGATGTTCACGTTGTTGACAAACACCTGCGCCAGCGTTTGCCGGAAAGGCATCAAACTAAGGCTGAGTAGTAAAAAAAGCGTTTTCATAAATGGGGTAATGTTAGCTTTTTTAGCATTTATCACTGTGTTTCTACCGAAACAAACCGAATAAACCTTTTCTCCCCTTTAACAACGCCACCGGCTGATGCCGGTTCTCAGCATTGTATTTCGTAATAATGGCGACCTCGTGCTGGCGGAAGAACTCCGGGTCGAAATTGGCCTGCGGCAAGTGTTCCATGACGTATTTGATGGGGCGGCCTTCCGTAAGCCAGCGCTCCCAGACGGCCTGCCGCTGCCGCATACCCAGCACGTTAACGCCCGTTACGGCCTGATTATCCCGGCGGTAATTGATGGGGAGAGCGATGTTGGCGCTTGGGTGCTGCCAATAAAACGTGAACTCGTGTCCTTCGGCGGGCAGAAAGTTGGCCAGGTCGCCGTAGGTCTGGTATTCAATGTCGAAAAATTTAGCGGAGTTGAAAAAGATACCGGGCCGATACGCCGTTCGCTTGCCCGTTAGCGTTTGCGCCAGCGTTTCGCCCATGATGCGACCGCTGTACCAGATTTGCTCCAATGGCTTGCGCCCGTTGGGGGGCGTTCGGTGCTGCGCGCAATCGCCGATGGCGTACACGTCGCGTAAGTTCGTTTCCAGAAACTCGTTGACCAAAATGCCCCGGTCGGTTTCCAACGGTGTGCCGTCGAGAAAGCCGATGTTCGGACTAACGCCGACGCCCACACCCACGAATTGCGCGGGAATTTCCTTGCTGGCCTTAGCTCCTCCGGACCGGATTAGCACCGAGCCGACGCGTCCGGTGCCGTCGTCGCGAATTTGGGCCAGTTCCGCATTTGTACGTAGGTCAATGCCGTGCGCGCGGATGTGGCGCGTCACCATCGCCGATTCCTCGACGGGCAGTACACTGCTCCAAAACCCCGATTCACGCACCAGAAACGTAACGTGAATCCCCGCACTGGCCGGTCCGCCGGTGCGGGACCGGCGCGAGTGAAGC
>CAXUEB010000171.1:11085-11565 GCA_964249775.1 uncultured Spirosoma sp.
GAGTGAAGCATCTCGCACAACTCTACGCCAATCAGGCCGCCCCCAACTACGACGGCCTGCCGGATGCCCCGCGTGTCAGCTTCCATCCGGTCGAGGTCGGGTTTGCCGTATAGCCCCTGAACGCCCCGCAGGTGAACGCCCGGCCAGGGAGGCATGTTAGGCTGCGAACCAACGGCCAAAATCAGCACGTCGTAAGCCAACGACTGTCCATCGGCGTAGTGAAGTGTCTTTTGGCCAAAATCAATCCGCGTGACTTCGGCGCGCACGAGTCCAATGCGGTTCTTTGCCCAGAACCAGTCTTCGTAAGGCTTGGTGTGGTGAAATTCGAGCTGACCCATGTACACGTACATGAGCGCCGTTCGGGAATAGAAGTGGTCGGTTTCGGCCGAGATGACCGTCAGGCGGTCATCGCCCCGTTTGCGAATTTCGCGGGCGGCCGTAATGCCGGCAATGCCGTTGCCCAGGATAACAATGTGGCGC
>CAXUEB010000172.1:0-1450 GCA_964249775.1 uncultured Spirosoma sp.
GCGCAGCCGGGCTGCTGCGCGGTTGATTCGCCATTTTTTCCAGTAACGTTACCTGATTGTACAGGTTGGTATTTATTTTTTCAAGCTTGCTGATCCGTTGATTCATTTCGTTCAGCACATCCTTATTTACGTCGGCGGCCGAGGTAGGCCGGTTCTGCCCTTGCCGAAAAAATAAGACAACGACGCCCGCCAGACTCAGCAGCGACAGTACGAGGGGAAGCCAGGAAAGCATAGAAGATTGAGCGTTTGAAGAGGGTTCGGAGGAAGTGAGTTCATCGTTGGACAATTCAGTCGAATCCAATGCCATTTGGGTCGCCGTAAAGGTGTCAACAACGACTGACTCACCGTCGAACGCATCGGCGGGCACGGTAGATTGAGCCGCAACGGGCGTTTCACCCGTCATGGACAAACCGCCAACGGCCGCATCCAAGGTCCGCTGGTAGCCGGCGAATGTGGCCAACTGAGTGCGGTGCGCCCGGTCAGCGCCTTGCGTGACGCGCCGAAGCAGGAACGTGCGCAGACTGGCAGTTGGCGTAGTGGGTGCCATTCGACGTACCTCGGTCACCAACTGATCGGCTTTTGATAGGCGGTTTTCCTTAATGAACCGGCTTAGGTCGTCGTAGGTCGCGCAGGGTTGACAGGGCGTTTTGTTGTAACCGAACGTTTTAGCGTCGGTCGCCAGAAACTCGACTGTCGCCTTCGTCATGGCGAACGCGGCCCGTTCGCGCCCGGCCTGCGAGGTGTCGGTTTGCGCCAAGGTGAGTTGGCTGAGACCGATAAATACAGCGAATGCTGACAAGATTTTCCAATTCATAACGAGTTTAGGTTGATGGGACGGCGGCAAACCAATAAGGTCTTGGAGACCTTATCGGTTCAATGAACACCGAATCACGACTCGGCAATAAATTTCGATAGTTCGTACAGCGCGTGTTTAAGCGGCAGAAAGAAGAACGTTTCGGCCAAGGCTTCGTTTGGGTTACGCTCCAGGCCTTGCCGCGCCAGCATGTAGCTGTCGTAAACGCGTCCGCCCCGCGTGACGTCACGGCCGGTCAGAAATTCAAGGTAGCGCTCCGGCGTCTGAATGTTGTACTCGCTCAGGAAGTACGCAATGTCGCGGTCGGTCAGCGTCTTGTCTAAGAAATCTTTAATGTTCAGCAAGACTGAATCGTGGAACGCCTTTTCGGTTCGGGCTTCGCTTACCTTGGTCCGCCGGTACTCAAAAACGTTGGGTTGCTCTAACTGCTGCCCCCAGTACGCGCTCGTTTCGCGTCGTTCGTACTGCGCCTTGTCGGACCCGGCGTTCTCGAACAGCACCGCGCCGTTGGCCGTCGTTTCCTTCGGGTTGGTCGTTAGAAGCACCTCGAAATCGTAGGGCACGTCGAGCTTGGTGTACGCCTTAAACAGCATTTTCGTGAACTGAATCAAGCGCGCCGGCGAACCAAGCATGTTC
>CAXUEB010000172.1:1460-4363 GCA_964249775.1 uncultured Spirosoma sp.
GTGCAAATACAGTACCAGTCGCAAGGCCGGCTTACCGTCTTGAATGCTTTGCACGAACTTGAACTGATCGTTGTACTTAAACAACAGACTAACAATGTCTTCGGACGTTAGTTCGGGCGTGCGCAGGAACGTGTCGAGCGTGGCAAACTCCGGCCCCTGCACCTGGTTTAAGGTTCGTTTGTACGTCTGATAATTCACCACAAAACCGTTGTCTTTGCGGTGCGACGGATAGCCCTGCTCGTCCAGCCCCCCGCCCCAGATGTCGTAACCCGCGAACCGGAATGACGTATTGAGGTAGCGGTCCTGCTGCCGCATAAACAGCATGATGTCGGTTGTGCCCCCGCCGATGTCGACGTTGACCGTATCGGCAAACGATTTGACGCCCTGCTTGACGAGGTAAAAGTACGGGGCCAGCGACTCCGGCACGGGGTTCGGCACGAACTGCCGCGTCGAACCAAACACAATCTCGAACGCCCGGCGAAACTCCTGCTCCAAACTTTCCTGGGTAGTCGCCCGCATACTCGACGGTGCCAGCCAAGCCACTTTCGTGTCTTCAATCTTGCCCTGATTCAAGACAACTTTATTGCGAATCAGCAGCAGCAGCGTCTCGAAAAACGCCCGCACCCGCGGTCGGTTGAGCGTGTCGCCCGGTTGGTTCTCAAACAGCCATTTCAGGTTTGTGACGTAGCGGTTAACACCCGTCGTGTCGCTTTCGAGATCGATGTTGAACCCCAGATTCACCTTGCCGAACAAGTTGTCACTCTGGTCGGTAAAGCCGCTTTTTTCGTAGACCGTCGTCCTGAGTGGAAACGCAAACGGCGAGCCAAATTCCTTACCGATGATGGCCGGGACGAACTCGCGCCGGATAAGCGTTTCCATCGGTATGATTTTACCGAAGCTAACTTTCAGGGCGTATTTGTCGTAAGTGGTTTTGGCTTCGTAGCCGTCGTAAGGCTTATTAAGCGTCACCATCTGCAACTCGTCCTTGCCCAGGTTTACCCGGTCATCGCTGATGGTCAGTGCCTTCGGCTCGACGCCACCCGTACTCGAATCCGTGTAGGCGATGTGCGTATTCGACGTACCAAAGTCGATGGCGAACGTAAAGGGCTTGTAGCCTTTCTGGTCGATAATCGTAAACTGCGGCAAGACCAGTCCCCGGTACGGAATGCCGTTGCGCTCCAAGCGGACCTCGGCCAAATCGAACGCCTGACTTACCTTATAATAATACGACGCGGGCGTGTCGGCCTTCGGGGTGCGCGGTTCGGGCGCGTTGACGTACAGCGGCTGGTTGCCCACGATGCCCGCGAACGGAAAAAACCGCAGCGACGTACCCGGCCGGAAACCGGTTTCGTACTCGCTCCAGTCGGCCAGCATGACCGTGTACTGATTTAGCCGCTGCCATTCGGGTTCGGGCACGGTGATGCGATAGAACGGGAATACGGCCAAGCCCGCCCGGAAGTCGATGGCGGTTTCGGGTTTGCCGAGGTTGTATTCCCGCCGAAACTCGATTGAACGATTGCCTCGAATGGGGATGCGCAGGGTAGCAATGATGACGCGGTCGATGCCCCGGTTTTCGTCGCGGATCGTCAGTTGCCGCCCTAAGTCCTCGACCGTAAAGAAGTTGAAGTACTCTTTGCGAACCGGCAGGAGGAAATCGCAGTCGCCGGCCAGGCCCGTCATGAACCGCCCGTTGTTAATTTTGAACGGCATCCGAATCAGGAAGTCCTCCAAGAAATCATCGGTCGTCACGAACGGGTAGCGCACGTTGTCGACCCCCGGCAGGTAGCGGTCAGCCAGCAGCCCGCCCTCGGCAAGGTTGTTGAGGGCCGAGCGCATCACCACCGTCTGCGGGTTCCAGGGCGTATTTTTGACGTACCGGCCGACCACTTCCATCCGCGAGGCCAGCGCCAGCGGTCGCCGGACGCCGGTGGCAGCGCCGTTGCGGGCTTCGCGTTGATAGTGCGTCACGGTCGGCTGTAGCACAAAGTCGCTGCCCTGCTCGATGTCTTCGAGTAGATCGGCTTCCTTAACTTTATACAACGCCAAACCCGGCATGACCTGCAACACGCCGTTGCTTTCGCCCCCGATGGTAATTGGCTCGAAACTGTCTAACGACGTATTGGCCATAACGGGCAAGGGCACCGGCGCGTCGAAAAACACGCGGTACAGGTATTCTTTAAAACCACCGTGCAACTGACTATTGTAGCCGTCGTACAGCCGGCGCAGATACGTCACGAACGCTTCGTCGCGCTCGGCAAGGGACACGTATTCGTTCTGGAACAAGACCCGGCCGTTCGTACTCTTGGGTGCTTCGATGTATTTGTTTTGCCGCTCCTGCTCCCAGTTGGGCGAGGTAAACACGAGCGTCAGGGGCGACGTACCACCCAGCAAGGCACCTTTGTAGTAAATCAAGGTAAACTGTTGCAGATTGGCCAGATCGCCCCGCAGATCGAGGTCGAGCGCTTTGGCCAGAATCTGGTGCGCGTGGCGCTGCCCAGATGCACCCGCCTTTGGGCTGCCCAAGGTGCCCAGCCGTTCGGCGCGGTTCCAGGTGCGGTACGTCAGGTCGGGGCTGTTGCCGGCTTGGAACAGCAATTCAAGCATGTCCAAGGCGTGCGACACCAAGACATGGTACAACGTGATCTCGCGGGGTTGTAGCTCGGTTTTGACCAGCCGGAACGCCGTGTCGAACAGGTATAGCCGGGCAAACGGCGACGGAATGGACGTACCGGCCTTGGACGCGATGGCACCGCCCGACAAGGTGTCTTTGATGTGCTCAATGCGGCTGCCGGTCAACCCGCTTTGGGTGCCGGTCCAGCCCTGGTGATTTTGCTGACTGACGTTCGGGTCGTCGTCAATGCGGAGTATGTGGGGCATAGTTTAAAACGAATGTGAACCGCACG
>CAXUEB010000172.1:4373-11494 GCA_964249775.1 uncultured Spirosoma sp.
CCGGCCGTGTTATCCGTGTGCTATGAAACGGCATCGGATAATTCCCGGCCAACGGTGCCTAATTTCTCGCGGGTTTTATCGGCTACGTCGATGAGCAGTTGCATAAATCGGGCTTCGGGTTCGGGGAACGTCGTCTTTAATTGATCTTCGGCTTTGCCCGCGGCATCCTGTAAAAAGCCGTCGCTGATGCCTTTGTTGAAAAAGCCGGTTTCGACGCGCTTGGCCCGGACCAGTCCGTTAAAATCCGTGCGCAGGTCGAACGGCTGGAAAGCGCGGTCGTTATCGGCCATTTCGTTCAGCCACGGCACGTAATGATGCGCCATAAAGTTTTCCAGGGCGACGTAAAACGTGTTAGTTTTCAACGTCTGGGCCAATTGCAGGTTCTTGGCGAAGGCTTCGCGCAGGTTGTTCGGCACGAAGTCCAGAAAAAACTTCGTCGCGTAGGTAAACCGGATCAGCGGCTCCAGCACGTTCTGGTAGGTCGATTCGTAGAAGTGCGGCAGGTCGAGCCGGCGGTCATTGCGCTTCAGACCGTACTCGAAGTACCGCTTGTTGTCGGCAAACTCGCCGGTGCCTTTCCGGGCAAAATCCAGCACGGCTTCGGCCGCCAGCATTTCCACCACGTGCGCGTTGTTGGTTTGCTTGGCCCCGCCTTCCACGTTGGCGTACAGCTTGCTGCCCGGCCGGTCGCCGACGTAGTACAGCGCGTCCAAATTGATCTGCTGCTGGTAATACGACAGGGCGGCTTTGGTCTTCGACATAAATCGGTTCGGGTCAATCGAACTCTGCGTGTTGTCTTCGAGCGCAAAGTACGGCATCACCGTCACGGCTCCCTTGCGGGCGTTGCGGATGGGCACTTTCTGACCCGGCTGCTGCAACAGTTTAATTAACTGCGGAAAACCCGCCGACCCCGTTCCGCCAAAAATCGAACTGATGACGAAGATGCGGTCGGTCTGGTCGTTGAAGGCGCTGGTGAAATACTTGTACACCGGCGAATCTTCGAGCGAGTTAAACACCACACTGCCGATGTTCGGGTTGCCTTTAAAACCAACCGACAAATTCAGTTTCAGTTCGGCGCTGGTCGGTTTGGCCGAGTTGTCGTAGAGCAGTTTGAGGAACTCGCGGTCAATGTCGTCCATGCTACTGACGTTCAGGAATTCCTCGAACGTGCCCTGATGCTCGGTCAGTTTGGGCAAGACCGAATCACCAATTTTCTCCTGCGCGTTGTCGGCCTGCAACGTACCGAGCGGCTGCATGGGCGTGGCAAAAAACGTCCGGCGTTCGGCCTGCGCGTTCTGCCCGGCAGCCGTGTCGCGGTAGGCGCTTTTACGGATGTTACGGTACAGTTCAACGGCCCGCAGCGCCCGGTCGGTGTCGCCGTTTTGCAGGTCCATGTCGAGCAAGATGGGAATGATCGTCAGGTCGGGGGGCGTTTTCGCGCCGGCCGCCAAGAGCATCGTCAGCGACCGCAACACACGGGCACCCGTCCCGCCAATACCGAAAAGAAAGAGTTTCATTCTGTTAGTAGCTAATCGTAGCCTGGCTGGCCACGTCCATCAAAACGGTGTCCGCTTGGCGAAGATAGAAAAGCGCTTCAGCAGGATTGAGAAAACGACAAATTCAATTAGGGCGTAGAGCAGATTTACCCCGCCAAAGCCCTGCATGTAGGAATCGCTTTCGGGCAGATTGGTTTGGTCTAAGGCGTAGTACACGGCGTAAGCGTAGGCAAAGATGGCGACGACAACGAGCGTAACGATCCAATGCGGGGTGCGGTGAAACACGGCCCGCCAGCGCCCCAGCAAAAGGTAGAACACGACTGCCAGGGCCAGCGTCACCAAGAGCGTCAAGACACCCACGGGCGTGAAAATGTTTTCGACATAAATCGGGTCATCGTTCTGACCCAGCAGGAGTTCGTACAGCGCAGGAAACATGCGGAAGAGATGAAATTACTTTTCGAGTTTAAGGGACAGATTGATGAAATCGTTGGCCGACGATTGGTACGCTTCCCGAACGCCCATCATCAGGTACTGAAGCGCGAACGTTTTGCCTTGCCGCCCGGCCGGCTCCCGGTCGTCCATCGTCGACCATTTACCTTCGGCAGACCAATCGTCAAAGCGCACGGGCAGCCGAACGGACACGTCGGCGGCATCGGCAAAGAGGTTGCTTACTACAAAGGTTAGCACGTGCGTGTCTTTGTTGAACAGTGCCTGCTCGCGGCCCTTCAGCCGGTCGGCATTCGTGACAGCGTCCTTCCGTTGGGCGTTGACTAATTTCACCTGCGCGTTATCGGACAAAATCACTAAATTCTTCCGTAAAAAGTCTGGTGCCTGGGCGTAATCGGGCAGGCGGCTCAGGTCGAGGCCAATGGCAAACTCGGCCGACTGACCGCGTTTAAGCCGGAGGTCCGTCAGGCCGGCGCGTTCGGCCCGCCAGTCGCCTTTTTTGTTGAGGGAGAAAAATAAGTCGTACTGTTTCAGGGCCGTTTGCGTACCGAAATCTAAGCGTTTCTGCGGCTTGGTTGACAGCAGGTCGGCCAGTTGCGCATTCACTTGATTCACTAATGCCTGCTTGCCAATGATCCAAACGTAGAACGGCCGTTTTTCACCCGCGAGTTGCTGCTTTTGGTTCTGGTACGTGTAGTAGGTGCCGTTGAAGGCCGACGTGTAAGCCAGCACCGTCGCGCCGATGCCCTGCTTTTTGAAGTCAGCGAACTGGTTGTAGATATTATTTTTGAGGGTACTCGACGCGCTTTCACGGTTCACTTCTCGGTTGGCCCGGATGTCGGCATCGGGAAACGATAAAATACAGTCGGACACCAAAATGGCCACATCTCCGCCCTTCGCTTTCTCGCCTACCTGCCGAAAAATTCGGTGCAGTTCCGACGAGCGGCCGGTGGCTAATTTGGTCGTTGCCAACTGCGCCACGAACGTGTTTACGTCGCCCGAAGCGGGCTGCGGCTTCTCGGCAATGGTGTAAATGTTGATCGGCTTAATCTGATTGACTTTGGTAACCAAATCCGACACCACATCTTTAAATTCAGTACCGCCTTTGAGGTAGCCACCCATACTGGCCGACGTTTCAAGGAAAAAATGGAGATTGTTCAGCGTGGGAGCGGCTGTCGATGCAGTCGCGGTGTTTGCGGCCGCATCCGCGGTGGCCGGCTTTTCAGCCCCGCGGTCACGCTTACGCTTCGAATCGTTTGAGCCGCATCCTAACGCAAACAGGAGAAACAGGAGGGCAGGTACGAAGCGCAGAACTGGATGATGCATGTGGTCTGATTTAGTGAACAGAGAACCGGGTCACGTCGACCGGGTGAGCGCGGTCGTGCCGTTGGTATAAACGAAACTACGGCCCGATTGTGGTATATCGACCGCAAAAATGATAAACGGAACGCGAACCGTCGTTAACGTTCGTTAAATCCCCACGAAAAGCTTATCCAGTGCTTACCTTTGTCGTTTGATATTGCCCACTATGTCCGTTCGCCGTTTCGTCTTTTTGCTTTTACTATTGCTTCCCATTCTTCTCCAAAACTGCGCCCAGGTGGCCCAGCCGCCCGGCGGCAAGAAGGATTCGCTGGCCCCAAAATTAGTCAGCAGCTTGCCGAAGCAGCGCGAGTTGAACTACGCTGGCAAGACGGTCGAACTGGAATTTGACGAATACGTCAACAGCGAAAACCTGCAACAGAAAGTGACCATCACGCCCCAGGACAGCAACACGTTTATCGTCAAATCGCTGCCCAAAGGTATTCGGCTCAATTTCGCCAAACCACTTCAGCCCAACACGACCTACACCATCAACTTCTCCGACGGCATCAAGGACATTACCGAGCGGAACGTCGCGACGGAATCAAAAATCGTGTTCAGCACCGGTCCGGCCATCGACTCGCTGTACCTGACGGGCAACGTCGTGGACGACGAAACCCGCCTACCACTGCTCAGTTTCGTGGTAGGTTTATTCGGACCGAACGATACGCTGCCCATCAATCGCAAGCGCCCGGCGTACTTCGCGCGCACCGACAGTTTGGGCAATTACCGCATCGAGAACGTCAAAGCAGGCCAGTACAAAGTGTACGGCTTCGACGACAAAGACCTGAACTTGGTCAACAACACGGCAGGCGAGCGCGTGGCCTTCCGCGATAGTGTTGTTGACCTAAACCGCAACGTAACCGATGTAAATCTGATCGCGTTTCGGGGCTACGGCAAGCCGCGCGTCAGCCGGCGCGAACGCACCGACGAAACGCTCGGTCTGGAACTGAGTAGCAGCATCGCGAACTACCGCTTTACGTATCAGAAACCCGGCGACACGATTATCTCGTTTCTGGAGTCACCCCGTATGATTCGGCTATTCCGACCCGCCAACCGGGCCGCGGGCGACACGTTGAACCTGACCGTTGTGGCCGAAGATTCGGTCGGCAACGTCACGGAGTTGAAAGAGCGCATTTATTTCTCGCCCCTCCGGACGCGGGCTAAAAACCGGACGCCCTTATCGGTGCAGATTACACCCCCCACCGGCGAACCGTTAGACAACAATCTGGAATTTACGCTAACATTTAACAAGCCCGTTCTGCGCTACAGTACCCAATTGATTGTCGTCGGTCCGGACAGCACGAAGCCCCTCAAGTTCGATTCAACCAACCTGACGTGGACTAACAGCTTTTCACGCTTGGTCATCAAACGCCAAACAAACTTGCGCGATACCTTGCTGTTTCGCCTGCAAAAAGGCGCGTTCATCAGCGTGCAGGGCGACACACTGGCGCGTTACTCGGCCCGCTACCTCATCGCCGAAGAAGACAGCTACGGCCTGATTGCCGGGCGCGTCAATCGCGCGACCGTTGCCCCGGCCGACAAAAACTTTATTGTCGAGTTATTGGATGAGAAGTACACTGTCGTGCGAACGGCTTACGGAACGCCAACGTACAGTTTCGGGCGGCTCCGACCGGGGCAGTACCGCGTCCGGCTCATCCTCGACGCCAACGGCAACCGACGGCGCGACATCGGCAACGTCCAGAAAGGTATTCAGCCCGAGACGATCATTTACTACACCGGCTCGGAGACCAACGAAGGCGGCATCATTCCGGTCAAGCAGAATTTCGAGCTGACGGATATTGATTTTTGAGGTTGTGGTTTTGGACTATGCTTCGACGCCATCGGCTTGCCATTGAGATTGACAAACTAACTTGTTCCATCGAGAACGCAGTTTCCGGCGACAGTTTCAGAACAGAAGTACTTGAACTAACGCCCGGCGACATTCGCAAGCTCAAAAAGACGGATTGGCTTTTTGACTGGAAAGCGGAAGCGAAACAGGTCGATAGGACCGTTTACAAACTCGTCATTATTGACAATACGAACACTCTTCAAGGACTCGTCAGCTTGCAAGACAAAGGCGATCATGTTTTCATGCCGCTCATCGAGAGCAGCAAGTTCAACCGAGGCATTCGAAAAGTTTATTTAGGCGTACCCGGAAACCTCATCGCGTTTGCCTGCAAACTGTCGTTCGATAAGGGCTATGACGGATACGTTTCTTTTGAGAGCAAAACCAAGTTGAAAGCGCACTACCAGAAAACCC
The DNA here is from genome assembly GCA_964249775.1 of uncultured Spirosoma sp. Classification (GTDB taxonomy): domain Bacteria; phylum Bacteroidota; class Bacteroidia; order Cytophagales; family Spirosomataceae; genus Spirosoma. The sequence continues at coordinate 9,939 of CAXUEB010000172.1, forward strand.
TGGGCGCTCATGTGCTTTTTGGGAACGTCATGGCGATTGATACGCCAGCAGCAACCAAGCTGGTTGAACAGTACTATCCCAAAAAAGCGTAACTTACCGACATGATTAAGGAAGATAAAAACGTCGACTTCTACACGACTGGACGTCAGCCGTCAGAGCAGGACTTCGCCCGAATAAGCGAGTGGATTAAAAGCGACAAGCAGAAGCGGGCGGCCCAGTCGGCCACGGGCCGAACGTCAAAACGTAAGCCTGTAGCCCCGCAGTAGCCTAACACAAACGAGGTTGATTTATCATCTCATCCCTTATTGCGCTCCATTAAACTGCCGGTGTTCTACTGGTTCCTGTCTGCTCCTATTTACGTTGCGTTGTGGCGTTGACCAGTCTCCAACCGACGTCGTCAAACCTACCGAGGTTACGCCGGATTACGAGCCGGTACGTAACTGTCCTTACGTTTTCGTACGTTTGGCTCTCCATCGCTGCAACGTAAAAGACGCATAACACGGCATGAAAATCGGTTTGCTCCTCATCGGCCTACTCCTCACGTCCTGCGGAGGTAAAACGCAACCGGAAACGACGGCTCAAACCGCCCTGCCAATCGTCGGCACTTGGCGGCTCCTATCGGGAACGACCGTCGAGAAGGGCGATACGACCGTGACGGACTACACTAAAAACGTATCGTTCATCAAAATTATCAACGATACGCATTTCGCCTTTCTCAAACACGACCTGACCAAAGGAAAAGGGCCATCGGCGGCTTACGATGCCGGGGGCGGCAGTTATACGTTGGACGACAGCCTGTACACCGAGCATCTGGAGTACTACACCGACCGGCAATGGGAAGGCCACGATTTTACATTCACGGTCACGATAGACAACGACACACTGGTTCAGCAGGGTGTTGAAAAAATCCCCGGAGCGGGTATAGACCGGTTAAACATTGAACGGTACGTCCGGGTGAAGAATTAAATCCGTTCGCCCCGTACCTTTGCGTCGGCCCGCCGAACCGCCTTGAAACCTAACCGGCCCGCATCGTGTACGTAAAGCCTAAAAAAGAACTCGGCCAGCATTTTCTGAAAGACCTCAGCATCGCCCAGCAAATCGCGGAGCGACTAACTGGACACGGCGGCTACAAGCAGGTGCTTGAGATCGGGCCGGGAACCGGCGTGCTGACGCAGTTTCTGCTACAAGACAACCGGTTTGAAACGTACGTCATTGAGATTGATCGCGAGTCCGTTGATTACCTGAAGCAGAACTTTCCAGCGCTCGACGGGCGGATTCTGGCGTCCGACTTTCTCAACATCAAGCCGGATTTGCTGCCGACCAAACAGCCGGGCAACACCGCGCCCTTCGCCGTCATCGGCAACTTTCCCTATAACATTTCGAGTCAGATTTTATTTAAAGCTTTGGACATGCGTGACCGCGTGCCGGAGGTGGTCGGGATGTTTCAGCGCGAGGTGGCCGAACGCATCGCGTCGGGGCCGGGCAACAAAGAGTACGGTATTTTGAGCGTGTTGCTGCAAGCGTGGTACGACGTCAAATACGAGTTTACGGTTGAG
>CAXUEB010000173.1:0-6348 GCA_964249775.1 uncultured Spirosoma sp.
TGCACGTGGTGCTGGAAGAGTACGCTACCGACGTTCCGGCCGTGGTGGTCGCGTCGGATGGAACCGAACTAACCATCAACGACCAGCCGGGCCGCGGTCGGCCGGTTCAACTGCTGACCTGGTCGGCCCGCTCGGTAGTCAGCCGGGACGCCTACGCCGAACGGTTGGCGGATGCCCTGGGTCGGCCGGACGCCGTGAACGTGGCGGATACGGCCTTTACGCTGCAAACCCAGCGGCCCAACCTGGCCCACCGCCGTTTTGTGGTCGCGGCTACCGCTGCGGAAGCGGCCGATGCCCTGATGATGGGTAGTTCGTCGATGACCAAGCCGTCGAGCGGTCGCCCCGATGAGGTTGCGTTTTTGTTTCCGGGACAGGGCGCGCAGTACCTCAACATGGGCCGGGCGCTGTACGAGCACGAAGCGGTGTTCCGGCAGGCGGTCGATAGCTGCGCCAGACACTTAAATACCTGGCTCGACCTGGACATTCGCGCGGTGTTGTACCCGGAAACGGTTAACGCCGATGCCGAGCAGCGCCTGCGCAACACCCGCTACACCCAGCCCGCTCTGTTCGTGACCGAGTATGCTTTGGCCCGGCTGTGGATGAGTTGGGGCATCGAACCAACGGCGTTTTGCGGGCATAGCATCGGCGAGTTCGTGGCGGCCCATTTGGCGGGCGTGTTCAACCTGACCGACGCGCTGAGGTTGGTGGCGACGCGCGGCCGGTTGATGAGCGAGCTACCCCGCGGCAGTATGCTGTCGGTGCGGATAGACGCGAGCGTTGTCCAGGCCATGCTGCCCGCCACCTTGTCGATGGCCGCCGTCAATAGTCGCAGCCAGTGCGTCGTAGCTGGACCGGACGAACACGTTGCCGATTTTGCCCGTCTGCTTGATGAGCGCGACATGCCCAACCGGTTGTTACCTACCAGTCACGCGTTCCATTCGGCCATGATGGATTCCATCGTAGCCGAGTTTGCCGGAATGGTCGCGGACGTTACGCGGCATCGTCCCCAGAAGCCGATTGTCTCGACGCGGACCGGTACGTGGCTAACCGACGCCGAAGCTACTGATCCAGCCTATTGGGCTGGTCACCTCCGCGATACGGTCCGCTTCGCCGACGCCCTCGACACGTTGCTGGCTTTGGATAACCCGCTTCTGCTGGAAGTGGGTCCCGGCAAAACGCTGGCGACGTTGACCCGGCAGCAGACTGCTCACCGGCCCGTGACGGTGCTGCCCGGCATCACCGACCAACCCGATTGGCCGGCCGCCTGCCGAGCGATGCTAACGACGCTGGGCCAACTCTACGCGGCTGGTCTGGACCCGAACTGGCCAGCCTTCTATACCGGTCAGCACCGGAAACGGGTCAGTTTGCCTACTTACGCCTTCGACCGCAAACGCTGCTGGGTCGACCCGGCCGTTCGGGAAGCGCCGATTAGCGACCCCGCAGTTGCCGTTACGTCGGCTGCGCACGATCTGCCAACGCCGTCTACACCCGAGCCACCGGTCAGTGGCAACGTTCCAATGAGCACACCTTCCATTCCGATGAGACACGATAGCTTACTGAGCAAAGTAAACGAACTATTAGAAGAAGCGTCCGGCATCGAGATGGCGGCCATCGCGCCTACGACGAGTTTTCTGGAAATTGGCCTCGATTCCCTGTTGCTGACGCAGGTGGCCATTACGCTCAAAAATCGGTTCGGCGTGCCGCTGACGTTTCGGCAGTTAACCACCGAACACACCTCACCCCAGCACGTAGCGGCTTACCTCGATCGGACGCTGCCCGCCGACCAGTACCAGCCCGCGCCGGTTACGTTCCCGGCTCCTGCGGTTGTACCGGCTCCGGTGGCGGCTCCTACTCAATTCGTCGTAGCGTCCACGGCTCCCCCCACGATCGTGGCGTCGACGCCGACTGCCCCGCCCGTTGGCGATACGGCCCTCGGTTTGATTGCGCAGCAATTACAACTGCTCGCCAAGCAGGTAGCGCTGATGCAGGGCGCTCCGGCGATGCCCGCTGCGCCCGTTGCCGACGCGGTCTCCGTTGTGCCCGCCGCGATTCCGGCCCATTCAACGCCGGTAACCGCCGTTACCTCACCCCTAACGGAGAAGCCGCAACCAGCCGTTGCAGCACCCGCCGACGTTACGCCGGAAGAAGCCGTTGAACTCAAAAAACCGTTTGGTGCCACCGCCCGCATCGAGCGGCAGGCATCAGAACTGACGGCTAAACAGCAGGATTTTTTGGCGCGGCTCACGCAGCGCTACAACCAAAAAACGGGGGGTAGCAAGCAGTACGCCCAGCAGCACCGGCCCCACATGGCCGATCCGCGGGTTGTGTCGGGCTTCCGGCCGCTGACTAAGGAATTGGTGTACCCCATTGTCATCAACCGCTCGGAAGGAAGCCGGCTGTGGGACATTGACGGTAACGAATACATCGACGCGCTCAACGGGTTCGGCTCAAACATGTTCGGTTACCAGCCCGACCACATTAAAGACGCCTTACACGAACAAGTTGAGCGGGGGTTTGAAGTGGGTCCGCAGCACGAACTGGCCGGCGAGGTGGCGCAGCTCATCTGCGAACTGACCGGCTCGGACCGGGCGGCCCTGTGCAGCACGGGTTCGGAAGCGGTATTGGGCGCGATGCGCGTGGCCCGCACCATCACCGGCCGCTCGCTGATTGTGGCCTTTACGGGGTCGTACCACGGCATTGTGGACGAGGTCATCGTGCGTGGCACCAAGAAATTGAAGTCGTTCCCGGCCGCTCCCGGTATCATGCCCGCAGCGGTGCAGAACATGCTGGTTCTCGACTACGGCACCGACGAAAGCCTCAGCATCATCCGCGAACGGGCCGACGAACTGGCCGCCGTGTTGGTCGAGCCGGTGCAAAGCCGCCGACCCGAGTTTGTACCGATTGACTTTTTGAAGGAAGTACGGGCCATCACGGCGGCTTCGGGTACGGCGCTGATTTTCGACGAAGTGATCACCGGTTTTCGGATGCACCCCGGTGGAGCGCAGGCGCTCTTTGGCATCCGGGCCGACCTGTGTGCGTACGGCAAAGTGGTCGGGGCGGGACTGCCTATCGGCGTCATTGCCGGCAAGCGCCAGTTTATGGACGCGCTCGACGGCGGTTTCTGGCAGTACGGCGACGAGTCCGTACCCGAAGTCGGCGTTACGTATTTCGCCGGGACCTTCGTGCGCCACCCGTTGGCTCTGGCAGCCGCCCGCCAGTCGTTACGCTACATCAAAGGACAAGGGCCGCAGCTTCAGCAGGACCTGACGCGCAAGGCCAAGCGCGTGGCCGACGCCCTCAACGCGGCCCTTGCGCAGCGGCAGCTTCCCTTGTTTGTGGCCCAGTTTGGGTCGCTTTGGAAGCTCAAACCCAAGGAAGACGTGCCCTACGCCGAACTGCTGTTTACCCTACTGCGTGAACGGGGCATTCACATTTGGGACGGGTTTCCGTGTTTTATGACCGAAGCCCACACCGAAACTGAACTGGACACGATCATCAGCCGGTTTGTGGAAAGCGTCGATGAGCTGGTCGAATGGGGCTTTTTTGACCGTTATATCACTTCGGCGGTACAGTCTAAAGCCATTGGCGTAAATTTTGCCGGAGTAACACCACCGGCACCGGGTGCCCGGTTAGGGCGGGACCCGCGCGGCAACCCCGGTTGGTTTCTGCCCGACCCCAACCAACCCGGCCGATACATGCAGGTTGAATTAAGTTGATGTCGATGCTTACCCGCGCTACCCGTGTCCACCTTACGGCGGTTGATTTTGACCCGTTTGCCGGTCCTGACCTCGTCCACGTAGCTCCCACGACGGAATCCCAGATCGAACTCTGGACATCCTGTCAGTTGGGGGGCGACGATGCCAGCCGTGCTTTCAACGAGTCGATTTCGCTGCGGTTGACCGGACGGCTGGACCAGGTTGCTATTAGGCAAGCGTTTGGGGTACTCATCGAACGACACGAGTCTTTACGGGCCGGATTCAGCGCCGACGGTACGCAGATGTGCGTGTTTGCGGGCTTGTCGGTTCCGCTGACGCAGCACGACTGGTCAGCCGAAGAGGAAGCCGCAAAACCGGCGCTGGTGGCGAACTACGTGCGCCAGGATGCGGTGCATTCGTTTGATCTGATCAACGGACCGCTGCTCAGGGCGGGGTTACTAACGCTATCCGGAACCGACCATTATTTTGTCTTGACGGCGCATCACCTGATCTGTGACGGCTGGTCGGTGGGCATTCTGTTGCAGGATTTGAGCGGGCTTTATTCGGCGCTCGTGCAGGGCCGTTACCCCAATCTGCCCGAAGCACCACGCTACAGTCAGTACGCCGTTGACGAAGCGCAGTTTGCCCAAAGCGACGCTTACCAAAGCATCGAGCAGTTCTGGCTGAACCAATACCAGGGTTCGGTACCGGTTGTGAATCTGCCAACCGATTCTCCGCGGCCGGCGCTGCGCACCTACGCCAGCCGCCGTCAGGATTATCCTTTAGAGGCAGGATTGGCCACGGCCGTTAAAAACGTGGGCGCGAAAGCCGGGAGCAGCTTCGTAACGACGCTGATGGCGGCTTTCGAGGTCCTGCTGCACCGGCTGACGGGCCAAACCGATCTGGTGCTGGGATTGCCGACGGCCGGGCAATCGGCGACGGGTCATTACCGGCTGGTCGGCCACTGCGTCAACCTGCTGCCCCTGCGCAGTTTTCCCCGGTCCGACGCCACGTTTGCCGAGTTTCTGCAACAACGCCGGGATGCCGTGCTCGACGCCTTCGAGCATCAACGGCTGACGTTTGGTAGCCTGCTCAAAAAATTGCCCATTGCCCGCGACCCGTCGCGGGTGCCGCTGGTGCCGGTCATTTTTAACTTGGACATGGGTTTGGACGACGATGTCTGCTTCGACGGCCTGCGTCACCAACTCATCAGCAACCCACGGCAGTACGAAACCGTCGAACTGTTTGTCAACGTCAGCGGTTCCAGCACGGCCCTAACCGTCGAATGGTCGTACAACACGCAGCTATTCCGGCCCGGTACCATCGACCGGATGATGGTCGGTTACGAGCGCGTCCTTCAAGCCATTGTCAACGACCCGAATAGGCGTTTAGATGCCATTGCCCTCAACGATTCCGACGAACTGCTGAAAAAACTGGCGGTTTGGAACGATACGGCCGCCGATTATCCGCGCGACACGCCCCTGCATCACCTCTTGACGCAAACGGCGAACCGCTATCCCGCCAAAACGGCTTTAGTGACTGGCCACCGGGGAACTCCCGTCGCCGGCCGGCACGTCCAGACGATTAGCTATCAAGACTTACATCAGGCCGCCAACCGCGTGGCGCACGCCTTACAACGGCGGAGTGTCGGGCCGGGTACCGTCGTCGGCATCTTGCTCGACCGGACACCGGAGTTATTGATTGCCCTGTTGGCCGTTCTCAAAGCGGGCGCGGCTTACCTGCCGCTCGACCCGGACTACCCCGCCGACCGCATTCAATTCATGCTGAGCGATTCGTCGGCGGGGCTGCTCATCACGGCGCAGCCGTACCGCGCCGACGATGGTTCATTGACCCAGCCAACGCCAACGGTCCTCCTGGAAACGCTGCTGACTGAGTCGGCGGCCGACCCTTCCGAAGCGCCCGCGGTGCCGGTTTCGGGCGATGACTTAGCGTATATACTTTATACGTCCGGCTCAACCGGTCGGCCGAAAGGGGTGATGATTGAGCACCGCAACTTGGTCAATCTGCTGTACGGCATGAAGAACTGGCCCGGCATCACGCCCGACGACGTGCTGCTGGGCGTAACGACGGTTTCGTTCGACATCGCCGGTCTGGAACTGTTTTTTCCCCTGCTGACCGGCGCAACGCTCGTCCTGGCCGACGCCGAAACAACCCGCGACGGCCGGGCCTTGCTCGAAGCCCTGACGGAACCCGTTCAACTTAGTCTAAATCAGGGCAAGCGGGCCATCACGCTGATGCAGGCCACGCCGGCCACTTACAAACTGCTCTTGGCCGCGGGTTGGGAGCAACCCTTACCGGCGCTTAAGGTGCTGTGTGGCGGAGAACCGCTCTCGAACGATCTGGCGCGCAAACTGACGGCCCGGTGCGGTTCGCTGTGGAACGTTTACGGGCCAACCGAAACCACCATCTGGTCGACGGGTAAGCGAATTAGGGCGGAAGATGGGGTGATCACCATCGGCCGGCCGGTTCAGAACACGCAGGTGTATATCCTCGATGAGCACCGCAATCCGCTGCCCGAAGGCCAAGCGGGTGAGATTTACATCGCCGGCGACGGCGTGGCGCGGGGTTACTGGAACCGGCCCGAATTAACGGCCGAGAAATTCGTCTTGAACCCGTTCGATCCGACCGGCGC
>CAXUEB010000173.1:6358-11421 GCA_964249775.1 uncultured Spirosoma sp.
TTCCTGAAAAATCCGTGGCGACCGGGCGTCATGTACCGCACGGGCGATCTGGGTTCGTTTACCCCAACGGGTGAACTTACGTGCTTGGGCCGCATCGATCAGCAAGTTAAGATTCGAGGATATCGCATCGAACTGGGTGAGATTGAGGCCACCCTCAACGCGTTTGACGACATCGACGAAGCCATCGTTCTGGCCCGCGAAGACCGCCCGGACGATCAGCGGTTGGTGGCCTACGTCGTTCCAACGGCCGGCGCTACGGGCGGTCAACTCGCCGACTGGCAGCAGCGGTGGGACGTAATCTACGACCTGGGCGTTCGCTACGAAGGCGAAACGAAGCAGACCGAAGATGATTTAGACACGGCCATCGCCCTGCAACTGAGCAATCAGCGGGATATGCGCGAGCAGGCCGACGAGTGGCTGAACCAGTCGATCAAGCGGCTCAAAGCCTTGAACGCCGGTCGGATTATGGAAGTAGGCAGCGGAGCCGGTCAGTTATTGTTCGCGCTGGCTCCCAACGCCCGGCAGTACATCGCTACGGACTACGCACAAACGGCCATTGATACCCTCAACGCCAAGCTCAGCCGGCAGGCGGACCGGTGGCGGCACGTGACGGCCCGAACCGCCACCGCCGACGACTTCACCGGCGTAGCAGACCAATCGCTCGACCTGGTCCTGATTCACAGCGTGGCTCAGTATTTTCCCGACCTGGGCTATTTCCTGCGGGTGCTGGAAAAGGCCGTTGCCGCCACCGCCGACGGGGGCTGCGTGTTCGTCGGCGACATGCAGGGTAAAGCGACGCTGCCCATGCACCACGCCTTTGACCAGTTGGGACGCTCGGCGGACGGGCAACCGGTGGGTGAGTTCAAGAAAACCGTCGAGCGCCGCCTTCAATTCGACGATGAATTCATGGCTGACCCGGCGTTTTTCTACGCCTTGTCGCAGCGAATGCCGCGCCTTGTGGCCGTCGATACGCAGCTTCGGGAAGGTAATCTCCGCAACGAAACGACCAAGCACCACTACGATGTATGGCTGTACGTCGGTCAAGCGCCCGCGGTAATCACGGCCGACAAACGGGTCGACTGGCCGGCGGGCGGTGGGCTTCCGGCGGTAGAACAGGGTTTGACGCAGTTCCCGGACCAGGTTCACCAGCTATCGAACGTACCCAACGACCGAACGGCTAAGGATCAGGTGCTGCTTCGGCTGCTCGGTGAAACGCCCGATCATCTGCCCCTCGGCGTGATGAAGAATCGGCTCGATGCCATCCGCCCGGAAGCCGTTGACCCAACCGTTTTTTGGACGCTGGGCGCGGCTCACGGCTTTCGGACGCACGTCCGGTGGGCGGGTGACGGCACCGACGGCCGATTTGAGGTGGTGTTTATCCCAGACAATCGCCCGAACGCTATTCCCGACCGGCCCAGCGCCCTCAACCCGCTTAACGGTCGGTTGGAAACCCACGTCAAGAACCCGTACCAACCGACGGCGACGGTTTCGGCCGATCACATTCGGCGCTGGAAACAGCAGGCGGCCCAGACCTTGCCCGTCTACATGGTACCGACCGACTTCGTCGTTATGACAAAGCTGCCCCTGACGCCCAACGGCAAAATCGACCGTAAAGCGTTGCCCAAACCCGAACAATCGGCACCCGCCCCGGAGAATAGGCTTATCAAGCCAGGCACGGCCGCCGAAAAGCAATTGGCCGCTATCTGGCAATCAATTCTGGGCCTGGAAACGGTGGGCATCGACGATAACTTTTTTGAACTGGGTGGCCATTCCATGATGGCCGTTCAGGTAATGACGCGGCTCGAACGGGAAACAGGGAAACGGCTGCCCTTGGCCGCGCTGCTGACCCACCCGACCATCCGAAAACTGGCTTTACAACTGGAGGAGGATAAACCGGCAACGACGTACAAATCGCTGGTACCGATCAAGCCGCAGGGCACTAAGATGCCGATTTACGTGATTCACGGCATCGGCTTAAACTTGCTCAACTTCGGCAGTTTGGTAGCGTACATGGATCCCGAACAACCGATCTACGGCTTCCAGGCGCTGGGGTTAGACGGTCAGGACGAGCCGTTGGACAGCATGGAAGCGATCGCGGCCCACTACATTACGGAACTGCTGAGGCAAAACCCCGATGGTCCCTACGCCATCGGTGGCTACTCGTTCGGCGGGTACGTCGCCCTTGAAATGGCCCGGCAACTCAAAGCTGCGGGCAAGGTGGTCAAATTACTGGCGATGTTTGATACCAACGCCCAGCAGGCGGCCGAGCATTACCCGCTGATGGAACGGATGAGCCGCAAACTAACGCGGCAGTTTGCAAAAACGGCGTGGATTTCGCGGTCGCTGGTGGAAAACCCCGTTAGTACGCTGCACTACCAGGGGCAGTACGTCAAACGGCAGGTTAACCACCTGCTGACCCTGACGGGCGTGGCTAATGCGCCCTCAGCGAACGGCGAAGCGGCCCAACTCAGCCGCATCATGGAAAAGCACGAAATCGCCTACCAGAACTACGCGCTGCCCCAGTACGACGGCATCATCGACCTCTTCAAAGCGAAAAAGCGCGTTTATTTTGTAGACGACAATCAGTACTTAGGTTGGAAAGAATACGCCCTGCGGGGCGTGCGGGTGCACGAGGTGCCCGGCGACCACGAGCAGATGCTCTTGCCCCCGAACGACAAAATCTTTGCCCAAACGCTGCAACGGGCGCTGGACAACTGCTGAAAACGGAGACTAAGAAATAATGCGGTTCCCGGTCCTGGAATCCAGGACCGGGAACCGCGTGCGCCATTGTAGTAGTCCGTTCTTAAAACGTCAGCCGGTAAAACGGAATGGGCAGGAAGCCTTGCTGGTAGGCGGTCCCGACGCGGTTGGTGCGGGCGTTGTAAGCCTGTTGAAACACGTTCTGGTTGTTGGTCACGTTTTGCAGGTCCAGCGCCAGCTCGTGGGTCAAACGCGCCCGGTTGATCTTGTAGCCAATCTTCAGGTCCGTGCGGAAATAAGGCGTCTGTTGGCTGCCGAACGCCCGATCGTAGTCACTGACGCCGTAGCCTTCCGCGCCCGACCGTTCCAAATCAATCGGCGTGATAAACCGCCCGCCCGCGGTTGTCAGTTTCCAGTTGATACTGAACACGTTGCCCCGGCGGCCGGTCCGAAACTCGCGGCCCGCCAGCGCATTGACGACGTAGCGGTTGTTGAACGGCGTGTTTCGTTCGACGCCGTCGCTGCCTTTGTACTTCGATTCAAACAAAGACGTAGTGACCAAGAAATAATAGTTGTTCGAGAAGTATTTTTCCACTGTCAACTCCAGGCCGTAGTTCCGGCCGGTTCCCCGCCCGACCAGGTATCCTTTATCGACCGAGGCAAAATCGGCTCCTTCGGTCAGCGTCGAAAAGTAGCTGGGTGTGCTTTCGACGGGCGCGTTGTAAAGCCACTGCGAATACGCTTCGACTTTGAGCCGCAGGTCGCTGCGGAGCATCCGGTCGTAGCCAATCACGGCGTGGTGACTGCGCGTAAAACCTAATTCTTGATTGGTCATCGCGTACCGGCCGTTGGTTTGGCGGGACTGGTAGAAGTAAGTCAGGATGGGCTGCATTGAATGAACTGACCGGCGTTAGCTGATAGGTCAGGCCAAGGCGGGGTTCGAGGGCTACCGAACCGTTGAGTTGCAGGTGGAGAAAGCTCAGGCCCGTGTTGAGCGTCGTTCGGTCGTTAAAGCGGTGTTTCCACTGCCCGTACACCTGCGTCAGGGCCGTTTGGCCGTTCGAGTCGCGCAGCCGGTTGGCTACGGGATACACCTCATCATTTTTAAGATTGTACTGCATCAGATCGACAATGGCCCCGCCGGTAACCTTGTCTTTGGCGCTAATTTTGTGCGACACAAACGCGTTGAGCGACAGCTTGTCCTGGGTGTAATCGGCCCGGTCCGTGCGAATCTCCCGCTCGACTTCTTTTCCGCTCCGGTAAATTACTGTGTCGCCGTCGAACTGCTGCGTCGCCCGCGAGGCCGATAGCGTAAGCCGGCCGTAGGTGCGGTTGGTGAAGCGGTGTTCGTAGGAAATCGCGCCGATGCCCGTGAAGTACTGGACGCGGGTGTTGGTGTTTTCGTCGCCGTAGGCATCGGGACTGTTTGTGTCCACGTCCTTACCCAGAAACGAGACCCGGCTCCGACCGGCCAGCGTCCAGGCCGACAGCGTTCCGCGCCGACCCACCGGTAGGTCGGTCTTGAACGTAAAGTCTTGGTACTCGGGCGTGCCGGCCAGGTCAAAGCCAATGTTTTTCAGCAGGCCAAAAAAGGAGTAGCGGTAGTTAATGAGGTATGATCCCCGGCCTGGATTGGCCCGGCTCGCCGTACCGGTCGACTTTCTGGCGTACGGCCCTTCGGCTCCGGCTTCGAGGCCGTTGAAACCCATCTGACCCAAAAACTCGCGCTTTTCGTCGTTGCCCTTCCGCAGCCGCAGATCAAACACCGAACCAAGGGCATTGGCGTATTCGGCCGGGAAAGCCCCCGTCAGAAAGTCAGACTTGGCCAGCAGGTTGTTGTTGAGCATCGACACCGGTCCGCCCGACGTGCCCAGCGAACCAAAGTGGTTGGGGTTTGGCATGTTGACGCCTTCCAGCCGCCACAGCAGCGAGGCCGGCGAGTTGCCCCGGACCACGATGTCGTTGCGGGCGTCGTTGGCCCCGCTGACGCCGGCGAAGTTGGCCGCCATCCGCGACGGGTCGCCGAAGCTACCGGCGTAGCGGGCGGCTTCACTGGCATTGAACGGCCGGGCGCTGACGGTCGTCATCTCGTTGTTGGTCACCGTGCGGTCCTCGGCGCGTTTGTAGGCGACGTTCACTTCGTTCAGGCTGGTGATGCTTTCGGTCAGGGGTAGGTCCAGCACGACCTCCTTGCCGGCGTTGACCACGACTTCGTTGAGTGCCCGTTCTTCGTAGCCAACCGACGTAATCTTCAGTTGAATGCGGCCGACGGGAACGTTCGTCAGCCGGAACCGGCCTTCGGTATCGGTCACGGCTCCGTTCAGGGGATTGCTGTTGATAATCAAAACCGTAGCGCCGATGAT
>CAXUEB010000174.1:0-9283 GCA_964249775.1 uncultured Spirosoma sp.
GGTTAGTTCGCTGATCGCTTTATTTCGGCACCACACCCGTAGTCAGGCGCAACAGCAGCAGATGACGCTCGAAAAAGTATCGGCCGAACTGGCCATGCTGAAGTTGCAGGTTAGCCCGCATTTTTTGTTCAACACGCTCAACAACATCCGCTGGCTGGCGCGGCAAAAATCCGATCAGACCGAAGCCGCCGTCGTGACGCTCGCTCAGTTGCTGCGCTACATGATTTACCAGGCTCAGCAGGACCGCGTTTCGTTGCGGCAGGAGGTTGGACACCTGAACGATTACATTACCCTGCAAAAAATGCGACTCACTGCCGGGCATACCGTCCGGTTTGACTGCGAAGGCGACATCGACGCCCACCAGATTGAGCCGCTGCTGTTTGTGCCGTTCGTCGAAAACGCGTTTAAGTACGGCGTACACGGTGGGCAACCGGGTGAGATTCGCATTTGGCTGCGCGTAACGGACGATACATTGACGTTCGGCACCGAAAATCCAGTGGCGGCAACTACTCCAACCGGTTCGGCGCGGGCCGCCAACGGCGCGGCCAATCCTGATTCGGGCATCGGAGTAACCAACGTGCAGAAGCGGCTGGCTTTGCACTACCCCGGTCGGCACGACCTCAACCTGGGTGAACACAACGGGCAGTTTCAGGTTAAGCTGACGTTACACCTGTATTCGGATGAAGTTACGCTGCATCGCCATTGACGACGAGCAGTTTGCGCTCGAAATTCTTGCCGACGACATCCCGAAGGTTCCGATTTTGGAACTCCTTTGTCAATATTCCAGCCCGCTCGACGCCTACGACGTTCTCCAGCAAAATTATACCAGCGACGAAACCGGCGATACTTCGCGGTCCGGCGTTCCGGTTGATCTGATGTTTTTGGATATTCAGATGCCGACGCTGACCGGCACCCAATTCTTGCGCACCCTGCGCCGGCCACCGATGGTTATTTTTACGACGGCTTACGAGCAATACGCGCTGGAAAGCTACGAACTGGCCGTCGTCGATTACCTGCTCAAACCCATTCCGTTCGAGCGGTTCCTCAAGGCAGTCAACAAGGCGTATGATTTGTTCCAGCTACGCCGGTCGGAGGGGGCACCGGCTTCGTCCGGCAAACCGACGCCCGCTGAACTGCCTCACCAAACGCCGGACCGGGCAATCGGCCACTTCTTTATCTTTTCGGAATACCGCGAAATTAAGATTCGCTACGACGAGGTGCTGTACGTGGAAGGGCTAAAGGATTACGTCAAGTTGTATACCACGCAGCAGCCGAGGCCTTACCTGAGCCGGCTCTCGCTCAAAGCCATCGAAACCAAGCTGCCCGCCGACCAGTTTTGCCGGGTACACAAATCGTTTATCGTGCCGTTGGACCGGATCAGCGCGTTCCAGAAAACGAAACTTTTTATCGGTAAGCAAGAAATTCCCGTCGGCAGTAGCTACGTTGAAGCGTTTGAGCGGAGCTACGGAGCCGATCGCCGAAGCGCCTGACGAGACACAGCCGGCCTGCTCAACGCGGCTTGACGGAGCCACGTTAAGCAGGCCGGGGTTACTCAATCAACTTAGTTAGGCCGGCTTGCCAACTTGCCGCATCGTTTGGGCCAGGTCGTTGACCAGCGACGATGCTTCGCCTTCAGCTTCCGGTGCATTGCCGACGGCCTGCGTTAGATCGGCCAGTTGCGCCAGGAGCGTACGAATTGCTTCGTCGTTGGGCGTTTCAACCTGCAACAAGGTTTTAAGCTGTCCTAATTTTTCGGAAATGGGTTTGGTCGCCTGCAAGGTCAGGAGCGGCTCCTGCCACTGATCAATTAGGTCAATACCCGCTTGGGCGCTTAACTGAGCCGGATCGCCGTTCAGCAGATCGGTGGTTTGCCGGAGCAAGCCGGGCGATTCATTGAGTGTCATCATAGTTGCTCAACGATTGGGTTTGCGGGTTGTTTACGCAACTTAGGTAATGGTATGGCCGTTGCTCCAGGGCAAGCTACCCCCAACGCAAAAACCCCACCGAAGTGGGGCCTTTGCATTAGCGCATGAACGTTATTCGGTTATACCTTCGTAACGACTACGTCGATTCGGCGGTTGCGTTCGCGGCCTTCCTCGGTCGTGTTGGGAGCCACGGGCTTGTCTTCGCCCCGTTCCCGCGTTGTAATCCGACCTCCGTCAATACCCGCGTCGACCAATGCCTTTTTAACGGCCTCGGCGCGGTCGGCCGAAAGGGGATCGTTCACGTCATCGGGTCCGGTGCTGTCCGTATGGCCTTCGATGCGAATGTTCAGCGTCGGATACGCCTGCATAATCTGAATCAGGTCGTCCACGTTCGGCCGGGCTTGGGCCGTGATCTGGGCTGAATTCGTCTCGAACGTCAGGTTATCGAACGTAAAGACTTTGTCGCGCTGCCGGTTCTTGTCTTCGAGGTAACGCGCCAGGGCGAAGTTGAACGAATTTTCGACTACGTTCAGCCGCCGGCCGCCGGGCAAATCAACGCCTACGCGTACTTCCGGTCCAGCCGCCGAGTCACCTCCGGTTGTTGCCCCCGCATTACCAGCCGTATCGCTGGCGACGGTATCGGCCCCGACCGTCGTCGATTGGGTGGTCGTTGTCGTGGTTTCGTCGTCGCGGTTGCAGGCGCGCAGCAAGAGCAGAATCAGCAGCAGCAGACCCAATGCGTACAGCAGCCACCGCCACCAGGGCGTACCCGTTGAGCGGTCGTCGTCGGTCCGCACGGTCGTGGTCGTCGTTGTTGTCGGGATGGTGGTTGTCGTCACCGGGCGACCCGTGCCGATAAACCAGCCGAGCAAGCCCGCAAAAGCCGCGGGTACGGCCGAACGCGCCGTGTCGCCTTCACCACGTAACAAGGTTACCAATTGGGGCTGCGTCAGGCTGCGGCTGGTAATTTGTTTGTGCAAAAAGCCCATTAGAATCGACATGCCCAAACCCGTCAGCGTACGAGCCGATTCAATACCGACGCCGGCGTACTGAGCCGTGGTTTCGGCCAGTCGCTGCGCCGGGTTGTTGTCGAACAGCCGGTTGAGCAGGCCATTTCCTGAGTCGGCCGCCCGCTGCCGGTGACTGTCGGTTTCTACCAATTGTTCGGTGCTGGGATCGGTGTCGAAGGGCGTCGTCGTGAGCAGTTGATACAGCTTCGTGGCTCCTTCGTCGGTGCTGGCGCGGTTCGCGACGCCGGCCGTCAAGGTCGGTAGAAGCCCATCCAGGGCTTTCTGAGTCGACGCGGTATCTTCCCGAAACAGGCGGGCCAGATCGCTAACGGACGTCGTAGTAAACTTGGACCGAAGCTGGTCCAGCAGAATGCTTGTCATGATCGTTGAGTTGTTGTTGCTCAGAACAACCGTGTTATTGGCTATGTGTTTACATAAGTTACATACCGGTCCAAATTGTGGAAAGGTTTACCCACGGAAATCGCTTGATTCAGGAGCGAATGCTGTCGTTATGGTATTCAAAACAACCTTTCAATCAATACTGAACAAAAATTTGGGCTGGGTAACCGGTAGCTGCTACGCTAAGATTGGTCGGAATACCTATCGATAAACAACTATAAATGAGACAATTAATGTAAGTGCTATTCGCTTCATCGGGCGAATAAGGCGTTCATCGACCGGCTCATTCGCCTATTCGTTGTTGCCTGTACGATTACCTGATCGTAAAACTTTCGTCTAATCTACACAGTCAGTGGTCATTGAGCGTCCGCTCCCACCCTACCTTGTTTTGTCGAATGCAACTTCTCTATATTCTCTACTTCGTTTTCTTGGGCTACCTCGCCCTGACCGTTCTTTTTCTGGCCGGACTGGCCGTTGCGGGTCGGCTGGGTCGGTCCGATGATGCCAACGCTCCCGGAACTCAATCGGTACTCCGCCGGATTGGCGTCCTAATACCCGCCTACAAAGAAGATGCCGTTATTGTTGATTCCGTAACGGTTAACCTCCGGCAGCAGTACACCGCCGATTGCTTCGACCTAATTGTTATTGCCGATTCCCTGCAACCGCGGGTGCTGGCGCAACTGGCGGCCTTGCCCATTCGGGTCATCGAAGTTCAGTTCGCCGTTTCGACCGTCGCCAAAGCCATCACGACGGCCCTGGCGCAGATTCCCACCGATCAGTACGATATTCTGGTCGTTGCGGACGCCGACAACCACCTGGCCCCCGATTTTCTAAGCCGCATCAATGCCGCCTTTGGGCAGGGCTGGCGGGCCGTTCAAGGGCACCGGGTGGCTAAAAACACCAACACGAGCGTTGCCCTGCTGGACGCCATCAGCGAAGAAATCAACAACCACCTGTTCCGCAAGGGCAGCCGGGCGCTGAGTTTGTCGTCGTCCATTATCGGTTCCGGCATGGCCATCGAACCCGCCCTGATGAAAAAAGCCCTGGCGAATCTGGTCACGATGGGCGGTTACGACAAGGAACTCGAAATGAACATCGTCCTCAACGGCCACACGGTGGGCTATTTGGAGCAGGCGTACGTTTTCGACGAAAAGGTGGCCAACCCGGCCGTGTTTGAAAACCAGCGAACCCGCTGGATTGCCGCCCAATGGCAATTTCTGACGGCTTACTTCGGGCGCGGTATGGGCGAACTGCGGCACGGGCGCGTCGGCGGAGCGGCCAAGGTTATGCAGGCACTGGTCCTGCCGAAAGTGCTCTTGCTGGGTGTCCTGACGGTTTGTACGGTAGTCGGTCTCGTAAGTCCTGACCCGGCTGGCTGGGCAGTTCCGCTCGGACTGCTAACGGTCTTGGGCATCAGTTTACTGATTTCGGTTCCGGCTTACCTGATAAAACGCATTACGGTACGAGAGTTGCTGTTAATTCCGGTACTGATGGTGCGTTTTGCACGGGCGATGCTGAACATGCGCAAGGCGTTCAAGCGCTTTATGCACACGCCCCACACGGCACCGACCGACCCCGCCGTGCAGTCGGCCGACGCCGTCCAAACATCCGTTTAAGTGGGCTGACTGGATCGGGGCGTTCGGGTGACAGTTGCCAAACCGCATCGTCAGAAGCAAGCCCAGTCTATTGACTTAGTGGGCCAAACCGGTAGAAGCCGTTGTCAACGCCCGATCTGTAACGGTGGTCTCCGACAGGGCGGTAATCCCTGATCGAAATTGTACGGCAAACATGATGTTGCAAACCATTCCTCGCCCAAACGTGAAATTTTTCTGCTTACCCATGCCGCTCGCCCGTCAACTTGTTTTGGTTTTCTTGATTGGGGCGTTCTTTGTAACGCGTTGCCCGGCGCAACCGACCGGTGCCCGCAAACTGGTTTCGTTTGGAACCGCGATTGGGCCAACCAACGACACGCTGCTGCTGGACGTGAACCAGGACATTGCGGGCCAACTGCTACCCTTCGACGAGTTGGTTCAGATCGCCGTGGCGTATTCGCCCTTGATCAAGTACCAGAACGAAGTCGCCAACTCGCTGAATTCGGCTTACGCCATCTCCAAAGCGCAGATTCTACAGAATGTGGCGGGTTTTGTCAACTATTCGGGCGGGGACCAGTCGATTGTTTCAACCGGGTCGCGGATCACGGGGGCCGACGCCATCGGGCAGATTGCGAACGGCTACCGGGTGGGGGTTGACCTACGGGTTTCGCTCTACGACCTGTTTGGGCGCAAACACCAGATCAAACAGGCGCACGCTAACTACCGGGCGGCCTTGGTGCAGAAAGACGCCATCGAATTGCAAATCCGGCGCGAACTGATTGCCATCTACCAGGATATGGTGACGGCGCAGCAGGTGCTGAAGGTGCGGTTGCTCGACGAACAAGCGTCGCTAACGGCTTACCGCATCGCCGAGGTCGAGCTTAGAAAAGGTAAGCTGACGGCCGAGGAACTGGCCAACGCCACCAACCGCTACGCCCAAACCAAATCCATCACCGAGCAGGTGCGGGGAGACTTCCTGAAAAACGTTCGCTACTTCGAAGCCTTAGTCGGCGTACCGATTGGGCAACTCAAACGCATTTGACCGAATCGCATGAATCTCAACGTCTTTCTACGGTTGCTGAAACAGCACCTGCTTTGGTTTCTCGTAATCCCGGCCGTTACGGCGGGCATGGCCTTTTTCGCAATGCGCAATGAGCCAAAAATATACACGTCGGAAGCCACCCTCTACACGGGCTTGGCTTCGGGTTACTCGCTGCTGTCCGATAAGCAGACGGCGTTTATCGACCGCTCGGCCAACGCCTTCGAGAATCTGCTGACGACGCTTACCTCCAAAGAAACGCTGCTTCAAGTGGGCGAAAGCCTGCTGGCCGAACACCTGCGGCTGGAAGAACCCGACAGTTTAATCCTTGGTCCTGTGGGGTTCGCCAACCTGCGCAAGGCTATCTCACCCGAGTGGCGGTTGTTGCTGCCGATGGATGGCGATTCGATTCAACTGCGGTTGGCGCTGGATAGTCTGGCCAAAACACCCGCCGACAACCCAATTAAGGCCCTGCTGCTAACGGCCGATTCGCCTTATTCCGTCGGACGGTTGACCGAGAAGTTGGTGGCAACGCCCCGCAAAAGCACCAACGACGTTTTGCTGATGAGCTACGAGTCGGACGATCCGGCGGTGGCCCAGCGAACGCTCCAGTACGCCATTGCCATCCTTAACAAGCGGTACTCTTCGCTGAAAACGTCGGAAACCAACTCGGTCGTTAGTTACTACGAAGCCCGGCTGCGCCGGGCCAAGCAAGTTCTCGATCAGGCCGAAGCGAATTTGCGGGCGTTCAACGTGCAGCATAAAATTCTGAACTACGACGAGGAAGCCCGCAACGTAGCCGTGGCGCGCGAAGCCGTAATCAGCGAATACAACCAGGAACTGGGACGCAAAAACGCGGCTAAAGCGGCCATCGACGCTCTCAACCGGCGCATGACGCAGCAGAGCAGCGTTAACGCGGCTAATACGGACCTGAGCGAAAAACAACGGCAACTGACCGAAGCGGAAAGTCAGTTGGCCAACGGCCGGGCCTATGGGCAACCCAAGTACGTCGTCAGCCGCTTGCAGACGCGGGTTAATCAGGCGCAGGAAGCGTTGCAAGTCAGCGCGCAGCAGTACGACGCAGCCGTCAACACGACCGACGCCGTACCCAATCAGGCCGTGGCCAGCGACCGGCTGGCCAAACAGGTCGAGTACGAAGAATCGGCGGCCCGCCTGGAACTCTACGAAAAGCGACTGAATGAATACCAGGCTAAAACGGACGCTTACACGCCCCTTGGGTCGCGGCTCCGGCAGTTGAACCGCGACTTGAGCGTGGCCGAAAAAGAATATTTAGACCTCCTTCAGCAAGTGGGCCAATCCCAGACACGCCGGCAGGACGTGGCCGTGGCCGGTACGCTGGAAGTGCTCGACGCGCCGAGCTTTCCCTTGGTACCGCAGGTCTCGAAACGCCTGCAACTAATTATCGTTGGGCTGGGCGTCGGCGTGTTCATTGCGTTGTTGCTAACGGTGCTGCGGTTTTTACTGGACAAACGGTTGTATTCGCCGGAAGAAGCCGAGAAGCAGATTGGCCAGCCCGTGACGGCGCTGTTCCCAAGCGTGAAAAACCTGAGTTTATACTCGAAAGCGGGTCTGACGACGCAAAGCATGTTTGAGCAACTGAGCAACGCCATCAACATTGAACTGGCGCAAGTGACGGCCAAACCGTACCCGCCCGTGCTTACGCTGTTCAGCATCCGGCCCAAGCAAGGCAAAAGCTGGGTTGCCAATGGTCTCAATCGCCTGTACGCCCAGGCCGACCAGCAGGTAGCGTATTGCTATCCCCGCGTGACGGGCAAGGAGCAACGGGAATTAAAGAAGGGCGTTACCTACTTTCCCTACACAGTTCGGCCGGATTTTATGAACGTAACGGGCATTGAGTATCTGCTCGACGCGGATTCGGGTTTTGAACCGGCGCTGTACGACCGCATCGTGCTCGAACTCCCCGCCCTGATGAACCACCAGATTCCGGTGTACCTGCTCAATCACAGTGCGCTCTCGCTCTTAATCGTCGACGCCAACCATAGCTGGGGGCGGGCCGAACGGCAACTGCTCAGCCTGTACCGGCGCGTGACCAGCCAGCCCCTGCTGACGGTACTGAACCGGGTCGAAGGCAATTACTTGGACGGGGCGGGCCAGTTGGAGACCGACGACGCGCCGGGTCAGCGGGCGCGTTTGCGGCAACCGCAGCCCAACGAAACCAAGTGACCCAGACCAGGGTCGGTAGTCAAATTAATAGTACGGTAGAATACGTAGAGACAGGTCCACCAACCCGCCCGTGCATTGTAAAGGCCGGGGAGTACTGTCCTAAAATCAATAGATGGTATGCGCGTTTTTGAGGACACTAACGCCGGCCGGCCAACCGGCGACCTACTTAGGGTGCACCAACTCGTTGAGCAGGCGGCCCGCGACCACGCGGACCGGACGGCGGTTGTGTTTGGTGACCAGCAACTGACGTACCGCCAACTCATCGACCGGGCCGACGCCCTGTGCCGCGCGATTCTCTACCACGACGCCGATGCGGACCTGATCGGTATCAGTACTACGCGCAGTCTGGAAATGGTTGTTGGGGTGCTGGCCATTCTCAAAGCCGGCAAAGCGTATCTTCCGCTCGATCCGACGTATCCCCAAGCGCGGCTGCACCAACTCGTCGTGGATTCGGGCGTTCGGAGTTGTCTCGCTTTGGGGCAGGATGCGCCGGTGCTGGCTCGTCAGGGACTACGCATCATTTCGTCCGACGCGGAGGAAACCTACCCAAGCCGGCCCGTCACCCGCCAGAATCCCATCGCCTGCGTGCTTTACACGTCCGGCTCGACGGGGCAGCCCAAGGGCGTTCGGCTCGGCCACGCGGGCCTGATTAATTTGCTGCGTCGGCAGTTGGAACACGGCGTTGCCCGGCCGGGTGTTACCAGTTTGCAGTTTTGCCACCTCAGTTTCGACGCATCCTTCCAAGAGATTTTCGTGCCGCTGTTCTCGGGCGGAACAGTGCACCTGATTGACGATACCATCCGGCTCGACTCATCCCGACTGCTGCGCTACTTGGTCGACCACGCCATCAACCGGGTGTTTCTGCCTTACGTAGCGCTTCAGTATGTAGCCGAGGCTGCCGACACCGAACGGCTGTACCCAACCGAACTGCGGGAAATTATCACCGGGGGCGAACGGCTGCGCATCACCCCGCCCATTGCCCGGCTGTTTGCGGCCTTGCCGGAATGCACGCTGATGAACGTTTACGGCCCGACCGAAGCGAGCGTTTGGGTGACCGAACTCCGGCTCACCGGCGACGCCCTAAACTGGCCCGCCCTGCCAACCATCGGGAAG
>CAXUEB010000174.1:9293-11333 GCA_964249775.1 uncultured Spirosoma sp.
GCCCATACCCGGCGTGGAGGTGTTTGTTCTGGGCGAAGACGGACGGCCCCTGCCCACCGGCGAAGTCGGTGAACTGGGTATCACCGGCGTTGGCTTGGCCGATGGTTATTTGAATCAGTTCGAACAAACGGCCGAGCGGTTCGTATCGTGGACGCACCCGCAGCACGGGCCAGTCCCGTTGTACCGCACCGGCGATTTGGGCCGCTACCGGCCCGATGGCACGATTGAGTTCCACGACCGGCGCGATGGACAGGTAAAGATTCGGGGCAACCGGGTCGAACTGGGTGAGATAGAAGTCGTGCTGGCCGGGCAGCCGGGCGTGCGGCAGGCCGTCGCCATCGCGCGCGAGGACGTTCCCGGTCAGAAGCGCTTGGTGGCCTACGTGGTGACGACGCCCGCAGCGGCCGACGCCAACGCGCTGCGTCACGCGGTCGCCGAGCGACTGCCCGACTTCATGGTTCCGGCGCAGGTAGTGCTGCTGAACAAACTACCCGAAACAACCAGCGGCAAAATCGACCGCAACGCCCTACCCAAGCCGAACCTCGAACGGCCCGACCTGACGGTGCCTTACCGCAAACCCACGACCGCCGTTGAGAAAAACCTGGCCGGCGTTTGGGCCGAACTCTTACAGGTCGATAAGGTTGGCGTAGACGATAATTTTTTTGAATTGGGGGGTAACTCATTGCTTGCCCAGCGCACAGTGGCCACGGTAAAGAGCCAGTTTGCCCTTACGTTGCCCATTACAAAGCTCTACCAATATCCCACCATCGCCGGTATAGCGGGTTACTTCGGGCAAACCGATTCAGCCTCCGCCACGCACCAAACGAAGCCTCAAACGCCCAAAGCTGATTCAGCCGTAGATGCGGGGGCCGATATCGCCGTGATCGGCATGGCGGGTCGGTTTCCGGGTGCCAACACCATCGACGCGTTCTGGGACATGCTGAAGCAGGGTCGGGAAACCACCCGATTTTTCGCGCCCGAAGAACTCGACGCTTCCATTCCGCAATCGGTTCGCAACAACCCAGCTTACGTGCCGGCGCGGGGAGTGATCGACGGGGCCGACCAGTTCGACGCGGCTTTTTTTGGCCTGAACCCCAAACTGGCCGAACTAATGGACCCGCAGCAGCGCGTCTTTCTCGAAATCGCCTACGAAGCCCTCGAACAAACTGGTCATCTGCCCCACACCTATTGGGGCAGCATCGGCGTGTACGCGGGCTGCGGCAACAACACGTATTACCTGAACAACGTCCTCGGTCGACGCGAGTTGGTCGATGCGGTCGGCGCGTTTCAGGTGATGACCGTCAACGAGAAAGATTACATCGCGTCCCGGACGGCCTACCAGTTGAACCTGAAAGGACCGGCCGTCAGCGTGTATTCAGCCTGTTCGACTTCGTTGCTGGCTATCACGCAGGCAGTCGAGAGTTTGCGGAACGGGCAATGCGACGTGGCCCTGGCCGGTGGCGCGAGCATCACGGCCCCGATCAACAGCGGCCACCTGTACGAGGAAGGAACCATGCTGAGCCGGGACGGGCACTGCCGGTCGTTCGACGCCGACGCGCGCGGTACGGTGTTCAGCGACGGCGCGGGCGTGGTTCTGCTTAAACCGCTCACGGCCGCCCGGCAAGCCGGCGACACCATCTATGCCGTCGTCAAAGGCGTGGGCGTCAACAACGACGGCGGGGGCAAGGGTAGCTTTACCGCACCCAGCGCCGAAGGGCAGGCCGGTGCCATTCGCCGGGCCATTACCGACGCCCGCGTCGACCCGGCTACCATCCGCTACGTCGAAGCCCACGGCACGGCCACGCCCGTCGGCGACCCAATTGAAATTGAGGGGTTGACTATGGCCTTCGGTGAGCAAACCCAGACGCAGTTTTGCGCGATTGGGTCGGTCAAAAGCAACATGGGCCACCTGACGCAGGCCGCGGGCGTCGCGGGACTGATCAAAACCGTGCTGGCCTTGCACCACCGGCAGATTCCGGCGTCGCTGGGCTTTACCCAACCCAACCCCGCCATTGACTTTGCCAACAGTCCGTTCTACGT
>CAXUEB010000175.1:0-2240 GCA_964249775.1 uncultured Spirosoma sp.
CGTTCATCAGCTTGGCGGCTTTGACGAAACCCGTGTTTGGAATGTGCGGTCCGCGGCATAGGTCCGTAAAATTACCTTGGGTGTAGAACGTAATGGTGCCGTCTTCCAGCCCTTCGAGCAGGTCAAGCTTGTAGGGATCGCCTTTCTCTTCAAAGTACGCCACGGCGTCGGCCTTGCCAATGGGCTTGCGCACGTAGGCCTGCTTCTGCCGCGCCAGTTCAAGCATCTTGTCCTCGACTCGCTTAAAATCTTCCTGCGAAAACGGCTGCCCGCCGAGGTCCACGTCGTAGTAAAACCCCGTTTCGACGGCCGGCCCGATGCCGAACTTCACGCCCGGATACAAGGCTTCGAGCGCTTCGGCCAGCAAGTGCGCCGACGAGTGCCAGAACGTCGCTTTGCCGTCGGGATCGTTCCACGTCAGCAGTTGCACGTTGGCGTCGTCGCCGATGGGCAAGGTTGCGTCCTGAACCTTGCCGTTTACCTTGGCGGCCAGCACGTTGCGGGCCAGTCCTTCGCTGATCTGGGTGGCAATATCCAGCCCGGTGGCCCCTTTTGGGTAGTGCCGTACGCTCCCGTCGGGCAGCGTCACGCGGATTTCGTTATCCTGCGCAATCATTCGTGTGTTGGTTTATATAGACTACTTTTGATGTATGATGTAGGATATATGATGTAGTTTGCGCGTCAGCTATACATCCTACATCCCACATCATATATTCTATATCCTACATCAATTTATTGGCTTAATCGTTCGCCGGGGTCCGAACCGGTCCGCCGGTGCGGTCGGCCCGGCGGCATTCCGGAGCGAATCACCCGTGCTTTCGGTCACGCGCGATTTTGGCTGAATCGCCAAGATAGGCACGCGCGTCGTGTCGAGCACAATTCGGTTGCGCGCCGGCACTGCCGGTTCAGCCGGCGTATCCGGCAAAAATAACGAGTTTTGAGCAGACATTCGTCGTTGTGAGCGCCACAAGCCGGCGGCTGCCTGTCGGTCGGCCGCGTTTTGGCTCGCTGCTTTGGTGTAGGCGGCAACGGCCTGCTCGTACTGTCCCATCTGCTCGTAGCAGTAACCGAGGTACGTAGCGATGCGCGGGAACTGCGGCCGGAGTTGCTGCACGCGTTGGTAGTTGGTTAGCGCCGGGTAATAATTTCGGTACTTCTGGTGGATCAGACCCGTCTGAAAATACGCCGGGTAATACGTCGGTTGCAGCTTCACCGTCTGCTGGTAACAAGCCATCGCGCTGTCGAGTTCGCCCGCCCGGTGGTAGATCAGCCCCCGGCCGTAGTGGAGCCGGGCGTTGCGCGGAAAGTAGTGGAGCGCCTGTCCGTTGTAGGCCAGCGCCGAGTTGACATCACCCAGTGTCCGGTAAATCGACGCCAGTTGGTTGTAGGTTTCCAAATAACGGGGCTTCAATCGCAACGACTGCTGATAGAGCGCCAATGCCCCCACCGTATCGCCCTGCTTGGCGGCCATCAGCCCGTTGAAAAAGTGGGCTTCTCCGTCGTAGGGGGCCATTTGCAGCGCCTTGGCGACGTACAGCCGGGCCTTGTCGAACTCGCCCTGCTGCTGCAACAGATCGCCCTGCAAGGTATACAGTTCGGGCGTATCGACACCCAAAATTTCGGCCCGTTGCGCGTTTTCGAGCGCTTTGCCGGGTTGCTGCAAAGCCCGCAAAATCCGCGCCCGCGTTAGGTAGTACGTGCCGGCGTTGTCGTCGCGGCCGATGGCTTCGTTGATGTCAGACAAGGCGTCGTCCACCCGCCCCATCGCCAGCAGAATCACCGCTCGTTTGGCGTAGGCCGACGCCGGTGACGACTGATTGATGGCCACCGTCAGCGCCCGCAAGGCTCCTTCCGTTCGGCTACTATCGCCCGGCTTCGGAAAGTCCGGAATGCGCGCCGTCTGCCGATTGTCGGAGCCGCAGGAGAGGAGAACGAGCGAAAGAGTGAACGAGTAAATGAGCGAACGCGCGAACGCGTGAATGAGCGGAACGTTGAAACTGCGCTCATTCACGCGTTCACCATTCTGATGGGTTCCTCGTCGGTTGATTCGCGCTTTCACTCGCTTACTCGTTCAACGTCCGTTGCGGCACTCTTTCGCAAAGGTACGGACCGAAACCGGTAGAACACACCCAGCGGCAGGCGTTTGTGAAAGCGATCGTCCATGAACAGTTCGCCCCACTCCGGGTTAGGCACCTCACCGAACGTTTGGCTAATCAGGTTCTGAAGAATGAGCGACGAAA
>CAXUEB010000175.1:2250-5961 GCA_964249775.1 uncultured Spirosoma sp.
GACGAAAAACCGAGCGAGTACAGGTTGATGATAAAAAAACAGGCGCTTCGGTCGAGCAACTCGGCGCAGGATTGAAGCAGGTCGCGCAGGTCTTCTTCCAACACCCATTTTTCGCCCTCGGGACCGCGACCGTAGGCGGGCGGGTCCAGAATCAACCCGTGGTAACGGTTACCCCGGCGCACTTCCCGCCGGACAAACTTGACGGCGTCTTCGACGACCCACCGAATGTTGTCCAGTTCGCTGTGGTCCATGTTTTCGCGCGCCCAGCTAATGACGGGCTTGACGGCGTCGACGTGCGTGACCTCCGCCCCCGCCTGCCGGGCCGCGAGCGACGCCCCGCCCGTGTAGGCAAACAGGTTCAACACCTTCGGCCGGGCCACCTCCAGCGCCCGGATGGTGTTGTAAATATACGCCCAGTTGTCGGCCTGTTCGGGAAACAAACCGACGTGCTTAAAGGTCGTCAGGGCCAGCTTAAACGTGAGGTTCAGGCCCTCCTGCCGGAAGGTAACGTACCACGGGTCGCGCATGGTGGGGGCCGTGTGCCAGTCCCCGCGTTCGGGCGAGTTGCGGTCGCGCCGGAAACTGGCCTGTGCCTGCCGTTGCCAGTCGTCGTCCGGCAGCGACTTGCGCCAAATGGCCTGCGGCTCGGGCCGGGCCAGGACGAACGCGCCGAACCGTTCTAATTTAAAGCCGTCGCCCGAATCAATCAGTTCGTAGTCGGACCAGGGCGCGGGGGTAATGAGTTGAATGTCTGCCATTGTAAACCACCAAAGCCTCCCCGCTTGGGAAGGCTTTTGGTCTGGCAAAAATACGGTTATTTGTGACCCATTTTCAGAATCAGTTCAAACTCGTCGGGCCGGATAGGCATCACCGACAATCGCGATTGCTTAATCAAGCCCACGTTGGCCAGCAGCGGCTCGGCCTTGATCCCTGCCAGTGAAACGGGCCGCTCGAAGGCCAGCACCGGCTCCAGTTCAACAACGACCCAGCCGAACCGCGTCTGTTTAGAATCGGCGGGTACGGTCGGGTCGGGATACGCTTCCCGCACAACCCGCGCCAGCCCAACCACACCGGGATTGGTCACGCTGTGGTAGTACAGAACCAGATCACCCAGTTGCATGACCTTCAAATTGTTACGGGCTTGGTAGTTGCGAATCCCGTCCCAAACGGCGCGGCCCTGTTCGGTGAAGTGATGCCACCCGTACTTGTCGGGTTCGGACTTGACGAGCCAGTAATTCATCAATAATAATCGTCCTGCTCGTGGCTACTGCCAAAAGGCGAGCCGTATTCGTCTTCGTCGGCAAACTGCGACCCGGCCCCTTTGAAGGTGAGGGCTTTTTTGAGAATTACAATCTGACCGGTGTGGTACAGATCGTGGTTGACGATGCCGTGCAGCATGTCGTAGTACGTGTAATCGCGGCCCGGCACAATTTCTTCCAGAAACTCATCGTCGTCGCGCTTGTCGAGTTCGTTGATGAGTTCTTCCTGGCTTAGACTCAACTCCATTTCGAGGGCTTCCCACTCAAAGTCGTCGATCTTGTCGGGCAGCGAACCAAAATTTTTTTCGGGCGTCGTAATATCGAACTCGGCGTCGCCCTGCATCTTCTTGACGCAAAAAATCCGCCAGCTCGTCATGTGAAACACCAGTTCGGCAATGGTGTGGGTATTGGGCGTCATCCGACGACCCGCCATATCGGGCGAAACGCCCCGCAACGCTTCGACCACCGAAGGGCCGTGCCAGGCTTCTTCGCTTTCGTAGGTTGTGTTGAGCAGGTCAATAATCCGGAGTAATTCGTCGTTATTCTGCGTTTCCATACTTGTCGTTCATTGGTCACCACCGGCGCTTCATCGCCCGGCCGACTGCTGCCCAGTTCGGCGGTCGCTTGGACCCTTTCGACAAACCGCCTTTGGATGGGCAACGTTTCCCGCGGCCGTAGAGGAGTGGAAACACAAAGGTAAATCATTATTAACGGGGTTCCGAAAAAAATCCGGCCGAAGCCTACCCAACCGACCAAACCGATTGAGTAAGTTTCGACCGACCGGTAGAGAATCGAGTGAGCCGGTAAGCTCCGCAACGTAAATCGACCACCATCCGGTAACTGTTTTGTTGTCGTTCAGCGACCGCTGGTCAAATTCTGCCCAGAATCCGTAAATTGGGGCACCCGACAACCGTCTATGACAACCGTTCACGACAACTGTCCCGAAGCCTGTATGCCCCATCGACTTTCCCGCCGACGCTTTCTCCACCAAACAACGGTAGCGGCTTGCGCCCTGCCCGCCCTGCCTTCCGCGTTGGCCAACGCCAGCGCCCCAACGGCGGACCCGCCGAAGATTTACGTATTCTCCAAGCATTTGCAGTTTCTCAACCACGCTGACCTCGCCGACGCTGCGGCCCAAATAGGCTTCGACGGCGTCGACCTGACGGTGCGGCCCCAGGGCCATGTCTTGCCCGAACGAATCGAGACGGATTTACCCCCGGCGGTCGATGCCCTTAAACGGGTGGGCTTCACCGCCCCGCTCATGACCACCGCCATCGACGACGCGGCCGACGCCACCAGTCAGCGCGTTTTGCAAACGGCCGCCGGGCTGGGCATTCGCTACTACCGCACGAATTGGTTTCGGTACGACGCCAACCGGACCATGCCCGACGAGATTCAACGCTTTGGGCGCAGACTGCGGGCGCTGGGTGAACTTAACCAAACGCTTAACCTGACCGGCTGCTACCAGAATCACGCGGGGCAATTGGTGGGTGCGTCGGCGTGGGAACTTTGGGAGATGCTCAACACGACCGACCCGCGGGGGATAGGCGTTCAGTACGACATCCGGCACGCCACCGTCGAAGGGGGCTTGTCGTGGCCCAACGGCCTGCGCTTGCTGCATCCCCGCATCCAGACTTTGGTCATCAAGGACTTCCAGTGGACGCGCCGGCCGGCCGGCACCGGTCCGGGTGGGTGGGCCGTGCAGGACGTGCCTTTTGGCGAAGGCCAGGTCGATTTCGCCACTTACTTTAGGCTGTTGAAGCAGTACCAAATTCGGGTGCCCATCTCGCTGCACTTCGAGTATCCGTTGGGCGGGGCCGAACACGGAGCCACTCGTTTATCGGTTCATCGGGATGTCGTCTTTGCCGCTATGCGCCGGGATTTAGCCCGGCTTAAAACCGCGTGGCAAGCCACCTAAGCCCCGTTTCAACCAACGAACACCCAAACGAAAAGCGGACCAACGACGCTTATGGTTCGCTGGTCTGCTTAATCAACTTGGTCATGGGCGCGTTCGGTGTCGTTACCGCGCGCCGAAGTTCGTTACCCAGTAGTGCTTGTACGTGCTGGTTGTGGTGTAGCCGTAGCCAACGCCCAGTTCTTTAAAGTTGGCGCTCATGATGTTGCGGCAGTGCCCCGGCGACCGCAGCCAGCCGTCGACGACCGCGCGGGTTGTGGTATAGCCGGCGGCAATGTTTTCGCCGGCGGCTCGCCAGGGGTAGCCTTCGCGGGTCATGCGGTCCCACGGCTGCGACCCATCGCGGCCGGTATGACTAAAGTAGTTGTAGGTCGCCATGTCGACCGCGTGCTTGTCGGAAGCTGCGTTGAGTTGGGCGTTCAGCACTAAGGGCGCGACGGCCGGGTAGGTAGTTGAGCCGCACACGCACGTGTTGGAGCGGGCTTGGTTGACATACGCCAAAATTTCGTCCTGTTGCTGCGTTGTGGCGGCTGCGGC
>CAXUEB010000175.1:5971-11327 GCA_964249775.1 uncultured Spirosoma sp.
ATTGGGGGCACCGCGCTGGCGGCCCGTTCGGTAGCGGTCGACGAGGAAACGGGCGCGGGCGTTTGGCCGGCATCCTGGTCGGGTTGACAAGCGGCCGTTGCCCACAGCAAGGCGGCTGCGCCAAAAAGATGGGAAGTTTTCATACGTGTATCAATTAGGTGTTTAATAGGTTTATAACCAAATGATTTATACTATGTTTTCTTATATACAAAATTCATAAACTTATAGACAATTTTTATCCATATAAACACCTAATTCACTAACTAAATACACGACAACCGCTTTCGTTTCGCTCCTATGGAAACGAACTGAGTCACGGAAGCTGATTGGTTAATCGGCGGAAGATTTACCTTGACGAAAGCTGCTACGCGGTAGACTTACGGCGAAGCGGCCGACGAACGCTTATTTACGCGGCCAGTTGCCCGTTTCGATTTCGGGCTGGAGGATGTGCACGTCCAACAGGGCGTAGGGCCGGGCCAAGTACTCGCGGATAAGCGTTCGGAGCGAATAACCGTCGGGCACGTCCTGGGCGGCAAAGGCAATGGCGTCGACGCCCTTGTAGTTGCCGATGTAGAGGGCGCGGGCGTTGTGAAAATTCTGGGAAATAATCGTGATCTTTTCCTGCCCAAACACGTCTTTGCAGCGCACCACCGAATCGAACGTCCGGTAGCCGGCGTAATCGAGCGTCATCACCGACGTCGGCACGCCGAGTTTGACCAACGCCCGCTGCATATCGACCGGCTCGTTGTAGTATTCCGAATCGTTGTTACCACTCAGGATCAGGTATTTGACCTTACCTTCTTTCCACAGCCGGGCCGTGGCTTCCATGCGGTAGCGGAAAAACAGGTTTTCTTTGCCCGTCCGGACGAATTTACTCGTGCCGAGCACCAGCCCAACGTCGTTGGCCGGTAGTTGGGGTAACTTAAAATAGATTTGATTGCGGGTGTTGTGCACCACCCACCAGTTGCAGACCAGCACGACCGTTGCCCCGACGAAGGTCAGGACAATGGCGATCTTGATGGTCCGCTTCACCACCCGCACCCCCGTTGCCTCGCGGGGCGCGTCGTCGGAATGGGCCGTGGTCGACAAACTGGTGTGCATCGGTTTGTGAATCGGTACGGGACCCAACCGGTTGATCATGGCCCCGTACCTTTGTGCTATTTACGAAAATAATCCCAATTGAAGTGACTCTTTTTCGTCAACGTCCGCGCCATCGGCTTCCAGCGCGGCTTCTACCGAGGCCACCAATTGGGTTGATTCTTTGGCGGCTGCGGAGGAAGCTGTCGTGGACGCTGCGGGCGCGGGTTTGGGCGCTAACAGTTTTACGTCTTTAACCTTTACAAACGGCAGCTTATTGCCCAGCGCCTTCCAGCCGCGCACGTCGATAAAGCCTTCCGGCTCTAAAATCATTTTCTCGATTGCCCCCCGCTCCTTAACTTGGTGAATGATTTCGATGCGCGGGTATTGGTCGGCCGTCACGACCAAAGCTTTCGAGCCTTTGGCGTCGCCGATGAAACTAAATTTCTTGTCGAGTGAGGTCGTCTCGACCTTGAACCGCTTGACGTACCACGCCTTCTGATTCGCTTCGTAATACACCGCCGACAGCACCGTTTCGGGCGTGAACTTCTGCAAAAGAACAATCTCGGCTGGTTCGTAGCGGTTCGTCAAGTCAAAGCTCGTCAGTTCGTACTGCCCGTCTTTGTAGACCACCAAGATGCTGTCTTTGGCGTCGAAGTTACCCAGCAGCTTGCCCCGCTCATCGCGGTTCAGCCGGCCGAGGTGGTCGTCGTACCAGATGTCAACCCCACCGAGCGTCGACGTACCGGCCGACTTCTGGGTAACCTTACGGACCGGGTACTTGGTCAGGATGTTGCCCTGCGCCGAACGGTTCTTAATGCCGACCGTCGCGAAGTCAAAGTCAAACTGCTTGATCTTGGCCGTGCTCTGCGCCGTCAGGTTGACGGTGATGACCTCGGCCTCGCCGTTGTCGTTGGCGCTGAAATACGTCAGCTTCGACTTGGGGTTGCCCATTGTCAAATCGTACTCGCGGTCGCGCGTGACGCCCGTGATGGGAAAGCGCTTGGCCATCGAAATCCCCGATTTGCCATCTAAGTACACCACGTTGTAGATCTTGCGCTCGTCGGCTTTCTTGAATACCGAAACGTACACAATATCCTTGCCGACAAACACTTTGTCTTGAATTTTAGTCACCACGCACTTACCGTCGCGCCGGAACACGATGATGTCGTCAATGTCCGAGCAGTCGCTGACGTACTCGTCTTTTTTAAGACCATACCCAATAAAGCCGCCTTCGCGGTCGACGTACAGCTTTTGGTTGGCCGCGGCCACTACGTTCGCGGCAATGGTGTTGAACGCCCGAATCTCGGTCTTGCGCTCGCGGCCTTTGCCGTACTTTTTTTGCAGGTCTTTGTAGTACGCAATGGCGTAGCGGGTGATGTTGGCTAAGTTGTCTTCGGTCTCGGCCAAATCTTCTTCGAGTTTGCGCATCAACTCGTCGGCCTTAAAGCCGTCGTACTTCGAGATGCGCTTGATCTTGATTTCGGTCAGCCGAATCAGGTCGTCTTCCGTAATGGCGCGGTAAAACTGCTTCTTGAACTTGGCCAAGGCCTTGTCAATCGTCGTTAGTACCTCCTCGAAAGTTTCGCACTCCTCGATCTTGCGGTAGATGCGGTTCTCGATAAACACCTTTTCGAGCGACGCGTACAGCAAGCGCTCCATGAGTTCATTCCGCCGGATTTCCAACTCGCGTTGCAGCAACTGCACCGTCTGATGCGTGTTGACGCGCAGGATGTCGGTGACCGTCACGAAGTGCGGCTTGTCGCCGATAATGACGCAGGCGTTGGGTGAAATGCTTACCTCGCAGTCGGTAAAGGCGTAAAGCGCGTCGATGGTCACGTCGGGCGAGACGCCGGGCTGGAGGTGCACCAGAATTTCCACGTCTTTGGCCGTATTGTCGACCACGGCGGCCGTCGTCCGGCTGGGCGCTTTGATGCGAATCTTGCCCAGTTCGGCCGCCTTCACGATGGAATCGATCAGTTGCGAGGTCGTGACGCCGAAGGGAACGTCGCGAATGGCGAGGGTTTTCTTATCGACTTCCTCAATGCGGGCGCGCACCCGCACTTTGCCGCCCCGCCCGCCGTCGTTGTAATTGCTCACGTCGACCAAGCCGCCGGTCTGGAAGTCGGGAAAAACCTGAACGGGCTTGTCCTTGAGAATCTGGATGGAAGCCTCAACGAGTTCGTTGAAGTTGTGGGGCAGAATTTTGGTTGACAAGCCCACGGCGATGCCTTCAACGCCCTGCGCCAGCAGGAGGGGAAACTTGACGGGCAAGGTTACCGGTTCTCGCTTGCGGCCGTCGTAGCTCAACTGCCATTCGGTCGTCTTGTCGTTGTAAACCGTGTCGAGGGCAAACTTCGACAGCCGCACCTCGATGTAACGCGGAGCCGCGGCTCCGTCGCCGGTCCTGACGTCGCCCCAGCTTCCCTGCGTGTCGAACAACAGTTCGCGCTGCCCGATGTTGACGAGCGCTTCGCCGATGGACGCGTCGCCGTGGGGGTGGAACTGCATCGTTTGCCCAATGACGTTGGCGACCTTGTTAAAGCGGCCGTCGTCCATTTCCCGCAGCGCGTGCAAGATTCGGCGCTGCACGGGCTTGAGACCGTCTTCCACGGCGGGCACGGCCCGTTCGAGGATAACGTAGGACGCGTAATCGAGAAAGTAGTTTTCGTACAGGCCCGACACAACCGTTTGGTCGTGGAGGCCTTCGTTTGCTTTATGAGTGGACTGTTTATTCGGCTTCGGGACGGCGATCGAACCGGCATCAATCGAGTGGTCGGCTTCGGTCGGCACGCGGTCGTCATCCTGGGGTTCCGGGTGGGTGTTGTCTGTCATGAACGGCTCTTAAAAAACAATGTCAAACCAAAAAATGGGCGGATTCAGCCGGGCATCTATCGGCGCTTCGGCTCCTTAAAGATACAAAAAATTGGCCAAATTAGGGCTACACGGCCTGAAAAAGCCTAAAATTGACCAACCTTCGTTAAGACTTGTTTCCGCGGATTATTTAATGGCGTGGTCGGCTTTGACATCGACGCCCGACCAGATTTTCCGGGCCGTCCAGTCGGCCGGGGGGCTGCTCCAGAAGGCGTCCGTTGCGGGCAAACCCAGGGGCAGAAAGCCGACGGTGCACAGGTACAGGCTGCCCGTCGAGATATACGTTTCACCTAAGGCGGGCTGGTGACCGCACAGGCCGATTTGGAGCCAGCCGCGGGCATCAAACGTACCGGGCGCGTCCATCGTGCGGTGAATGACGGCCGTCAGGGCACTGCGCACCGGCCCCGGTCCGAGTTCGGCGGGGAGTTGCTGCTGGAGGGCAAGTTGGGCCAGCAGTTGAAAGGCCCCGCACCGGTAAGCCAGCGACCGCCCGAAGGCGGCAAACGAGCCGTCGGGGGCAATCAGCCGCTCCTGAATGACGGCGTAGCGCTGGGCGCGCGTCCGCACGAGGTCGAGCAGGAGGGGTTTTTCCTTGCCGGCCTCGACCAGCGTACGAACTACGTCGAGGAGCATCGGCTGAATGACGTAGCTGTTGTAGTAGTCCCAGTGAAAATCCGGCCCGTCGCCGTAGGCTCCGTCGCCTTTGTACCAGTTGAGGTGTTCGCGAATGGCGTAGTCCATTCGAACTTCGTCGCCCTGCCCCGTCAGTTTCAGCAGGGCGGCCTCGATCATCGCCGTAAACAGGAGCCAGTTGCTGTAATACGGTTTGATAACCCGGCTGCTTTGCAGCGCCTGCACCAGTTGCGCCTGCGTTTGCGGAGCAAGTTTTCCCCAGAGCTGCGTGGGTGCCCGCAGAAGGGCGTGGGCCAAAAAAGCCGCGTCGACTAAGGGCTGCGCCTGTTGGTTAAAATTTAGGAAATCGGGCGACTGCGGGTCAACGGCGTTGCGGATGGCCCGGAGGCTCAACTCCCGAAACCGCCGTTGCGCTTGGTCTTCGCCGGCCGAAGCGGGCGTTTCGAGCCAGGGTGCCAAGCCCGCCAGCGTTCGGCCCAGGGCTTCCAGATGAGACACCCGTTGGCGGCTTTCGAGCTGCCCCGGCGCAGATTCAATCGGCATGGTGGCCCGAAGCTGCCTGTTGGCCAGGGCGCTCAAGACGGGTTCGGTGATTTTGAGCAGCGTTTGAAGCCAGTACGCCCGGTCGCTTTGGCCGTCGGCCCCCGTGGATACGGCCACGCGAGAAGAATCAAGGTTTGTCCAGTCCGAAACCGGCAATTCCGATAGAACGGGCGTGGATAGTAAGGAAGTTGTTTGGCCAATAAACCGGCGTCGTTTCATGCAACCGCAG
>CAXUEB010000176.1:0-429 GCA_964249775.1 uncultured Spirosoma sp.
ACTTAGTACACGGCATCACGGACTTTGCGCAGCTTCAAGCAATTCGCGACCGGTACGCCGACCACGTTGAATTGATTCCTAACAATTTTGCGGCCAGTTTAGCGCGTTTTCAAAATAACATGGGCCTGGAGTACATCACAGGCTACTTAGTCGAGTACTCGCTGTCGGCCGACAATATTTTTGTCTTTATTCTGATCTTCAACTCGTTCAACGTTCGCGAGCGCTACTACAAGAAGATTTTGGTGTATGGTATTCTGGGGGCGATTGTCCTGCGGTTTGTCTTTATTTTCGTGGGTTCGGCCTTGATTCAACGGTTTGAGTGGATTCTTTATCTGTTCGGCGCGTTTCTGGTCTTTACGGGGCTGCGGTTGTTTTTTCAGAAAGATGAAGACGAAAAAATCGATACCAGCAACCACCCAGTTGTTCGGT
>CAXUEB010000176.1:439-2059 GCA_964249775.1 uncultured Spirosoma sp.
ATCATGGGTCTGCGCTCCATGTTCTTTTTCCTGTCGAGTATCATGAGCCAATTCCGTTTCTTAAAAACGGGCTTAGCCGTTCTACTGACGTTCATCGGGGCCAAAATGCTGGCTGAACACTGGCTGGAAGAAATTGGCTTCCGCCCGGTCTATTCGCTGTATATCATCATTACCATTCTGGTCGTCAGCGTACTGGCTTCGTACCTGATTCCTGAAAAGAAGACCGCCCAGACAGTATAACGAAGTAAGGTGTAAGCAGGGGAGTAAGGTGTGAAAGGGTATGAAGCTGACGCATGAACTTACACCCTCATACCCTCTCACACCTTACTCCTTTTCTCATACCAGCCCATTCTTGAACGCGTACGCCACCATACCAGCGGTGTTTTTGGTACCAGTTTTTTCCAGGATGCGCAGGCGGTGACCTTCAACCGTTCGCGGACTGAGAAAGATTTTCTCGCTGATTTCGTTCGTCGACAAGCCTTCGCAGATCAGCCGTAAGACTTCTTCCTCGCGGTCGGAAAGCAAAATCTTCTTGTTGTAGTACGAACCGGTCGGTTTCTCCACTTTCTGGCGGTTGGTCATCTTGCGCAGCATCGCTTTCGACACAAAATCGTTCAGGTACACCCCTTCATCGATGACTTTGCGAACGGCTTTCTCCACTTCGTCGGCTTCGGCATCTTTCAGCAGATAACCGCTCACCCCTTTTTCGAGCAGGTGCAGCACCATCCGGTCTTCGTCATGCATGGTTACTACCACAATCTTAATCAGCGGCCAGTGTTCGCGCACGTAGTCGGTGGTAGCGGTGCCGTCCATAACGGGCATCTGAAGGTCGAGCAGCACCACGTCGGGCATTTTGCGTGGGATTCGGTCGATGAGTTCCTGCCCGTTGGCCGCTTCGAGAATTAACTCAAAGCCGTTGATCTGACCCAAAATGTTGGCCATGCCGGCCCGAAACAGCGTATGGTCATCGCAGAGGGCCAGTTTTATATTTCTCATGCGTAGAAAGGTTAGGTTTAGAGGATGCGGCCATTAGTCGGGCAACGGATACTGGTTGGAAACATCGATTGCCCTTCATTGGGTGCTTATTCCACATCATCCGGTTAGCGTCTGGGCCGACGATGGGCGGTCGGGCTGGAACTGAACGTGAATCTGTGAGCCGCGGCCGGGCGCAACGTCGAAGGTAACGTGCCCCCGCACAACGTTCAGGCGGCTTTCGATGTTACGCAAGCCCAACCCGCGCTGTTTGTCTTCCATGATAGCGTCGAAGTCAAAGCCGATGCCGTCGTCGATGACCGACAGCCGCACTTCCCCGTTGATGTTATAAAGCTGAAGCGTGATGTGCCGGGCGCGGGCGTGCCGAATGGCGTTGTTGAGCAGTTCCTGGGCAATGCGGTACAGCATCAATTCGGTGACGGCGGATAGCGGCCCGACCGTGTCAGCAACGCTTAGTTCAACCCGCAGGTCGGCGTCGCTGGCCCGGTCGGCGAGTTCTTCGAGGGCGGGTAGCAGGCCAAAGCGTTCGAGCGTCGTTGGCACGAGGTCCCGGCTGATGCGCCGGACGTTGGTCATGGTCTCGTCGAGCATGGCGCGGGTTTTCTCGACTTGAAAGCCGACCCGGAC
>CAXUEB010000176.1:2069-5422 GCA_964249775.1 uncultured Spirosoma sp.
CTGATTGAGACTCATTTTGGTGACCGACAGCATGGTGCCGATGCCGTCGTGCAAATCTTCGGCGATGCGCCGACGCTCTTCTTCTTGCCCGCGGAAGGTAGCCGCCATCAGCTCACGCCGGTGCTGTTCCTGAAGCTCTTGTAGCGTTAACTGCTGCTGGACCTGTTTCTGCTGGTAATAGGCAACGAAAATGATAATGAACGTGCCCATTATCAACAACACGGCCGTACCCACGGCAATGTACAGACTCATGGTGTTGGTGTCCACGGCGATAACGGGCTTACAATCAAGTGTCTTTAGGGCGAAAGGTAAAAAGCCACCCGGATCAATCCAAGTTGAGGGCGGCTGAGCAGAGCGAACGGTCGATTTTCTTAGGCTGTTTGTCGATTTTCGTAGCGGCTCACCCAAAAACCAATGGTGGCAAATAGGCAAAACACAATGAACAGCATCTGCTGCGTATTCCAGAACGCATCGAAAACGTCGTTGGGCACAATGGTCAGAAACAGAACCCGGCTGAACAAGGCAAATAAAAACGTACCGGCCCCGTAGAGCAGCAGCCCGGAGCCTAACCAAAACATGGGGTGCTGAGCAAGGTATACTACGCGCATTTCGGTTAGCATGTCATTGAACAGCAGCAGAACGGCGACAATGGCAAAGAGTCGGCCCGCCACCTGATTCAAGGCCGCAATGTCCTGCTGATCGTAAAAGACAGTCGCCGTAATCAGACACACGACGGCGGTGACGGTTAGGTAAGACCGATTACGGCTGCCGTAAAGCGCGTGGTAAAACGCCAGCCCGAAAAAAATGATGTCGATAAACGTTTGTACGTTTTGAAGAAATACGTTGGTGTATCCGGCCAAATTGACAGCCAAGGCCAGCGTTTCTTTCAGAAATACCAAGAGAAAGTAGAAAAGAAATATTTTTTCTTCCCGGCGCAGTCGTCCGTACGCAAACAGCCCACTGATGAACGGCACCAATATCAGCAGATGGCTAATTACGTCGAGCGGGTATTTCCCCGAAAAGGCCAGGATACGGTCGAGCATCAATTTAGATCAATTAGTATCGGCGCAGTGCCTTGGGCAGGTGTATCCGTCGCCCAAGGCTTGTTCATCCCCATCGCCTTGGGGCATGTCTTTTAAACCGGCGTTATCCGTTTGGCTAAGCAAACCCGTGACGGGCATGTCGCGTCCCTGGGCATCGACGCCTGTCAGTAGTACGCGGGGTCTGAGTTGACCGTCTGCGCCCTTAGTTGGATTGCCGTCTTTGTCTTCCCAACGTTTGGCGTGATGAACGCGCAGACCCACGCAGCCGGGTTGACTCAGTAAATGCATAACTTGATTTAAACCAAAAAACTCAGAAATGACAAAATCTTCTTCGAGTATTCTGGTGGTTCTTCTCCGGTCACTGTACGCTTTCTTCATATCTTTTGTTTCGTGCGGGTGAAGAAAGCGCCCAGCGTCTTCAGTAAACAAGCTCATAGGAAAACGTAGTTGAGGGCATTAAAACGGAAAGAAGCTAAGAAACCTAATGTCGGTCTGAACATACTATAAATCAATCGGTTAATCAACATAGAAAGCCCGTTAAGCCAATCTGTAGCCTTGATAATCAATCAACTACCGCTGGTAATCGCTGACGAATGCGTATTTCTACGTAGCCAATCACGGGCTTTTGCCTATTTATTAAATGCCCCTAAAAAGCCGGGTTTTTGCGCTTACTGGCTTAGTGCCGTAGGTTTTACCTTTGTCTTGTCGTCAGTGAGCGGTCACGGCAACGATTCTACATCTCATAGGTTAGGTAATGCAAACGCCGGAGCAGATGCCCCGGCGTTTCTTTGTATATAAAGTAGGCTGAACGGCCACGTCCGGGTGTGAAGGAGCGTTTTTAGACTCCCGGACGTGGTCGTCCAGCCTACTTCAGCTACTTCAATAAACTCAGCAAGTATTCACCATATCCGCTTTTGCGCAGCGGCCGGGCGACTTCGGCGAGTTGGTCGGCGGTGATGAACTTCATCCGGTAGGCGACTTCTTCAATAGCCCCAATTTTCAAGCCCTGCCGCTCTTCGATGACGTGCACGAACTGGGCCGCCTGCATCAGCGACTCGAATGTACCGGTGTCGAGCCAGGCCGTTCCCCGGTCCAACACGCCCACTTTCAACTTGCCCCGTTCGAGGTACGCCCGGTTAATGTCCGTAATCTCCAGTTCACCACGGGGCGACGGTTTGATGTTTTTGGCAATCTCGACCACCTCGTTGTCGTAGAAGTACAGGCCCGGCACGGCGTAGTGCGACTTGGGCTGCTGCGGCTTTTCTTCAATTGAGACCACGCGGTGCTCTTTGTCGAATTCAACCACGCCGTAGCGTTCGGGGTCGTGCACTTTGTAGGCGAACACGACACCTCCATCGGGATCGCTGTTGGCTTGGAGCAGCTTCGACAGGCCCGAGCCATAAAAGATGTTATCGCCCAGCACCAAAGCCACTTTATCGTCGCCGATAAATTTCTCACCGATGATGAATGCCTGCGCCAGCCCGTCGGGACTCGGCTGCGTGGCGTACTGAAACCGACACCCAATGCGCGAACCATCACCGAGGAGCTTCTCGAAGTGCGGTAGATCGTGGGGCGTTGAGATGATGAGAATGTCTTGAATACCTGCCAGCATTAGAATCGACAGCGGGTAATAAATCATCGGCTTGTCGTAAACCGGCATGAGTTGCTTCGATACGGCCAGCGTCAAGGGGTGTAGTCGGGTGCCGGAGCCTCCGGCGAGGATGATTCCTTTCATTACGGTGTTGTTTGTTGGTTCGTTTGTTCCGGTCCGCCGGTGCGCTCTGTTTGTACGTTATCTGACAAATGTGACGAAGCCTGATATTTTACACCCTTGAAATCCGACGACTTCAGGTAGTCCATGAGTTTAGTGAGCTGATTTCGTATTAGTACCGCGTGCTGATATACATCGGCGAATTCTTCATCTGATATATAACCACGATCCAAAGCCCTGTATGCCTGAGAACGAACTTCTCCGGCCGACCCCTTGGCTATACTTAGAAATTGCGTGAACTCCTTGTTTCCTTCTCGGTCGAACCCCTCAGCTATGTTATCCATGATAGAACCACTGGCACCAAGCCACTGGCCGATCAATCGAAAATCTCGTTTGATTGTATCGCGCTGGGTTAATTTAAACACCTTTTGATCCAATAGTCTGGCGTTTTGCCACACTTTAAGATCTTCAAACCGCTGAATGGTAGCCATACGTACAAACAAACGAACAAACAGACCAACAGTCTACCGGTTTGCGTACATGCCTTCGTAATACGATTGATAATTGCCCGACGTAACGTTGTCGAGCCAATCCTGATT
>CAXUEB010000176.1:5432-11310 GCA_964249775.1 uncultured Spirosoma sp.
AGTTCGTTCATGATCTTGTTGGCGGCGATGGCGTAGCGCAGGTCGTGCCCGGCCCGGTCAGTGACGTAAGTAATCAGTTGGGCCGAACTACCTTCGGACCGGCCGAGTTTGCGGTCCATGATCTGGCACAGCAAATGGACCAGATCAATGTTTTTCCACTCGTTGAAGCCGCCGATGTTGTAGGTTTCGCCAGGCTTGCCCCGGTGGAAAACGGTGTCGATGGCGCGGGCGTGATCGACGACGTAAAGCCAGTCGCGCACGTTTTCGCCCTTACCGTACACCGGCAGGGGTTTGTTGTTGCGAATGTTGTGAATCATCAGGGGAATCAGCTTTTCGGGGAAGTGATTCGGCCCGTAGTTGTTCGAGCAGTTCGACAGCACGACCGGCAGTTTGTAGGTATTGCCGTAGGCCCGCACGAAGTGATCCGACGCGGCTTTGGACGCCGAGTACGGCGATTGCGGATCATACGCCGTTTGTTCGGTAAAGAACTCGTCCGGGTTGTGCAGCGAACCGTATACCTCATCGGTCGAAACGTGGTAGAACCGCTTACCCTCAAAGCCCGGTTCGCTGTTAGCCCAACTGTTCTTAGCCGCGTTGAGCAGGTTAACGGTTCCAACGACGTTGGTTAGCACAAACGACATCGGGTCCGTGATGGAGCGGTCTACGTGGGACTCGGCCGCGAGGTGAACGACGCCGTCGAAGGCGAGTTCGGCAAACATATCTTCTAAGAACCGGGCATCCGTAATGTCGCCTTTCACGAACGTATAATTCGGCGCGTGCTCAATGTCCGACAGGTTCGTCAAGTTGCCGGCGTAGGTCAGCTTGTCGAGGTTATAAATCTGGTATTCGGGATACTTCGTGACGAACAGCCGAACGACGTGCGACCCGATAAAGCCGGCCCCGCCGGTGATGAGAAGTTTCATGGTTAACATGCTATGCGTTACCGTTTGTGGTTTGACGTTTGTCGTCGGTTGACGCGTCACGACTTGTGGGTTAGCTCACCACAAACGTCGAACCACAAACTATAACCCTAATTTTTGCTGCCACCGCCACGCGTCGCGCAGGGATTCGGCCAAGGAGCGCGAGGCCGTCCAGCCCAGTGCCGTTCGGGATTTGGTTACGTCGGCGTAAATTTGCTCAATATCCCCCGACCGGCGCGGGCCAAAGGTGTAGTTCAGCTTAACGCCGGTTTCTTCTTCAAACGTCTTGATGACGTTCAACACCGTTTCGCCGTGTCCGGTACCGATGTTTACCACGTCGTAGCTGGCGTCGGTGTCGGTCTCGTCTAACTTCTTGAGCGCCTGCACGTGGGCGTCGGCTAAATCCATGACGTGGATAAAGTCGCGGATGCAGGTGCCATCGGGCGTGTTATAATCGTTACCAAATATCGTCAGGCCGGGGCGTAATCCCGCGGCCACCTGCGTCAGAAACGGCACCAAATTACCCGGTACGCCTAAGGGTAGTTCGCCAATCTCCGCCGATGGATGTGCCCCCACGGGGTTGAAGTACCGCAGCGCGAGGGCTTTAATGGGCAGTTTGGCCAGGACACAATCCCGGATGATATCTTCGCTGATGGCTTTAGTATTGCCGTAGGGCGACTGTGCGGGCAGCCGGGGCGTTTCCTCCGTAACGGGCAGGTGTTCGGGCTGACCGTAAACCGTGCAGGACGACGAAAACACGAAATTGTTAACGCCGTATTTTGGCATAAATTCCAGCAGCAACATCAAGGAATCGAGGTTGTTGCGGTAGTACTTCAGCGGTTTCTCAACCGACTCACCCACGGCTTTTGAAGCAGCAAAGTGAATAACGCCCAGCAGCGGTTCCTGTTGAAAGACGGCTTCCATTGCCACCGCGTCGTTGCAGTCAGCCTGGTAGAACGGCACATCCCGCCCCAGAATCGTTCGCAGCCCATCGAGCGCCGACCGTTGCGAATTAGAAAAGTTATCGACAATAACCGGCTCAAAACCGGCCTCAGCCAACGAAACAACCGTGTGCGAGCCGATGAATCCAGCCCCGCCGGTAACCAGAATTTTAGGGGAATTGCGTGTGGGAGCCAAACCGTTTTTTGTGGATTTTTTGTTGTTACTTTGAGTGGGTAGCTTGTCAAGCCGGACAAAAGTAGTACATTCAAGAGGTTTCCAAAAGAGGTATTGCCGGTAAGTCTGCCCCGCTAAGCTCCAGAATCGCATGAACGAAAACCAATTGAAGGCCCTTATATCGCTCTTAGACGACGAAGACCCCGAAGTAGCGGAGCACGTTGAGCAGCAAATTCGCCAGTTGGGGGGTCAGATGATTCCGTTGCTGGAGACCGAATGGGAAGGCTCCTTCAACCCCGCTCTTCAGAAACGAATCGAAGAGATTATTCACGATTTGCAGTACGAATCGGTCCTGGACCGGATTCGTGATTGGAAAAACGGCGGAGCCATGGACCTGCTGGAAGGCTTGTGGATCGTTGCCACCTACCAATACCCAGATTTGTCGCTCGATAAGCTGAAGCAAGAGATTGAGCAACTTTACTACGACGTATGGCTCGACGTTACGCCCGACATGCACCCGACTGATCAGGTGCGGGCGATGAATAACGCTTTTTTTACCAAATTGAAGTTTGCGCCGAACACCAAGCATTTTCACTCGCCGGCCAACTCGATGATTAATCAAGTGCTCGAGACGCGCCGGGGTAATCCGATCACGCTTTGTGTGCTGTACATGCTAATTGCTAACCGGATTAACCTGCCCATTTACGGGGTTAATCTGCCAAACCTGTTCGTGCTGACGTACAAGCACAACGGCGTTCAGTTTTACATCAACGTGTTTAACCGCGGGCTGGTGTTTTCCAGCAAAGACATCGATCAATACATCGATCAGTTAAACCTCAAGCGGTTAGATACGTTTTATCAGCCCTGCACTAATACCGACATCGTTCGGCGGGTGCTGCGCAATCTAACGCTGGCTTTTGAGAAAAACGGCGATACCGACCGCGTTCAGGAAGTAGAACGCATCCTCGACGCCGTTAAAGACGAAGGCGACGGCCTGCCCCTCTCCGATTATACGCAACGGTAATGGTAGCTCTGCCAATCGTGGCGGAGTAGCCGTAGGCTAACAGGATGGTTCAAGCTAAGCAGATGTTGAACCACCCTATTAGCCTACGGCCACTCCGCCACGATTGGCAGAGC
Organism: uncultured Spirosoma sp.; assembly: GCA_964249775.1. Taxonomy (GTDB): domain Bacteria; phylum Bacteroidota; class Bacteroidia; order Cytophagales; family Spirosomataceae; genus Spirosoma. The sequence goes on from CAXUEB010000176.1 coordinate 8,606, forward strand.
TACGTCAGTACGCCACTGCCAGCAACCCCGGCCCAACCCGGAAGCAGCGAATCGTTAGTTGTTCCTGATGGGCGGTTAGCCGCACGTGCCCCACTAAATTTTCGTCGCCATCGGCGAAGGGTTCAACGTGCAGGTGTTCGCGGAAGGTAAGTTGCCGCTTGCCGTACAGTTTATACAAGGCTTCTTTGGCGCACCAGTACACCGCCAGCCGACCAGCGTCACCGGCCGCGTGCGCAATCTCTTCGTCGGCCAGCACGCGCGGCACGACCCGCCGAAACTGCTCCCGAATCGGTTCGATGTCGATACCGACCGGCCGCGACCGGTGCAGCACCGCGGCTGCCCAACCAGCCGTGTGCGAGAGAGAGATATGCCAGGGTAATCCGATTAGGTACGGCTTACCAAATTCGTCTTTCCACAACCCTTTATACGGCACATTCTGCTGCTTAATTAAGCCCTGAATGGCAACCCGACAGGCCAGCCACTCGACGCGCTGGGCGGGGTGCGTAATGCCCGACAGGTCTTCCTCTTCCGAAACGGTTAGGGGCAAACCCGTTCGGAGCGTCGGCTCGTCGTCGGCAATGGCGTTGAGTACAGCCGTGCAGTCGTCACTAATCGTTATCGCCAGCGCCACGCGTCGATTGTTGTTCGTCACGAGCCAAAGGTAACGAAACAGCCGCGACCCTTTTGCTACCTTTGTGCTGTGACAGTAGAGAAACTTGATACCTTCGGTGGTCACCGCGACTGCGTCTACGCGCTCGCCCCGGACGCGCAACCCGGACCATTTTTTTCGTCCGGGGCCGACGGGCTGGTGGTTCGTTGGCTCCTCGACCGACCCGACCGGGGCGAGTTGGTAGCGAAGGTGCCCGCGTCGGTCTACGCCTTGGCGCTGCACCCGGCCAACGGATTGCTCTGGGTTGGGCAGAATTATGAAGGGCTACACCTGATTGATCCAGCACACAAGCGGGAGACAGCTTCGCTTAAACTCACCTCAGCCGCCATTTTTGACATTCAATTTCACAAAGACGTGGCGTTTGTGGCCTTATCCGACGGGGTCGTCGCCGTGGTTGGTATTAATCCGTTAGCCGTCCGCCGGCACCTGAAAGCGTCTGATCAATCGGCGCGGTGTTTGGCGGTCAACCCGGTGGAGCGGGAACTGGCGGTGGGCTATAGCGATCAGACCGTGCGCCTTTTTGACTTGGAAACGTATGCCCTAAAGCGGGTGCTACCGGCGCATACCAACTCGGTTTTTACGGTCGCCTACTCGCCCGATTTTCGATTTCTCTTAACCGCCGGGCGCGATGCCCACGTAAAGGTTTGGGACGTTGAGCAACACTACGCCCTGCACCAGGATATTGTGGCGCATCTGTTTGCCATTAACCACATAGTCTTTAGCCCCAATGGCACCCGATTTGCTACCGCAAGCATGGACAAATCCATTAAAATTTGGGATGCCGACACGTACCGGCTGTTGAAGGTTGTTGACCGCGCCCGCCACGCCGGCCACGGCACGTCGGTCAATAAACTGCTGTGGGACCGCTCGACCGGCCATCTGTTGTCGGCCAGCGACGACCGCACAATTTCGGTCTGGTCGCTTACCTAAAGCGCTATATTTTAGGGCCAAACTGAATTTTGTGCCCATTTTTTTGCTAAATCCACGGAATGGGCGTTACTTCACCCAATTCCCCATACACAATTGCTCTACAAACCCGAAGCGCACCGATGAAAATTACTCCCATCGAGATCCGGCAACACACCTTCGAGAAAGTGTTGCGTGGTTATAAACCCGAAGATGTTGACGCTTTTTTGATTTCGTTGTCGCAGGAGTGGGAGCGCGTAACCAGCGACTACAAAATGCTGAAGATGCAGCTTGAACTGGCCGAAAAAGAGTTAGGCAAGCTTAAAGAAGTCGAAATGACCTTGTTCCGCACGCTCAAGACGGCCGAGGATACGAGCATTCAAATTACCGACCAGGCAACCCAGGCCGCCCAGCAGCACATGGCCGAAGCCCGCCAGAAAGCCGACGATACGCTGGCCGACGCCCGCAAGCGCTCGACCCTGATGGTGCAAGACGCCGAAAACCAAGCCCGGTATCTGAAAGATAATATTCTCAACGATCTAAAAGCGCTCGAACACGATTTCCGGGCGCTCGAAGGTTACAAAGAAAATCTGGGTATTCAGATTCGGGCGCTGGCCGGCAACGCCATTGACAGCGTGGATCGCTTTGAAAAGAAGTTTACCAAGCAGAATCTGAAAGGTAAGATTGACGAAGTAGCCGATCAGATTACGGAGGAACTTAAGCAGTACGACGCCAAAGACAAACCCGACTACGAGGGCTCCCTGCCAGACGCCCCCGCGCCGGATACAACGAATCTGGTTGAGCGCGAAACGGCGATACCGGCGGCCATTCCCGCGGATGAGCCAATCATCGACAAACTCGACGAGGCCATCGCCCAGCCCGACTCGGCCGCCCCCGTGCCCGAACGGGTTGCTGAACCGACGCTACCGGCCGAAACACCCTCGTTGGATGCTTTGCCCCTTAACGCTGGTGCACCCCAGCCCGAACCCGTCATGCTTGAAGCAACGCAGCCGGAGCCAGTTGCCGAAGCCCAGCCGCCCAAGCGGAGTGGTTCGTTTTTCGATCAGATTTGATGCACTAAAGAGTCGGGGGGGTGTTTTTTTAAAATTATTTTTAAAACACCCCCCCC
>CAXUEB010000177.1:0-6334 GCA_964249775.1 uncultured Spirosoma sp.
TTGCCAACTTCGTTCGTCGTCGGGCAGGACCCGCTGGCGTTCGCGTCGGCGGTGGCGCACCTGACGAGCGACATCAGTCTGCTGATTGCCATTCGCACCGGCGAGTATCAACCGCCCATGCTGGCGCGGGCCATCAGCACCCTCGACCACCTGCTTAAAGGCCGCCTGACCATCAACATCATCAACTCCGATTTGCCCGGCTACAAAGAAGACGGAGCCTTTCGCTACCAGCGCTGCGCCGAAACGATTCAGATTCTGCAACAGGGCTGGACCCGCGACCGCATTATGCACGACGGCCCCGTCTACGGACAACTGAATCTACCCGCTGATTCCGTCAAGCCCTACCAGCAGAACGGCGGGCCGCTGCTCTACTACGGCGGCATTGCCGACGGTGCCCGCGAAGTGTTCGCGCAGTGGGGCGACGTGTTTCTGATGTGGCCCGAACGGGAAGAAAGCCTGTACGCAACCATGCAGGACGTGTCGGCGCGGGCGGCTCGCCACAACCGAACGGTGGATTTCGGCCTGCGGATTCACGTGATCGTGCGCGAAACTGAAGCTGAAGCCCGCGCCGAGACGCGTCGGCTGATGAGCAAGTTTGACGCCCAACAGGCCGAAGCGCTCAAGCAACGCACCCAGGACGGCAAATCGCTGGGCGTTTTGCGGCAGGACGAAATGCGCCGGGAAGCCGACGAAGAAGGCTTCGTGGAGCCGATTCTGTGGACCGGCATCGGCCGGGCACGGTCGGGGGCCGGGGGCGCGTTGGTCGGGACGCCGGAGCAGATTCTGGCGCAACTGAACCGCTACATGGACATGGGCATTCGGGCGTTTATCTTCTCTGGTTACCCACTCATCGAAGAATGTGAACAGTTCGGCAGACTCGTGCTACCTCATCTACCGAACATCCGGTTAGGCGACGTACAGGGCCGTCGGCCGGCTACGACCCCGGAAACGCCGTTGACGTATGGGGCGTTGGCGTATTAGTAGACTTAATGATTAATGGCAATGGCAACGATAAACAACATAGTCACAACTGACCCGGACGTTCTGGGAGGTACGCCCATCTTCCGGGGCACTCGCGTAGCCGTTAGAACACTATTCTATTATTTAGAAGAAACCTCATTAGACGACTTCTTGATGGGTTTCCCATCCGTCAGTCGCGAGCAGGCAGAAGCCGTAATTGAGATCGCTGCGGAATTGTTCAATGACACAACCGCTCAATATGAAGGTACTGCCGCTTCGGCGGTCCGATCGATGAAAATGTTGATATCCGGTTTCAATTCGCCTTTGATGGAAGCGGTCACGAAGTCGTTACGACGGAGTACATGGGCTGGAAAGGTGTAAAAAATGGAATTCTGCTACGACTGATGGCAGAGCGTGGTTTTGATGCGTTAATTGCCGTTGATAAAGAGTTGCCTTATCAACAAAATCAATTGAACTTGCCTGTTCGGGTCATTATCTTGGATGTACGAAGAAACGTTTTGTCCTCATTGCAACGGTTCATGCCGGAGTTACTTCGGTTATTGAATGAATCACCACAGCCCGGCGTCACGGTGCTGCCTGAACCGGGCGTATAACCGTTGCGAACTTTGCGTTTGAAACATGCTTTCTCAACTTCAGACCCTCGACATCGTTGTGCTCGTGCTGATGCTGGCCATCATGCCGACGGCCGGGATTATCATCGCGCTCCGTAAAAAGACCGCTGAAGATTATTTTCTGGCGGGACGTACCATTCGCTGGTGGGCGGTGGCGGGGTCGGTGTTCGGGACCAACATCAGTTCGTTTCACCTGATCGGAATGCTCGGCATCGGCTACTCGATTGGCTTCGTGCAGGCGCATTACGAAATTGTGTTTCCGGCCGTCCTGCTGCTGTGCTTCGTGTTCCTGAGTTCGTACCGTCGGCTGGAAGTCTTTACGTTATCGCAGTACCTCGAAGTGCGCTACAACGACAAAGCGCGGCTGCTGTACACGATTCTGTTGATTCTAATTATCCTGGTGCAACTCGTCGGCTCGTTCTACGTCGGTAGTATTACGTTGCAGTGGCTGTTCGGCGGCACGGATTTCGAGATTTCGTACGTAAACGGTCTGCTGCTGATTGGGTTGATTACGTGTTCGTACACCATCTGGGGCGGCATGGAAAGCATCGTTGTGACCGATACGATCCAGACAATTATGATGCTCGCGGCCGGCGCTGCCGTGGCGTATCTTACGCTTAGCCAGCCCGAAATCGGCGGCTTCGCGGGCCTGCTCAATCTCGATGCCGAGCAGCCGCGCGAAGCCCAGAAAATGCACCTGTATCTGCCCAGCAACCACCCAAACCTACCGTGGACGGGCATTTTCACGGGTCTGCTGCTCCAGCACTGCTTTAACTTCTCGACTAACCAGTTTCTGGTTCAGCGCGTTTTGGCCGCCAACTCCGACCAAGATGCCCGACGCGGCATCATCGCCAGCGGCTTTCTAAAGCTAACCATCCCGTTTTTCAGCATATCGGCGGGCGTCGCGGCTTATTATCTATTTACGTCTCGCTTTGGAATATCGGCTACGAACTTCAACTCCGACAACGCCTTTTTGAAATTAGTCGAAACCGTCATTCCGGCCGGTACGGGCTTAGTGGGCATGATTCTGGCCGGGCTGACGGCCGCAACGTTCTCATCCGTCGACTCAATGATGAACGCGGCCACAACCTTGCTGACGGTCGACGTGTACCAGAAATACGTCAACCCGCAGGCCACTGACAAACAGATTGTGCGCTTCGGGCGGCTGATGATTTTGGTTATGGTCATTGCCAGCATCGGCTTGGCGCTGCTGACCTACACGCCCGACCGCACCAATAACTTTATGCTGAAGGTATCGGCGCAGTTGTCGTACTTCACGCCGGGCATCATGGTGGCGTTCTTCGTCGGCATCCTCTGGCGCGGAGCCTCGGCGCGGGCGGCCGTTGTAGCGATGGCCGCGGCCCCGTTCTACGGTTTGCTGGCGGAGTTCATCTACGACAACTTTCTCGGCACCAACCCCGCCGTAGCCGCTGTTTTTGGCGCGAAGCTCAACTTCATGCACCGCGTCTTCCTGACGTTCGTCTTGAGCCTGACGACGCTCGTTGTGCTAAGCCGCACCCTCTTCCCGAACCAGGACGTATCGGGTTTCGACCGGCTGCGCGTGAACCTCAACGCCGGGCAGTTGGCGCGGGCGGTCGGGCTGTTTTTACTGGTGCAAGCCGTGTTTGTTGGGTTAATCTTTCTTGGCAATTTCTCACCCAAAAGCGTAGCTGTCTGGGCGGGGCTGGCCACGTTTGGGCTGTTCCTGCTGCCGAAGCTACGCGCCGAGGAGCCGCACCCCATGCCCGTTGCCCGAGCCGGCGGTCCGCCGTCGTCGGTTAGCCTCAACAACGACCTGCTTTGGGCGGGCCTGCTAACGGCCGTGAGTGTGGGTGTGCTGTACTATTTCGCGTGAGGTCACTGGAATTTAACGGTTTTAAATCAGCCAGCTTGCCCCGCGCAGATATTCGGCCACCAGCAAACCACAGTACGTGCCGACGGCATTGCCTAACGCCCCGGCCAAAATACCCGGTAGGTGCAAATCGGGTCGGTTAAGGCTTTTGGTCAGGGCCAGACACGAAGCTGATCCACCCAGATTGGCCTGCGACGCGACGCTGATGATGGCCCAGTCCTGACGCAGCAGCGCGCCGACGCCGAACTGAATCAGCGTATGCACCGCCACCAATACGCTCACGAAAATCAGCATCATCAGGGCTAAATGGCCGTCTTTCAACAGGGCGGCAATGTCGCAGTACGCCCCAATGACGGCCAGAAACAGGTAGATAGAGAAGATGCCGACCACCCGGACGCCCCGCAGCTTCTGAATGGGTGACCACTGGGCCAGCCCCAGCGCCAAGGTAGTTAGGGTCAGAATTTTGGGAATAGCCGGTACAAAAACGGCGACCTGCCCGGCGACAAACAGCCCCAGCACACCCAACCCAATCAGCACGGCCAAATCGGTTGGACTGACGGTTTCGATGTCGTTAATCTGCGCGTTGGCTTCGGCCTCGAACTGCGCCTTTTCGGCGGGCGTCCAGTCGTAGTTTAACTGGCGGGGAAAATAGCGGTTGAGCAGTTGGGGCAACAGCAGCGTAACGCCCATCCAAAGCGCCGTCACAATATTGTCGGTCGCGATGGCCGCAGCGTACAGATTCCCGGCTTTGTTGACGCCGTAGTGGAGCGCGATGGCATTGAGGTTACTGCTGCCGCCGGTATACGTACCAGCGAACATACCGCCTAAGGCGTAATACAAGTCACCAAAGCCTTTCGGCCCCGCGACGACCCACATCCCCGCCAACACGCCCAGCATCGTACCCGCGGCACCGATGAAAAAGTTGAGCACCATCGGCGAGCCGGCCCGTTTCAAACTGCGCAGATCAACGGTCAGCAGCAAGTAGAAAATTGAGATGGGCGCGAGGTACGTAAAAATGCCATCGTAGAGCGGTGGCGCGTTGGTGGAGGTTGGAATCAGGCCTAAGTTCGCCGTTACGGCCGTCAGGATAATCACGGTGAGCGACGTACCCAATTGCCGAAAAACCGGTAATCGAGTTAGGCGGTCGGCGATAATAATGTTCGCCATCAAGACGGCTAAAATGGCTAAAGGGTCTTGAACAAGAGGCATACGGCGGGGTTAGATGGCGGAATATACGACTAAATTAATAGTTCGCTCGGTATTCAAAACCATCGGTCAACGGTGTTCTGTCGCAGGCGGGTCTGCTAACGACGGTGAGGGTAGTGATGCCGTATTATTTTGCGTAAAGTGCAACAAGTACACGCAAAAAGCTGCATATTGCCTTTATGCAACAATACAACTTAAAGACTATACATCCTTTCCCGGCTCGCATGGCCCCAGAGATAGCATTGCAACATCTGGAATCTGTTTCGACCGGAGCCATTGTATTAGATCCAATGGTTGGCTCAGGAACCACACTTAAAGTAGCCGGTATGTTAGGTCACAAAGGAATTGGCTTCGATGTAGACCCTATGGCCTTGCTAATTTCATCAGTATGGAATAGAAAAGTTGATACAAACGAGGTCATCAAGACGGGTTACAAGATTCTTGAAGCTGCTCTTGATGTAACTTGTCCTGAATTGTCTTGGATTGATTCGGATGTAGAAACGTTAGCTTTTGTCAAGTTTTGGTTTGCAGAAAAGCAGGAACAGCAGCTGAGAAAGCTAAGCTACCTGCTTCGTCAGTGCGAGGGCGAAATTGGGGACGTACTCAGAATAGCGCTTAGTCGTATAATAATAACTAAGAATAAGGGCGCGTCATTAGGTCGCGACATTTCTCATAGTCGCCCCCATAAAATAAGCGAAATCAATGATTTTGACGTATTCACTGGTTTTGAACGGTCCTTTCTGCAAGTTTGTAAGATACTCAAAACCTGCCCTGGCAACGACCTGTCAGAGATTTACTTAGGTAACGCAAAAAGGATAGATCATCTTGACAAAGAGACAGTTGATTATATTTTAACGTCGCCACCGTACTTAACGGCTGTGGATTATTTTCGTGGACATCGACTTTCATTAGTATGGTTAGGTTATTCTCTAACGGAGTTACGAGTACTACGAACTGGTAGTGTTGGATTAAACAAGCAGCCTGATATTGCTCCGGACAAGAAGCTTTTGCAGCGGTTGCTCGAAGGTGTGGGAGATATAGAGCGACTTAAGCCTTCGGTTCAGAAAGCATTATCACGTTATGCTGTAGAGTTACACGATATAACACAAGAGTATTTTCGAGTACTAAAGTTGGGACGTAAAGCTACTGTTGTATTAGCTGACTCATATTCGGGTGGCAAACTGATTAGTAGCACTCAACTGTTCAAGAATGCCGCTTCATTGAACGGCTTCCAACTACTTCAGACAATTGAGCGCCCTATTTTAGCAGCCAAACGTTACCTACCTCCGCCGGTCTCAACAGCCAATAATAGCTTGGATAAGCGTATGAAGACTGAGGCAATTATGACTTTCCTTAAATCATAAGTATGTTATAACATGAAGGCGACTGCCGAAGAATTAACGCTGCTTAAGAAGTTAACTGCCGAACCGGCAGACCCTACGGTATCAGCTATTCTCTTTGAGAAGTACTACCCGGTGGTAGTAGATAGACTTTGTAATAAGTACAGAAACGTTGATAAAGACATAGTACGAGATATAGTATTTGGGGCTTTGACTGGCCTTATTGATAATCCTTCTAAGTACAACCCCGAACGTGCTACCTTAACTGCTTACTTGGTGATCGACGCTCACGGAGACCTGCTAAACAAGCTTAAGAAGGATACTAAAGAAAAAAACTCACTGAA
>CAXUEB010000177.1:6344-11297 GCA_964249775.1 uncultured Spirosoma sp.
GTCGAAGACTGGGAGGAATATGGGAATATAACAGAGGAAACTACAACAACTGTAGACGAACAACAAGTTTTGAAGCATATACAAGAAAAGCTCCAAGAAATTTTTTCGGAGCCACGAGACGCTGAGTTGGCCAAAATGATCATCAGCGGAGATAGGGACACCACTGATTACGTAGCCTTGTTAGACTTGAATGAGCGTCCCTCTGATGAACAACAGACCGTTGTAAAACAGCATAAAGACCGTATCAAACAAGTTTTGAAGCGTAAAGGCTGGTACACATTCGAGGAAAAATTAAAGCAACGTTTCTTATGAAGAACTTATCTGAACATCAAGATTTTCTGCTGAAACGGGCCAGCCAAAATGAGATCTACATGGCTTACACGTTAACCTCTTTTGCTACAAAGAGTGGCTTGGCTATCGAGGAGTTACGGCATGAGCTTGACTGTACGAGCGACAGTCTACTTAAACTTGCCCTATGCCGTCGTGTTTCGTTTGGTAATCCAGATTTTGCACAGTCAGTACAGGAGATAGCAGATTTTACGGGTATTGACGCGGTTAAGCTTGCCTTCTTACTCAAGCGTATATCGTCTCCATTTTTGCAGGTACATAAGGGAGCAGCGCCGGCTCCACATAGCTTTGTAGCTGCTGCACGTGAAAGGGATAGGTCTATTGATTCTACCCAGCAACAGGATGCCGAATGATGTTCTCGCCCGTACCTGCTATACTTGAGCGAGTAGCTTCTGACTTTTGGCAGCCATTACTAGCTTATAAGGTTTTTCCTGTTGATTTTGACCGGGTTGTTGCCTTCAGCAACCTTTCAATTTTTATAATACAACTACCTGACCTTACGCTTAAAGCTGTTCAGGAATGGGTGTCTCGGAATAATCATCCTGTGAGAATATCTGCTGACAACAGACCACTGCATGGTTTTTTGTTAGCTCATAAAGGAATTGGGACTGTCTTTGTCAACGGTACCGACCCATTAGAAGAAAGGCGTTATACCGTCGCCCACGAAGTATCGCATTTTTTACTCGATTATCAGATACCACGTCAAAATTGGATTGATGCAGTTGGGCCGGCCATAATTGAAGTCCTGGATGGGGAGAGAGAACCCAGCTTATCGGAACGGCTTCAATTCATTACTGCTGATTTGCCCTCACCGTTTTCGATTCGTCATTTGAGCAACGGTGATCTTACAGCCTATGATAGTCACTTAGTTTGGCGAGCCGAACAACGTGTCGATGCGTTAGCGGTAGAATTACTGGCTCCATTTAAGGAAGTGATGCGCCAAATTCCGATTCAGGAAAGTGCGCGTTCTGGATTTTATGTCGATTATCTCCTAAGTCTGCTGTCTGTAACATTTGGCCTACCAGCTTCCGTTTGCTACCCTTATGCTAAGTACATCGACCAGTTTATCACGGGAGGAGAGACGTTGGCTGAGGAGTGGGGTTTATGTAACTAATAATCGAACGGAAAAATATTTGCAGAATCTTGTCGAACTTCTGGTCTCGATTCGGAAATAGTAGTAAAAGCTGACCGACATGGAAACGTCTACTCACACTGGTCTTATTACTTCTGCCACGAATGGGCACCAGGAACTTGAAAATGTAATTTTAGAGTCCTTAGACATAGAGGCTTGGGAGATCGATTTAGGGCTGTCTGGCTTCTATGATCAGCTTGAGCGGAAAATATACCCTTCAGTCAAAAAAGAAGAGGAATATATTAAGAGAATTCGGAATGAAATATTTCCCAACATTAGCTCAAAGAATCCGGAGCTACCTACTTCTGGCGTCCAAGGGTTTACAGTAGATCAAATACGGAAAGCTCATAACGGCTTATTATTTAACGGTGGAGTTACAGCAGTTGATGGGACTCGCGTAACTCATGATACGCTACCTATGACAGTTACTCAAATAGGTGTGTGTCAAGTTGCTTATAATGGGAATTACGGCTCCTATATGCATAGGCTGTTCCAACGTGACTTAGTATTTGAAGGAGGAGATCCTGTAAAGGAACTCTGGGAGATGTTGGAGGCTCGCAAAAAGCGCTCTAATGAGGTCTCCACAGAAGAAGTAGGGCGTTTTAGCGAAATGTCACAGCGGGGTTTAATGGCTTATGCTGAACGCGCTGTATTAATGGAGCGAGTAGACCCAAGTTCACCTTGGCGCATGGGGCATGGTAATCCTTTCCCATACGAGATGCTATCAAACTTTTGGGCGAGCAAGCCAGATGTTACACGTCGAGCTTTAGACTTGTTAACTCGAATTGTAGAACATAAAAGATTTGTGTTTGTGCCATCGAGTCCAGGCAAGCACTTGGTGACAATTGGTAACGCTTTAAAAGCAAGAGAGTACATTCTTATTGAAACGGCTAAGATTGGACTTGAAAAGATTGTCAGCCAGGGACATGCTCGAAGTGTAATGCTTGACTACCAAAAAGATTTTATCAATAAATATGGTAGTCAAGTAGTAGTCGGACTGTTCAAAAGCACGGATATAGCACCACCTCATGTTTTTTACGCCCATCGTGACTATGCTCGTACGGCGGCCTTAATTGCTATTGCGGATGGTATCCTGCAAGAGCACCGTGGCTTTCCCATGCTAATTGACTTAGCTGACCAAATTTGTTACTCTACGTTCCATCCTGAGACTTTTTTTGCCAGTGTTCGACAAGCGTATGCAGACGCTGGACAGCCCTTCCGGTTCTTGGGTGAGCGTGAAACCCGTAATCGTTAATTTCTTTTGCTTAACCGTAAACAACAAACACTTTTTATGACGTACCAAGAAAGCCAAAACGGAAAAGACGTTTTCTTCGATGCTGAACTCGAAGCGGAGATTGCTAACGCAGGTGGCCCTTTTGAATCCGTGGCTGACACTGATGGACGGGTCGGTGTAACTATGTTCGATGTTTCGGGAAGTGAAGACAACTTAGTCGCGGTTGTTGTTCCTAAACACCGTTTAAAGAACCTACCTGCTCAGGCTCTGGTGAAAATTGATAGCACTGAGGACAAACGAGTATATCAGGGTATTGTCGTCAAAGGGCCGCTCTACGAACCAGATGGTATCCGCGCCGACTCAGCAGTGATCGTAACTACTGCGTCGAACGGTGTCATGTTCATGCCTAAGTATCACGGACGGGTTTGGGTGGAAATTTTAGGCGAACTGATCAACGATGCCCTGATACCTCCCCGCTACCGGCCCTTACCAAATAGTCCAGTTTATCCACTCACTCCTGAAGAATCAAGAACTGTTCTTAATCTGGGCGGTGACATTACGCTGGGTCGAGCCATTGGACACGAGGACATGGAAGTAAAAATTCCCGTAAAGAAGTCAGTACTCGCTCGACACTTAGCTGTTTTAGGTACAACAGGTGGGGGAAAGTCAACAACGATTTCTGGCTTAGTTGATGACTTTCAAGAGAATGAATTGGCAACTGTTCTGATTGACACGGAAGGTGAATACACCGGGATGTTCATGCCAACGGATCACAAGGATATGAAAAACGCACTCGCTCAGCGTAAACAGCAGCCACACGGTGTTGAGAACGTAACGGTGTATTGTTTGGCAGGCCGTGAGCCATTTAACGCCGAATTGCTAGAAGATAGATTGAAGTATTTCTCGTTACGATTTGAGAATATTTCACCTTATGCACTAATGGAGATTCTTCAGTTCAATGAAGAAGCGCAACAGCCACGTTACTTACAGGCATATGATGCTGCACGAGTTATGTTAAGCCGGATGGAAATTTTTCCAAAGAAGAATGATCAAGAGGATTTAAAGGCTCAATTGGAACATGATGATTTGCAAAAAGGCTACCCGAGACTAACCCTTGCGATGATGTATGACGTTGTCCGTGCATTTGCGGAAAAAGCGAACAAAAGCCTGATCGATGAATCTGGTAATTTAAACTTCCGGCTACAGTCGGATGAGTTTCGCAATAAGCAGAGTGAATTTATTCAAGTCATTAATCAAAGTGATGCAAGCCACGTTGGTAGCTGGCGAAAAGTTCAAGGTAAATTGGGCCAATTATTACGACTGAAAATATTCGATAATACCAGTGAAGGCGTTGAATTTCTTAACTATGACTCATTGACCCAACCCGGTCAAGTAGCGGTGTTTGATCTCAGTGACGTTGACACGCCCCAAATTCGTAATCTCGCAATCGCAGAGTTGCTTCGTGGTTTAATGGAATCTCAAAATGATTCTTATAAGAAGGCGATGGCTGACGGACAGGAACAAGACCGTAAGGTGATGATTCTGATCGAGGAAGCTCATGAATTTTTATCAGACACCAGCAAAATGCGTACACTGTATGAGCAGGTTGCGCGAATTGCCAAACGTGGTCGTAAACGCTGGTTGGGCCTTGGTTTCATCACTCAGCTACCGCAGCATCTACCAGATGAAGTTCTAGCACTGGTTAATAACTTCATTCTTCACAAAATTAGTGATGCCAATGTCGTAGCTCGCCTTAAACGAACAGTAGGCAATGTGGATGAAGGATTATGGAACAAAATGAAAAATTTGTCAGCGGGGCAAGCCGTAGTTTCACTATCTCATATGCGCCGAGGCATGCTGGTGGCAGTTGATCCCACTCCCTGCAAATTGCTGCTAATAGACAAATTGGCCCGCCAACTTAAATTAGAGTTAGCGGGCCGAATTATTTCTACGTAACCCTACCGATTCTTATTGGCCCGCTCCAGGCCATTCTGAATGTTGCTGCCTTGATTGACCGTTTCCACTAAAGCAGGGCCACTAACGGTGAATTTCTTGCCGTCGGGGCTGATTTTAACGCTAATATCTTTGACGGCTGGGCTGGCTACAACCGTGAAATGCGCTTCTCCGCTCTTGGGCGACCAATAGGGCGAACGATCACCGATGCGGCTCAGCACCTCGAAGGGATACCCCATCATCAGCTCGTAGCCCTTCACGGTGCAGTTGGCCGGGGCCTCCACCG
>CAXUEB010000178.1:0-827 GCA_964249775.1 uncultured Spirosoma sp.
TTAATCATTGAAGACGAAGAGCAGCTCCGGCAGAACATTCGGGAACAGCTCGAACTGGACCACCACGAGGTGGCATCGGCCCCGAATGGTCTTCAGGCGTTGACTGTCTTGGCGTCGTTTCTACCCGATCTAATTTTGTGCGACGTTATGATGCCCGAAATGGACGGCATCGAGTTCATTCGAACCCTGAAACGCAGTATGCTGTACCGCCCGATTCCCTTGATTTTTTTGACGGCTAAAGTGTCGCAACAGGACCGGCTCGCCGGGCTGGAAGAAGGGGCCATTGATTATTTGCCTAAACCGTTTCTGCGTCGGGAACTCCTGCTGAAAGTAAACAACCTAATCAGTCAGCAACGGGATTTATTGATTCGCCGGTTGCAGCAGACGGTAGCCGGCGAAGAAGCTGACTTTCAATTCGTGAAGCGGTTCACCGAACAGCTCGACCGGCATTTTGGAGACTCCTCGTTGGCGGCCGACGCGATGGCCGATGCTATGAACATGAGTCTTTCGGCTCTGCAACGCAACCTGAAGCAGTATTTTAAACGGAACTTTGGCGAAATTCTCAAAGAATACCGGTTGCTGAAAGCCGCCGAATACCTCACCCAAACCGACCAAGGTCTCCAGTGGATTGCGGCCCGCTGTGGGTTCCGTAGTTTATCCTACTTCTCGTACTCGTTCAAAGAAGCAAATCGGATAGCGCCCCTTCGCTACCGATTGCTGAACCGAGCGACCGGCCCATCGGCGGGTCGACGTTGACCGCTAAGGTTAGTCCCCTGGCCCGCGAAGCGTACGGGCCGGACGCTACGACACGACGCCCTGGATTAAGG
>CAXUEB010000178.1:837-3062 GCA_964249775.1 uncultured Spirosoma sp.
GGATTAAGGTGTCGACGCGGACGTTCAGCCGGCGCATAATCACGGCGTGCTTACGGAGTAGTGGCGTACAAAAGTCCGCAGCGGGGTTAGCAGCGGGGTTAGCAACGGGGTTCTCATCCTGTTCGAGTTCGGCCAAGAGCGTTTCCAGCGTATCGGCAATGGTTTGCTGAAGCATTGTGTACTGACGAATCGTGTGTGGGCAACCGCCAACCGGCTGATGAATGAGTGCATCCAGGACGAAAAAATTAACGTGTAGTTGCTGAATCTCTTCTTGCCAGGCCGGCCGGCTAACTTGCTGGCCGGTTACGCCGGATGCGGAAGCGATTTTTAGACCGTTCATAGCGGGTTGTCAGTCGTGTTATTCTAATCATGCCTGCCCAAACTCGGCGTTTATACGATCCCAAACGACAGGCCGATGACAAAAGTAGACGCTTGTTTTTTAGATTAGGCGTCGCTTTTTTTCGTTTATGTATCCGTACGAGTTCGTTGGAAAACAAAATAGGCGAACTTTAGTCAATGGTTAATCAAACACCGACCACGCCCCAAACCACCCCGGATTTGCTATGGCCCATCCTCGACAACCTACCGGGCGCGGTTGCCCTGTGGGACCCCATCCGGGACGCAAACGGGGCGATTGTCGATTTCAAACCGGTGTTAATCAACGCCGTGATGAGCGTTATCACCGGCGTGGATCGGGATAGTTTGTACCGCCAGTCGCTGCTGACGGTGTTCCCCAATCTTAAAGAAGGTGACTTTTTCGGGCGGATTGTGGCCGTTGCGCAGGACGGCCAACCCCAGTCCTACGCGTATCCGTGTCTGTACAATGGCCAAACGCATTGGCTGGATGCTGCATTGAGTCGCGTCGGGCGTAGCGTTCTGATTTATTCGCAGGAGATTACCGACCGTAAACGCATCGAAGCGAACTTAGTTCGGCGGTTGGAGTTGGAATCCATTCTTTCGTCTGTATCCAGTCGCCTGATCAACAGCGATGCGCCGGCACTCGACCGGTGTATCCTCGATGCACTGGGCCAGATTGGTCGCTATAACCGGGCCGACCGGGTGGCGATTTATCTGGGGGCAGCCGATTCAGCGTGTATCGATTGTCGCTACGAATGGTGCGCGCCGGGCGTGGCCGCGCGGCAAGTGAGTCGGCAGGGGTTGTCGACTAAACGATTCACCTGGTGGCAAGAACGGCTGCGCCAACAAGAGGTTATTAGCCTACGGTCGGTGGATGAGCTACCTCCCGATGCGGTCGAGGAAAAAGCCGCGCTGGAACAGCAAGGAATTTGTTCGCTGCTGAGTCTGCCGCTGGGTTTCGACGGCGAGGAGTTGGGGGTTCTTTGCTTCGAGGCCGTGGAAAAGGAACGCGATTGGGAAGCGACCGATACGGTACTGCTGCGGACGCTGGCGGGTACGCTGGTCAGCGCGCTGCAACGACGCCAGAACGAAGACGAAGTCCGGCGGGCGTATCAGCGACTCCAGGGGCTGCACCAGATCGATAAAGCGCTGCTGGAGGGCAGCCTAACCAACGAACGCCCGGCAATCGTTGCCATGCGTCACTTGAACGACCTGATTTCCTGCGACCAGATTTTAGTGTTTCGGTTCGACAAAGCGACGGGGTTGGCCCACGCCGAAGGCAGGCTGCGAAGCGGTCGGGTTGAGGTTCAGCCGGCGGTAACCGTTCCGATTCACTATTTTGAGCGGAGCGCGTTGTTGTTAGCCGGCGAAACCATCACGATCCCGGACTTATTGCCCAGCCATCCGGCGATTCCGCCCGGTTTGGGGTTGTACGAGCGGGAATTTCGTTCGCTGGTCCTGATTCCTCTCTTTAGCCAGGAACACTACATAGGCGCGTTTATTCTGCTGGCCCAAACGCCCCATTTCTTTACCGATGAACACCTTCAGGTCGCGGGAGAAGTGGCCCGGCAGTTAGCCATTGCGCTGGATCAGCAGCAACTCCGCGATCAGGTTAGCCAGCACACCGAGTTGCTGGAGCAGCGCGTGGCCCAACGGACGGCCGAAATTCGGCAACTGTCGACGCTCCAAAACGCGATTCTGGAACACGCCGGGCTGGCCATTCTTTCGACCGACGCGAACGGGCTGATTCAAACCATGAACCCGGCCGCCGAAACGTTGCTTGGTTACCGGGCGGCTGACCTGATTGGTCAAGCATCCCCCGCTTTAACGGACTCCGAAGCGCCGGTCGTGACCATCCAACCTTATTC
>CAXUEB010000178.1:3072-11296 GCA_964249775.1 uncultured Spirosoma sp.
GCAGACGCCGTCCCGGCGCAAAGCGCGCGGCTACCCGGCCACCGGCAGTTGGCGTGTGTCTTGCTCGACCAAGCCGGCCGCCAGATTCCTGTACTGCTAACAACCAGCAGCTTACAGGACGAAACCGGTGCGATTACGGGCTACGTCGGCATGGCCACCGACATTACCGACCTGAAACGCGCCGAAGCGGAATTACAGCGCAAGAATCAGGAACTGGAAACCTTTTTTGAAGGGTCGATTGATCTGCACGGTATTGCACAGACCGACGGAACACTGCTGAAAATCAACCGATCGTGGGAAACGACGCTGGGGTATACCACCGCCGAACTGCTGACCCGCAACTTCATTACCTTGGTTCACCCCGATGATCGAAGCGGGACGGTAAACCGAGTTAAGGGCGTGCTGCGCGGCTTGCCCCTCGAACGGCAGGTCAACCGGTTGCTCAAAAAAGACGGCACGTACTGCACCATCGAATGGAACGCCGTTGTGCACAATAACTTAGTGTACGCGTCGGCGCGCGACATCACCGAACAACAGCAGGCCGAAGCGCGCTTGCGCCAGGTCAACCAGCGCCTGCAACTGGCTACCGGGGCCGCCCGGCAAGGCATTTGGGAGCTTGACCTGCCCCACAACACGCTCCTGTGGGACGAACGCCAGCACGAACTGCACGGCACCACGTCGGCTACCTTCAGCGGCCGTTTTGACGAATTTATCCAACTCATTCACCCCGACGATCGGTCCGCTATCCTGGCGACAAATTCGCGACCGGTCGAGTCCGGTCGCGAATTCGTCGCCATCGAAAAGCGCGTTCTGTTGCCCGACGGCCGCGTGCGTTACGTAGAAACGCACAGCCAAGTTGTCTCCGATTCGGCGGGCGTACCGGCTAAGGTAGTCGGGGTGAGTTGGGACGTTACCGAGCGCAAACAGACCGAACTGGCCCTGCGTCAGAGTGAAGAACGCTATCGGTCGCTGGTCGACAACCTCGGCGAGGTTGTGTACCAAACGGATCTGACGGGGGCCTGGACTTACTTGAATCCAATTTGGGAAGCGATTACTGGCTTTTCAGTGGCTGAATCGCTGGGGCAGCCGTTCAACGCGTTAGTCGATGCCGAAATTCAGCCGCTCACGTGGGAGCTGTTTCAAAGCCTGATCGACGAGCGTAAAACCAACTTTCACTACACCATTCCGTTTCGGCACAGCAGCGGAGTGTACCGGTGGGCGGAGCTACTCTCGCACGTGCTGCTCAACAGCGACGGGCAGCCCATCGGCACAACCGGCACCATTACCGAAATAACCGAGCGCAAACAAGCCTTGGATGCCCTGCGCGACAGCGAACAACGGTTTCGGGATTTTGCCGAGAACGTCGACGAAGTGTTCTGGATTCACGCGGCCGACCCGTTCCGGCTGCTTTACGTAAATCCGGCCTACGAACGGGTGTGGGGTCGGTCCTGCGCCAGTTTGCACGAAGACGTGGCTTCGTTTCTGGACCCAATTCTGGACGAAGACAAGCCGCTGGTAGCCGCGGCCCTGGCCGACTACCAACGGGGCGAAGAAGGCATGCGGCAGTACCGCCTGCGGCAAGCCGACGGCAGCCTTAAATGGATCAGCGCCCGCAACTTCGTAAAAAAGGATGCCAACGGAAATCCTACCCGCTACATTGGCATTGCCAACGACATCACCGACCAGAAAGAAAAGGAGTTGGTCCTTGAGCAATCGCTGCAACGCGAACAGGAACTCAATAAACTTAAGTCGCAGTTTATTTCGACGGTTTCGCACGAATTTCGCACCCCGCTTTCTACGCTTCTGTCGAGCGTCGATTTGATTCGGTTGTACCTCAACCGGTCCGACGCGTCGGCGCGGGCATCGGTCGACCGGCACCTGAGCGTTATCGAAAAAGAGATTGCCAATCTCAACGAGTTGCTGTCGGACGTGCTCAACATCAGCCGCATCGACGCCGGCAAAGTCTCCTTTACGCGTCAACCAACCGACCTGCCCGCCTTGGTCGGGGAAGTCATTGCCACCCATTTTGCCGAACGAAGGGACAACCGAACCGTTCGGCTACGAGTAGACGGCTTGCCCCGGCCCATTAACCTTGATTCTAAGCTAATCACCCACGTGTTGGTCAACCTGCTGACGAACGCGTTCAAGTTTTCCAAGCAAAACCCTACGCTGGCAATTGCGTTCGGCCAAGAGCACGTTTCGCTGATCGTCAGCGACACCGGCATTGGCATACCGGCGGCCGACTTGCCTCACTTGTTTGACACGTTTTTCCGCGCCCGCAATGCGCTCAACGTTCCTGGTTCGGGCCTGGGCCTGCTGATTGCGCGCCAGTTTACCGAAATTCACGGCGGCACGCTGCACGTGCAGAGCGAAGAGAACCAGGGCACGATTGTTACGGTGACATTACCGGTTGCTTGGGCGGGGCAACCGGCCCCGAGCGCGCCCACCGGTTTACACGTCCACGCAGCGAATGAATAACCGGGAAGGGAACACCCCAAAACGGCCGTTGCCAACACTCATCTCTAAAACGCACAACTTAATCAACACGGACGATGAAAACGATAACGATCACGATTGATCTGAAATCGATTGGCTTAGGAGCGCTTTGCGTACTGGGCATTGGGCTACTGTCTAATTTCAACAACGCCAACAAAGCCCCGATCAACGCGGCCGATGAAGGACGCCGGTACCAGGCCGTTTCCAGTGATCGGGGCTTTATAATCGTGGACACCCAGACCGGCCAGTACCTGCTCGATACCCGCTATGCGGGTCGGCCACAGTGGGTAAAGGGGGACTTCACAACGATCTACGACGACCGGACACGCAAGACAGACTAAGCAACGGTACTGGCAGCGGACCCCATGCAAAATAGATTGGTGTGTAAACTCCGGCGTGCGTATCTTCGTGTTTCTCACGAGGTTGCCTTACCTTGAACCCCAATCCAATGGAAACTACCCGACGCGGTTTCTTCTCATTATTTTCGGATTTGCCCGTTTGCAGGGTTTTCGGGGGGGGTGGGCGCCAACCCGGGGCTGCCGGTAACCCGCCGCCGACAAGGCTTCGGCCAACACCCCCCTGCGACGACCACGACGAGCCGACGCCCGCCCTGGAGGAAGGACCGTTTTTTGCGCCCCGTTCGCCCGAACGCAGCCGCCTGCTCGAACAGGGCATGGCCGGCACGGCGCTCGTGCTGCGCGGCCGGGTCGTCGACGTTCACTGCCGACCCGTTGCGAACGTCCTGCTCGACTGGTGGCAGGCCGACGACGCCGGCGAATACGACAACCGGGGCTACCGGCTACGCGGTCATCAGTACACCGACCAGCGGGGCAATTTTGAACTCGAAACCATCGTGCCGGGCTTGTATCCGGGTCGCACGCGGCACCTCCACGTGAAAGTGCAGGCTCCCAACCGACGCACGTTAACGACGCAACTCTTTTTTCCGGGCGAACCCGGCAACCGGCGCGACCGCATCTTTGATCCGGCTTTGCTGATGACCGTCCGGCGCGAAGGCGATCGGGCACTGGGCGACTACATGTTCGTGCTCAGCGTATAACCGCCCGTTTTACTACGTTGTGGTCTTGTGGCGGCTAAACCACACAGGAATTTAGCGTACTTTTGCGTATTCGTTTGTTCCCAATATTCGCGTTTGCATGGAGCATTGCATTGTTTATTTCAGTACATCCGTTGAGCAATTTGAAGAAAAAGACCTTTCCATTCTATTGGAGCAAAGTCGGCCCAATAATGCCAAGCTTGGCATTACGGGGGTTATGCTTTACGTCCGGGGTAGTATCATTCAAGTGCTGGAAGGAAAAAAAGAAGCCATTGAAGGCTTGTACGAACGCATCCAACGGGACCAACGGCATCACAATGTCACTCGGGTCTTGAACCGGCCCATTGCCCAACGCTTGTTTGCCAACTGGAGCATGGGCTACGAAACCATCACCGCCCGGCAGTTAGAAGACATCAGGGCGATTGTTAACTTAGACGCGGGTAACGCTACGACTACGGAAGCCGGCGACCACATTATCTTAAGAACGATTAAGGTATTCTACGAAAGTAACCGGTATAACTAAAGTTATTCAGTTTCTTCATTTATCGAATCAAGTACACCCATCACATTGCGGGTAGATAAACGCTGAACGTGGCTCCCTGACCGGGTTGACTGGTGGCGGTGATGGCTCCACCGTGATTGGTCGCTACCTTTTCGCAAATGGCTAAGCCAATCCCCGTGCCGGCGTACTGATTGACGCCGTGCAAGCGCTGGAAGACCTGAAAAATGCGGTCGACGTATTTCTCGTCGAAGCCAATTCCGTTGTCTGATACGTCGATGCGGTCGTACATCTTAGCCGCGCGCGTGGGCCTCACCGAAGCGGGTAGATCAGCGGCAGTCAGGCGCTGCGCGTTGATCCAGATAAGTGGTTCTACGTCCGGTCGGCGAAACTTCAGGGCGTTGCCGATTAGATTCTGAAAAAGCTGATGTAGTTGAGAAACGTCACCCTCGACCACCGGCAGCGGTCCAACGTCAATCACCGCGCCCGTTTCTTGAATGCGCAGGTCCAGATCGTTCGCAACGGCCTGCACGACGTCGCCGATGGCGACGGTTGCGCTCGAATCCCGCTGGGTTGAGATGCGCGAAAACGTGAGCAAATCGCGAATCAACGTCGACATCCGGCTGGCTGCCGACTGCATCCGTGCCAGATAATCCGTTCCTTCGCCCAATTCGGTTCCGTACCGGTCCTTGAGCAGATCGCCGAACTGTTGAATCTTGCGCAGGGGTTCCTGCAAGTCATGGCTGGCCACGTAGGCAAACCGTTGCAGGTTTTCGTTGGAACGAACCAACAGTTGTGTCGATTCAATCAGTTCTTCGTTGGTAGCCGTCAATTCTTCGTTAGCGGCAGCGAGTTCTTCATTGGTGGCGGCTAACTCTTCGTTCGATGCTTCGAGTTCTTCATTGATGGCGGCCAATTCTTCGGTGCGCTGCTGCACCTGCTGCTCCAGGGCTACTTGAATTTTGCGTTGTTCGGTCACGTCCTGCGCCGTTCCGCTCAGCACCGCCGGCTGCCCGGCAGCGTCGTAAACTACCTGCGCCTGGGCGTGAATGACGCGCACCTGCCCCGTGAGCTGATTAATAATGGGGTGTTCATTCTCGTAAAACCCCGATGAACCGGGTCGAATCGCGTCGGCGATGGCGTCGGCCACCGACTGCCGGTACTCGTCGGGCAAGGGGTTATATGCTTCGTCCATCAACTTGGTCTCATCCGAAAAGCCAAGCCAATGCATAAACCGCGGGGAGTAGCTGAACCGCCCGGTCGGCACATCCAAACTCCAGATCGCCAATTCGGCCAAATCAATGGCACCCCGCAAAGCAGCTTCGGCCTCCTCCAATTTTTGCCTTGCCCGGACCTCTCCGGTCACGTCAATAGCAATGTCTAAGATGGCGTATACCTTGCCTTCGGCATCGAACAGGGGCGAGTACGTGATATTATAATAGTTGTGACTCATTACGCCGTGCTGCACGATGTCGACCTGCGCGCCGTAGCTTTGAAACATCTTGCCCGAGGTGTAAACGTCGTCCAAAATTTGCAGAAAAGCCTGACTCTCCAATTCGGGCATCACCTCCCGCAGCGGCCTACCAACGATATTGGGTCCCTTACCGACAATGTCGATAAAGGCTTGGTTAGGCATCTCGATCAGTAAATCCCGACCGACAAACAAGCCCATCGCGGCTGGTGCCGTCGTAACGATCGAGCGTAAGCTGGTCTCGCTGGCTTCCAACTTCTGGCGGGTAACAATCTGATCGTGCACCTCGACCACCGTACCAATCATTCCCTGGTAGGTGCCATCGGCGCTGAACCGGGGACTTCCTTTATCAATGGCCCAACGATACTGACCCCCTTTGTGCCGTAGTCGGTAGAGTACATTGAATTCGGCCCGCTGCTCATTAGCTTCCACAAAGAGTCGGCCCGCTTCCGCCTGATCGTCGGGGTGCGTGGCGCTGAGCCAGCCAAACCCTTCGGCTTCGGCCTGGGTCTGACCCGTGTATGCATACCATCGTTTGTTGAGGTAGGTACAATACCCGTCCGGCTCCGTCATCCAGATTATGGCCGGTGTAGTATCCGTTAGCTGCCGGAAATAAACCTCACTTTCCTGTAATTTTTTTTGGGCGCTGACCTGCTCGGTGACCTCCGTGGCCATGTCCATGATGGCGTAGACTTCGCCGGCGGCATTACGTAGGGGCTTGTACGTGAAGTCGAAATAATACGTGCCTAACTGACCATTTCGCACCAGATTGCAAGGGGCAGCCGTAACCTGGTAGGTTTGCCCGGTCGTGTACACGTCATTTAAGATTTGCAGAAATGGCTGCCCTTCCAGTTCGGGCAAAGCCTCAGTCAGCGGTTTGCCCATAACGGTATTGCCTTTGCCCCAGAGGTCCTGCATGGGCTGGTTAGCCACTTCAATCCTCAATTCTCGGCCCACGAATAGACCCGTGGCCACGGGTGCTTCTTCGACTAAGGAACGAAATTTAATTTCGCTTTCCGCGATTTGCCGGGTCACCTGTACGTCTTGAGTTACGTCCTGCGCGACGCCCGCGAACCGATACACCTCAGCCGAGTCATTAAAGTAGCTCTGTCCCGTAAAGCGAACCCAGCGCAGCCGTCCGTCGTCGGCCCCAATGGTCCGGTACGTAACGTCGTAGCCCCCACCCGACTCGGGATTCATCGCCCACTGAACGGCTGCGTCAACGCGTGCTACATCGTCGGGGTGAATGTGGCGAGTGGCCTGTTCGTAAGAAAGCAAGTTGTCCGTTACCAGCCCAAACAATTCGCGGCATCGGTCGTCCCAATTGATTAAATTGGTTACGGGATCAAGTTCCCAGACGCCCAGCCGGGCCGCTTTCAAGGCAAAATTCACATCCAAACGCTCCGTGAGCGCTTTCCGTTGATCGCTAAAATCGCTAAAGGGCTTACTTTCCCCGGTCATTGACTGGTCCTGTTATTTAGCCTGCAAGGTACTAAAATGGGCACAATTCGGCGTTCGTCCCGGCAAAAACTAATGGAACTGTCCTGCCAGCGGCCACGTCAGGCGGCTGGCGGGAGCGATGACGTGGAACCGGAAAGCGCACGTTTGCGGTAAGCGCGCAGCTTACTCTGCCTGACGGGGAATGGTCAATTGCGGTTCCCATCAGGATAAGGTGTGGGGCAAAGACTACTTTTGCCTTACTTTACGGGTAAGTAGTCACAAGACTGCGCATCAATTTGAAGACTGCAATCCAATGAATAAAGTTACCAGACGTGGGTTTGTCGAGAGAATGGGATTAGGGCTTGGTGCCGCGGCTACATTGCCTTCCCTTGTGTCACGGCTTGAAACAGCTTCGGAGCACTACGTTGGCAAGAAATTAAACGTTGCTCTCTGTGGCTTAGGGCGTTATGCCAACGTCCTCAAACAAGGCGTAGCGGCATCGCACTATTGTCATCTGGCGGGCGTGGTAACGGGCACTCCTTCCAAAGCAATTCAATGGAAGAAAGACTACAATCTGTCGGATAAGAACATGTATACTTATCAGAGCTTTGACCAAATCAAAAACAACCCTGACATCGATTTGGTGTACATCACGCTGCCGAACGGTATGCACAAAGAATTTACGATTCGGGCGGCTCAAGCAGGCAAACACGTCATTGTCGAGAAACCCATGGCCTTTACCGAAAAGGACTGTCAGGAAATGATTGACGCCTGTAAAGCGGCCAAAGTGGGGTTGGCGGTTGGATACCGGTTACACTACGAACCGCATCACCTTGAAATCAAAAGACTTGGCCAAGATAAAGTGTTTGGCCAAGTGCGTATGATTGATGCCTCACTTGGCTACCGGTTAGCGGGCATAAGTCCCGACGATTGGCACCTGAAAAAAGCAATAGCCGGCGGGGGACCGTTGATGAACCTTGGCGTTTACTGTGTGCAAAGTAGCCGCTACGTGTTAGGAGAAGAACCCATATCCGTTACGGCCCAGTTTAGTCCGGTAACAATGCCTTATTTATTCAAAGAAGTTGAAGAAAACATAACCTGGCAACTGCACTTTCCCAGCGGAGCAATCTGCACCTCATCAAGCACATCAACTTGCAACGTTGACCGGTTTTTTGCTTCTGCGGATGAAGGTTATTTTGAACTTAGCCCAGCGCTTAGCTATGGTCCTTTCAAAGGCAAAACAAGTCAGGGGTTGCTAAACTTT
>CAXUEB010000179.1:0-2038 GCA_964249775.1 uncultured Spirosoma sp.
GTTGTTAAGTTGTTGGAGGTACGAATCGGGCAAGGTACCTTACCTTTAGCTATGCGGCTCTTAACCTCTCCGCGTTTAATACGCATCCCAGTGTTCGGCGTCTATGCTTCCAAAGCAAACGATGCAACATTAGGCGCAAGACGTTCTAAGGTAGCCGCCAACTCATCAGGAATGTGAAGCTCTACCGTCATCATGACGCGGATATACGAATAAAGAAACCAAGCTGCTTAGGCGTCAGACGGTCAATGAAGCGGCAAGCAACGCCACCACCTGCCCAATCGCCCGGTCGGTATCGCTGCGCTTGCGGTCCGGGGGATCGAAGCGGTTGAAGGGGCGGAGGTTCAGCACGAACGTTTCCTCGATTCTGTCGTCAACCGGCGTGTAGAGTTTATAGCCAGTCAGGTGCACCGGAATCAACCCGTGCCGGGCTTTAAACTGAGTTAGCACGGACGCCAGCAGTGTTTCTACTTGCCCGACCGAAACGCCCGGCGCGGGCACGAGCCGCACTTCGGCGTGGTTGCGGTCGGAAAGCGTTTGCTCGGCGGGGGCGTAATGGCCTTCGCAACTGCTAAAGGTCTCAACCAGCCCCGTTTGGTTCAGGGCGTCGACTAACGGCCGGATGCGGGGTTCAATGTCCATGTCGTTTCCCGTACCAGGCCAAATACCCGACTGCGCCCAAGGCCAGCAAACCCGACAAGGCAAACGACGCGTCTAAGCCCGCTTCGCCCGCCAAGTGGTTCAGCAGCCAGCCGGCCACCACGGCCCCTAAGCCAATGCCCGCTTCGAGGGCAATGTACATTGTCGCCATTGCCCGGCCGCGCGTTGCTTCGTCGCTCAGGTCGGCGGTCCAAGCCTGCACTGTCGGCGAGTTCATGCCCCACGCCAAGCCGAAACAAACAGATGCCGTCCAGAACAGCGCGGGCGTGTTGGTAACGACCAGCAAGCCCATCGATAGCGCCAGCACGGCCGTTGAGACAAGCAGCACCGGTACGCGCCCGTGGCGGTCCGACGACCGGCTGAACAGAAACCGCACCACCAGCGAGGCTACGGTGTAGACCGTAAAAAACAAGCCTTTGTTGCCAATACCCAACTGGGCGCTGAGGTCCGAGATGACGGTGATAACCACCCCCGAACTGAACGACTGCAACAGGAGCACGATGAAGGGCGATAAAGCTTTTTTATCGAAAAGTTCGTCTTTGCCCAGTCGCAGCAAACGCAATCGAAAGGGCTGCGTATTGACCAGCGTCTCGGGCATTCGCAAGAGAATCAGAATCGACAGCAGGGCAAAAACCGACGACGCCCAGAACATCACGTTCATTGAATAATCCGTGGCCAGCCAACTGCCGATGGCCGGACCGAGCGACATGCCCAAGGACGTAAACAAGCCCAGCGTACCCATCGCTTCGCCCCGGCGGTCGGGCGGAATCAGGTCGGCTACGTAGGCTGCCGTGGCCGTAGGTTTGGTACCCGTCGAGAAGCCATGAATGAGCCGCAAAGCCAAAAAGCCCCAAACTGTAATTAGATACGGGTAGAGCAAACCGCAGATAAAGCAAACTACCGAGCCAAAGGCCATCACCGGCACCCGCCCGACGGTGTCCGTAATCTTACCGCTGAAAGGCCGTGAGAGGCCCGCCGTCAGCGTGAATAGGGCAATGATTAACCCCACGTACTCGCGTCCGCCCAACTGCGTAAGGTAATTAGGCAGTTCGGGAATCATCATTGAAAAACTCGCACAGAACAGAAAGTTGCTCAATGCCAGCAATCCGAACGAAACGGTGTAAAGCGCAGGACCATCCGCCGGACGACGGATGAATAAGGAACGAACAACCAAAACAGGGGAAATTTAGCTGACCAAAATTACAACGGTTTCGCGGTTTTACGGTACTCCGACGGGTCAGAACGGGCCGGGAGCCGATGAGGTCCTGGTAGAATGGGCCGGTTTTTGGCGTAAATTTGCGCGGCCTTGACGCCCATGCGGGCGTCGGTCGTAACTCGTAAACTGTATGTCCCGTAACCTCAAAATTGGCTTGTTCCTCAC
>CAXUEB010000179.1:2048-11254 GCA_964249775.1 uncultured Spirosoma sp.
GCTGACAACCTTCTCGTTTTATTTCTGGCAGGTCTACAAAAGTCCTAATCTCCAGGTTGGCGAAAACGACAAAACGTTTGCCCTGCTCATTCGGCGGGGGGCAACCTTCGAGTCGGTGATGGATACGCTCAAGAAAAACCGAGTCGTCAACGACGAGGTGTCGTTTCGGTTCTTGGCTAAGGTCATGAAGTATCCCGAACTGGTGAAAGAAGGACGCTACGAAATCAAACCACGCATGGGCAACCGCGAAGCCCTCGTTAAACTTCGCAGCGGGGATCAGGACCCCATGCCGGTGACGTTCAACAACATCCGACTCAAAAACGACCTGATCGAGCGGCTCGGCAGCAAGTTTGAATTCGGTTCCGACGCGCTCGGTAACCTGCTCAACGATCCCGAAACCTGCCGCAAATTCGGCTTCGACACGACGACGATTGTGTGCTTGTTTTTGCCCAACACCTACGAAATTTTCTGGACCATCAAACCCGAAGCCTTCTTGGGGCGGATGGGTGCGGAATACAAAAAATTCTGGACGCCCGAGCGGCAGGCCAAAGCCAAAGCCCTCGGCTTGAGCCAAACTCAGACGCAGGTGCTGGCGTCCATCGTGGCCGCCGAAACCAACAAGCGCGACGAGCAGCCGCGCGTGGCGGGCGTGTACCTGAACCGCCTGAAGCAGGGCATCAAGCTCGAAGCCGACCCGACCGTCATCTTTGCCCTGCGCGACTTCGGCATTCGGCGGCTGCTCAACCGGCAGCTCACCGTCGATTCGCCTTACAACACCTACCGCTACGCCGGCCTGCCACCGGGACCAATCAACCTGCCCGCCCCGGCCACCATCGACGCCGTCCTAAACGCCGAAGTGCACGATTACCTGTACTTCGTCGTCGACGCCCGCTTCAACGGCTACCACACGTTCTCGAAAACCTTATCCGAGCACATGGCCAACGCCCGACTCTACCAGCAGGCGCTGACCAAAATGCGGATCATGCGGTAAGCAACGACACAAAAAAGGCCAGTCTCTCCACCGGCCTTTTTTGCTTTTGTCATGCTGACAAAGAAATTTCGTTGAAAATTAATGCCTCTCAAAAACACGCTCGGTTTCTTCCACCTCCATCAACCCTTCGGCGTTTACCGCCGTTAGCCGCACGGGCAGGATTTCGTTGATGAGCAAGGGATCGTATTTGGCGACGACCCGGACGTAATTTTCCGTAAAACCTTGCATTAGCCCATCCGTAATATCTTCCTCAAAGAGCACCGTGGCGCTGCGGCCGAGCTGTTCGTCGTAGAACGCCCGGCGTTTTTTGTCCGACAGGATGTGCAGCATCTTCGACCGCTCGGCGCGAACGGAACCCGGCACGACGGGTTTGATGGTCAAGGCGTGGGTGTCTGCCCGCTCGGAATACGTAAAGACGTGTAGGTACGATACCGGCAGTTTGTTCAGAAACTGATACGTTTCCCGAAAGGCTTCGTCGGTTTCGCCGGGATGCCCAACAATCACGTCGACGCCGATGCAGGCGTGGGGTATGAGCGCTTTGATGTTGGCGACGCGGTCGGCGTATAATTCGCGCTTGTAGCGCCGGCGCATCAGCCCCAGCACCCGGTTGCTGCCCGATTGCAGGGGCACGTGGAAGTGCGGTACAAAGCGCTTTGAGCGGGCTACGAACTCGATGATGTCGTCGGTCAGTAGGTTTGGTTCGATGCTCGAAATGCGGAACCGCTCAATGCCGTTAATGTCGTCCAGCGCCCGCACCAGGTCAAAAAACGTTTCGTCACGTGCTCCATTGACCAAACCAAAATCGCCAATGTTGACGCCCGTCAAGACGATTTCCTTAACGCCCCGGCCGGCAATCTCCTGGGCAGCCCGCACGACGTTGGCCACCGTATCGGAGCGACTCTTACCCCGCGCCAAGGGAATCGTACAGTAGGCACACGGGTAATCGCAACCGTCCTGCACTTTCAGGAACGTGCGTGTCCGGTCGTTAAGCGAGTAACTGGCGTGGTAGTCGATGGCGTGTTCAATGGGCGAGTTGAATACGCGTCCGGGTTGACCGGTCGGCACTTTCTCAAACGTCGGTATCAGTTCGTGCAACCGAAACTTCTCGGCCGCACCCAGCACCGCATCGACGCCCGGAATCTCCGAAATTTCCCCAGGCTTCAACTGCGCGTAGCAACCCAGGATGGCCACGTAACCGTCGGGGTTGATCTTCTGCGCTTCGCGGACAATCTTGCGGCACTTCTTATCGGCGTTGTCGGTCACCGAGCAGGTATTGATGATAAAGATGTCGGGCTGCTCGTTAAACGCCACGCGCTCGTAGCCCTGCCCTTCCATCAGGCGGGCGAGCGTCGACGTTTCCGAAAAGTTCAGCTTGCAGCCGAGTGTATAAAAAGCTACTTTTTTCACGGTCTAAAAGAAACGCCCAACCAGCGAAAGTTTATCAGACGTTGCATCTTAATCAACAAAAGCAGACCATTGCCAACTTAGTTCCGGTAGGTAGATTACGGGTTGAAAATGTTTAAAAACAACTAATCAACCACAGTCCCATCTTGTCTATCCGGGAAGGTAACTGGAAACTGCTGTTTAACCCCGACCGCTCGCGGGTGGAGTTGTACGACATTCCGACCGACCCGATGGAAGTAAACAACCGGGCCGCCGAGCAGCCGAAGCTGGTCGAACGGCTGATGGCGCGGGCGCTGACCTGGCAGCAAACCTTGCCGAAAGGCCCGATGGATGCCGACGCTGGCAGCAACGCTTACCCGTGGCCGGGGCGGTAACGACCGAATTAATCAGGACAACCCCCACTTGCGGTAAATCGCCCGGTTTACGGCCTTTTGCGCCTGGTTCCTTACCTTGACCCCATGCGACTAAGTTATCTACTCTGTAACGTGTTGATTTTGACTGCGTCGGCTGCCCTCGCGCAGCGGCAACCGGGTGGCCGGCCGGCACCCAACATCATTCTGATTTACGCCGACGACCTCGGTTACGGCGATCTGAGTTGTTACCGGTCCGGGCTGTCGCTCCGGCGCACCGGTTCAGTCGCCGGTGTGGGGGCGACGAAGATTGCCACGCCGAATATCGACCGGCTGGCCCGCGGGGGGCTGCGCTTCACCCGCGCCCACGCGACCTCGGCCAGTTGTACGCCTTCGCGCTACGCCTTGCTGACGGGCGAGTACCCCTGGCGACGCAAAGGCACGGGCATCGCGCCGGGCGATGCAGCCGCCATTATCGAACCGGGGCGGACGACCTTGCCCGCTGTGCTGCAAAAAGCTGGCTATCGGACGGGCGTCGTGGGCAAGTGGCATCTGGGCTTGGGTCCCGCGGGCGGCCCCGACTGGAACGGCGCGATCCAGAAAGGGCCGAACGACATCGGCTTTGATTATTCATTTCTCATGCCCGCCACCGGCGACCGGGTGCCGTGCGTGTTTGTGGAGAATGGGCGGGTGGTTAACTTAGACCCGGCCGATTCCATCCGGGTTAGTTTCACGCAGCCCATTGGGAATGAGCCGACCGGCAAGAATGATCCTCAACTGCTCAAGATGAAGCCCAGCCACGGCCACGATTACACCATCATCAACGGCATCAGCCGCATCGGCTACATGAGTGGTGGCCGGGCCGCCCGCTGGACCGACGAAGCCCTTGCCGACGTGCTGACCGGCAAAGCGGTTCGGTTTATGGAAAAGCACAAAGCGGGTCCGTTTTTTCTGTACTTTGCTACCCACGACATCCACGTGCCCCGCGTGCCCCACGCCCGGTTTGCCGGCAAGAGTGGCCTGGGTCCGCGCGGGGACGTAATTCTCCAACTCGACTGGACGGTTGGCGAAATTCTGAAAACGCTCGACCGGCTGGGTTTGGCCAATAACACGCTCATCATGCTCAGCAGCGACAACGGGGCGGTCATCGACGACGGCTACCAGGACCAGGCCGTCGAAAAGTTGAACGGCCATACGCCATCGGGACCGCTGCGGGGTGGCAAATACAGCGCTTTTGAGGGCGGTACGCGGGTGCCGACGCTGCTGCGCTGGCCCGCGCGGGTCAAGCCGGGCGTGACCGACGCCTTAGTGAGTCAGATTGATTTGCTGGCTTCGTTCGCCAACCTGACGGGTCAGGCCGTACCGCAAAGAGAGGCTCCCGACAGCCGGGATCAGCTATCGGCCTGGCTGGGCGAAACCAAAACTGACCGCGAGTACGTCGTTGAGCACGCCGTGTCGGGTACGTTGTCCTTAGTTAAGGGCAACTGGAAATACATTGAGCCGAGTCAAGGCGTGAAAATCATCAAGAATACCAACACCGAAACCGGGGCCGACCCGCAGCCGCAACTGTACAACCTGACGACCGACTTGGGCGAGCGGCAGAACGTGGCCGACCAGCACCCCGACAAAGTGCGGGCGTTGGCAGGATTGCTCAACGGCGTTCGGCAGGCCAAGTCGGGCTCTGCGGCCGCGGTGAGTTCGTCGGGCACGAATAGATAAGCTTTAAGCCCTTTTCTATGAAGTACATCCTCATCACCTTACTGACGCTAACGGGACTGCTGCCCGCGACCGGCCAAACGCGGAAGACCACGACCCGTGCGACCGGTACGCCGGAGCGGGACCGCCGGAATGCCGTACCACCCAACATCGTTTTCATTTACGCCGACGATCTGGGTTACGGTGACTTGGGCTGCTATGGCGGTCGGAACAGCACGCCGAACCTCGACGCGCTGGCAAAGGGCGGTGTTCGCTTTACCGATTTCTACTCCGCTTCGCCCGTGTGCAGTCCGTCGCGGGCGGCCCTGCTAACGGGCCGTTACCCCATCCGGCAAGGTATCCACGGCGTGTTTTTCCCGGACAGCTACACGGGTCTGGATTCCGCCGAGGTAACGCTGGGCGAAACCCTAAAACAGGCCGGTTACCGCACCGGCCTGGTCGGCAAATGGCACTTGGGGCATCTGGAAGCGTACCGGCCCCTGAAGCACGGCTTTGACTCGTACTTTGGTATTCCGTACAGCAACGACATGACCTCGGTGGTCTACCTGCGCAACAACGCGGTTGAAGAGTACAAGGTTGACCAGCGGTACATCACCCAACGCTACACCCAGGAAGCGCTCAAGTTTATCGACCAAAACCGGCCTACGGGACAGTCGCGCCCCGGCGCACCGTTTTTTTTGTACGTTGCCCATAACATGCCGCACATTCCCATCTACGCATCGCCGGAATTCGTTGGTAAGTCCGGTCTCGGGTTGTACGGCGATGTGATTGGGGAATTAGACTGGAGTGTTGGGCAAATCATGCAGAAGCTGCGCGACAGCGGTTTAGAGGAAAATACGGTGGTCATCTTTAGCAGCGACAACGGGCCGTGGCTCGTGATGGGCGACGACGCCGGCTCGGCCGGGCCACTGCGCGAAGGCAAACAAACAACCTTCGAGGGCGGGATGCGCGTCCCGGCTATTGCGTACTGGAAAGGCAAAATACCCGCCGGGCGCGTAAACACGGATTTGACGACCATGATGGACTGGTTTCCGACCTTGACCAAGCTCGGCGGGGGGCGTCGCTCCGGCCGGTCCGCCGGTGCGGCACCGGTGCCCACCGACCGACCGCTCGACGGCGAAGACATCTGGCCTGTTTTGGCGGGCACCGGCAAGCGCCGGGGTCAGCAACTGGCGTATTACAGCAACGGCAAGCTCGAAGCGTTTCGGCTGGGCGATTATAAGCTGAAGCTACCCTATCCGGGCAACGCCGGAACGCCGGGTCAGAAGGCCGTGGCCGCCCACCCGCTGCTGCTGTTCAACCTGCGCGAGGACGTTGGCGAGCAAACCAATCTGGCCGAGCAGCAACCGGATAAAGTAACCGAACTGCAAACGGCAATGGCCGCTTTTGTGCAGGCGCTGGGTAAGGTGCCGCCCGGCAAAGTGCTCAGGACGGGAGCGGACAACAGCCTAAGCAAAAACCGAAACTAACCCGCTATGCACCGGCTTACTGTTCTTTTGATTAGGATATACGGCTTGTCGGCGGTGCTATCCGTTGGGCGGCCGAAGCCCGCTGCGACCGAACACCCCCGTCCGAACGTCATGCTAATCCTGACCGACGACCAGGGCTACGGCGATTTGGCTTGCCACCGTATAGGGTCCGGCCGGTAAGCCAGCGTTGACGGGCATCTGGGCACTTGTCAGGCAAACCGCTGGTCGGTTAGCGCGTTACGCTGCGCCGGTCGGCGGACCGGCGCGTTTTACGTACCCATTCAAAAACTATGAAGCGAATCCTTGTCCTGCTGCTCGTCAGCGTCTTTGGCTCAACGGCCTGGCTGATTCGGCCGGCTCCCGCGCCGAAGAATATCCTCCTTATCATCGCCGACGATCTGTCGCCGACGCTCGGTTGTTACGGCGACCGGAACGCCGGTGATGCGGCATTCCGACCGTCGGTAGCGCCTACGCCGACCATCGACCGGCTGGCGCGAGCGGGCGTGTTGTTCGAGCGCGCGTTCTGTTCGGCCCCATCCTGTTCGCCGTCGCGGGCGTCGCTGCTGACCGGGCGCTACCCGCACCAACTGGCCGAAGGCACCAACCTGTGGGGCACGCTGCCCGCCCGCTTTCCTAATTTTGTGAATTTGCTCGAAGAAGCCGGTTACCGCGTGGGCCTAACGGGTAAAGGCTGGGGGCCGGGCAACGCCAAACCCGGTGGCTACGACCGCAACCCGGCCGGCCCGTCGTTTAAGTCGTTTGCCGAGTTTATGGAAGCGCAGCCGACCGACCGCGCCGGTAGCGACGGACCCCAACCGTTTTGCTTCTGGCTTGGCTCGACCGATCCGCACCGGCCTTACGACGCCCAACTCAAGCAAACAATAGGTCTGCGCCCGCAGTACCTGAAGGTGCCGGCCTTCCTGCCCGACACGGCCGATGTGCGCGACGATTTGCTGGATTATTACGCCGAAGTGGTTCGCTTTGAGCAGACCGTCGCCGAGGCCGTGGCCTTGCTGGAAGGGCGGGGGCTGCTGGCCAATACGCTGATTGTGGTCACGAGCGACAACGGGATGCCGTTTCCCCGCGCCAAAGCAAACCTGTACGACGCCGGTACGCACATTCCCCTGATTATCTACGCACCCGGTTCGTTCGTCGGCGGCAAGCGCGTTGGTGCGCCCGTTGGTCACATCGACGTAGCCCCAACGTTGTTAGCCTGGGCGGGTGTGCCCAAAGCCGCGGGCATGGAAGGGCAATCGCTGACGCGGTACGTAACCGGCCGAAAGCCGCACGAACAACCAATTTTCGTCGAGCGCGAACGCCACGCGCGGGTGCGGGCCGACAACGTAGGCTACCCGGCACGGGCTATTCGCACAGCACAGTTTTTGTACGTTCAGAATCTGAAACCCGATCGCTGGCCCGCCGGCGATCCGAAGGAAGTCTTCGCGGTAGGGGCTTACGGCGATATTGACAACGGCCCGTCGAAGCGGTTGCTGATGGCGCAACGCGACGCAGTAGCCGACCGCTCGCTGGCTGAGCAAGCCCTTGACAAACGCCCGGCCGAAGAACTGTTTGACCTGACCAAAGACCCCGACCAGCAGCGCAACGTCGCGGGTGACCCGGCTTACCGGCGGCAGCGAGCGAAACTCCGGGCGCAGCTCCAAGCGTGGCGGCAGCGCACCGGCGACCCCCGCCTGACGACCGCGGGCGACGTCATCGACACCTATCCGTATTACGGTAACAACGCGGCCAAAGAACCAAAATAAGCAATGAAGTTACTCACCGGGTTCGTCCTTGTCTTCAGCCTGTTCGCCGTTAGCTTGCTGGCGCTCCGGCCGGCCCGCCCTCGGTTCGTCAATCGCTCAGATGCCCCGGCCGCCGACCGACGGCCCAACATCGTGTTTATCCTGACCGATGACCACCGCTTCGACGGGGCGCGGGCGCTGGGCACGCCGGAGTTGCAGACACCGAACCTCGACCGGCTTATTGCGAACGGAACGGCGTTCACCCACGCCCACATTCTCGGCAGTGACGAACCGGCCGTTTGCGCTCCCAGCCGGGCGATGCTCATGACGAGTAAGGCGTATTATCACCTGCCGGTCGGCTTTTACTCGTCGCGGCCGAACCGCCCGGCTGATAGCGACCCTTCGGCGTATCTGACCATGCCGGAGTATTTTCGGCGAAACGGCTACTACACTTACATGACGGGCAAGTGGCACAACAGCCGCGCGAGTTTTGCCAAAAGTTTCGACGGGGGTGACAACCTGTTTTTTGGTGGCATGCACTTCGAGCAGGCGGGCGGCCACCCAGCCCCGAACCTCCACCATTTTGATTCGACAGGGCAGTATCTCGCCAACGCTTCGTTTAAAGGCGGAAAGTTTTCGAGTCAGTTATACGCCGATGCTGCCATTGACTTCCTGAAAAATCAATCGAATAACAACAAACCGTTCATGCTGTACGTGGCCTTTACCTCGCCCCACGACCCGCGTCAGCCGTATGCGCCGTTCACGCAAACATACAACCCCAGCACGACGAAGTTACCCGCCAACTTTATGCCGCAGCACCCGTTTGATAACGGCGAGTTGAAAATCCGCGATGAGGTGTTGCTGGGTTTCCCACGCCGGGACGACTCGGTTCGGCGGGAGATTGCGCTCTATTACGCCATGATTTCGGAGGTGGACGCGCAGATCGGCAGGATCATGCGGGCCTTGCAGGAAAGCGGGCAGGCCGACAACACCCTGATCGTTTGGGCGGGTGACAATGGGCTGGCCGTGGGGCAGCACGGTCTGTTGGGCAAGCAAAACCTGTACGACCACAGCATCCGGGTGCCGCTCGTGTTCGCCGGGAAGAACATCCGGCGGGGTAAGCGCACCGATGCGCTCTGCTACCTGCACGACGCGTTCCCGACGCTCTGCGAACTGGTCGGGCTGCCCGTACCACCGGGCTTAGACGGCCGTAGCGTGAAACCCGTGCTGGACGGAAAAACCACGAAGCACCGCAACGAGCTTTGGTTTGCCTATAAGCACCCGATGCAAACGGGTGTTCGTACCGCCGACGGCTACAAATTGATCCGGTACGAAGTCGCGGGCCAACCGAAGGAACAGTTGTTTAACCTGCGCGAAGACCGTTGGGAGATGCGCAATTTGATCGAGGAGCCGCGCTACCGGGCCGTTCGGCAGCGGCTGGCCGGGCAACTATCGGCCGGGTCGGCGATGGCCCAGCGTTAACGTTTATCTGCTTATTTGTATGCGCATTCTTTCCTGTTTGCTGCTTATGACC
>CAXUEB010000180.1:0-1780 GCA_964249775.1 uncultured Spirosoma sp.
GTTCGGTGAGGTGGGTAAACAACGCCTTCCCCCCCTTGCGGACCAGTAATGACAGTTGACAACCCCGCTGGTTTGGATCGTCGGGCGTCAGAATTTGTATTTCTTTAAAAGGCGTTAGGACGTACTCCAAAAAGCCGGTCAGATGCTCGCTTTTTTGCCGCAGGGCCGTCATGCCCGCTTCGGCGGTGATAGCGAGCGCGGCCCGGTGCAGGGCCAGGGCCGGAATGTTGGGTGTACTGAGTTGCCAGCCGTCGGCACCGGGCGCGGGCAGAAAGCCGGGTTCCATCGCAAAGCGCCGGTCTTCGCGGTAGCCCCACCAACCCGCCAGCCGGGGCAAATTTTGATCGTGGTGTTTCTGATGCACAAACACGCCCGACACCGCACCGGGGCCGCCGTTGAGGTACTTATACGAACACCAGGTGGCGAAGTCAACGCCCCAGTCGTGGAGTCGCAGGGGAACGTTGCCGATGGCGTGGGCCAGATCGAACCCAACCGGTATGCCGTGTTGCCGGGCCGTTTCGGCAATGGCGGCCAGGTTGTAGACTTGTCCGGTGTAATAGTTCAGCCCGCTCATCCAGATTACGGCCAGTTCGCCGGCGTATTGGGCAATGGCGTGCTGGATGTCGGTTGTGTGAATCAGGCCCGTGTCAGAGTCGGGGGCAACCTCGATAATCGCATCACCCGAACCGAAGCCGAGTGTCGGCCCAGCGCGGTGCTTCACGTGCGTTTCCAAGGCGTACTGATCGGACGGAAAATCGCCTTTGATGGTTAGAATCTTGTACTTCGCCGTCGTTGGGCGATAAAACGACGCCAGCAGCAGGTGCAGATTGACCGTTAAGGCGTTCATGGGACACACTTCCGCCGGCTCCGCACCGACGATCTGCGCCAGGGTACCTTTGCAGGTGTTGTGGTAGCCGAGCCACGTGTGCTCCGCTCCTTCGGGCTGATCAAACCAGCCTTCGACACCCAGGTTCTGCCACGTAGCCAGTTCGCGTTCCAGGGCCGCCCGCGCCGATTTGGGCTGCAAACCGAGCGAGTTGCCGCAGAGGTAGATCAGGTCCCGGTCGTCGCGCTGCGGAATGTAAAAGCGGTCGCGGAAAGCGCGGAGCGGATCGGCCTGATCGAGTGCCTGCGCAAAGGCAAGCGTGTTTTCGTAGGGCATAGTAGAGGGGCAACTCGCGTCACCGGAGGCTGTCGACCAACGCAGGTCAATTAAGTGGGCCGTATTCCTAACCAAGTACCATTCGTTGGTGTTCTCTGTTTCGTTACCAGTGACAAATTCTTTCCCTTCATTCCATGAAAATCCTATGCTTCTACGGCCTTCTCGCCGGTTCGTTGTTGACCAACGCAGTTCAGGCCCAAACCGGTGCTCAGTCGGAACCTCAAATTGACGTCGTTGTAAAAGCCGACGGTAAACCGGTTAACAACGCCAAGGGCATCCCGGCCAGTACCCAGAAATTAGATTTTACGGCTTCGGTCAATGCCCAATCGCGCGGACAGTTTCCCGATTTGCAACCGCAGGCCGTTATCAAGTCGGCCTGGGTTAGTCTGGCGCGAAATAACCGCCGGGTGGCGACCCAGTTTTGGCAGACCGGCGAACCCATAGACAAGGTGGCGAAGGAAGCTAAACCCGGCGACCGGTACGTCATCGAGTTCGACTTGGCCGCCCGGCGCAAGGACGGCAAACTTAAGACGCTGACAACCCGCAAGACGCAATCAATTCCGCTGTACTAAATCTGGATTCGGTGGGTTGTTACGGAAACAGCGTCGACAACGTACC
>CAXUEB010000180.1:1790-3018 GCA_964249775.1 uncultured Spirosoma sp.
GCCGATGATAATTAGCAGACCAATCAGGACCGTTCGGAGCAGACTACCGGGCTTTTGGGGCGTGGGCATACTTGAGTACGCGTGGCTATTGAAGCGAGTGAGTAAAAATAGGAAAACAGAGGCCGGCGCTGATTGTTGGAAACGAATGGTATTCTGGTCTGCTTTCCTTTAAAAGCAGGGGTTGAGTAATCGACCTGAATAGGGATATTCAAGAAACGTCTGTACTAAGAATCAAACGACAGACATAACTAAATCAATATTCCGCGTGTAACGCGCCACCGTATAAGAACTCATTGCGACACTTTCTGAAACCACATAAGCTATTTGCCGGCGCTCCAGTTCACGACAAACATACTCAAACAACTTTTCCGTGCCAATTACAACGGAATATTCCCGTGCTTTTTCCGGGGCATCGTCGCCACTTTGTTTTCCAGCATCTGGAACGCCCGGATAAGCTTTTGGCGGGTCTGTTCGGGTAGGATGACCTCGTCAATGTAGCCCCGGTGGGCGGCCCGGTACGGATTGGCGAACTTTTCGGTGTACTCTAAGACCTTTTCCTGCAACTTGGCCTGCGGGTCGTCGGCTTCGGCGATCTCGCGTTTGAAAATGATCTCGGCCGCGCCCGATGCACCCATCACGGCGATTTCGGCGCTCGGCCAGGCGTAGTTCAGGTCGGCCCCGATGTGCTTGGAGTTCATCACGTCGTAGGCCCCGCCGTAGGCTTTGCGGGTAATGACCGTCACGCGCGGCACGGTCGCTTCGCAGAACGCAAACAAGAGTTTGGCCCCGTTGGTGATGATGCCGTTCCATTCCTGGTCGGTGCCGGGCAAAAAGCCGGGCACGTCTTCGAGTACCAGCAGGGGCACGTTGAAGCAGTCGCAGAAGCGCACGAAGCGGGCCGCTTTCGTGCTGGCGTGGATGTCCAGAACGCCCGCCAGCACCGCCGGCTGATTGCCCACGACGCCGATACTCCGGCCCGCAATTCGGGCGAAACCAACGACAATATTCTCCGCAAAATTCTTGTGCACCTCCATGAACGACCCGGCGTCGACCAACTCCTCAATGACTTCCCGCATGTCATAGGGCTGGTTAGCCCCGTCAGGAATCAGGTTGTTCAGGGTGGGGCGGGCTTCATCCGACGGCTCATACGCTAATCGTAGCGGTTCGTCTTCGCAGTTTTGGGGGAGGTAGCTAAGCAGTTGCTTGAGTTGCTGAAGGCAGGCCAGTT
>CAXUEB010000180.1:3028-4247 GCA_964249775.1 uncultured Spirosoma sp.
TTCATTGGCGCAGGCAAAGTGCGTCACGCCCGACTTGGTGCTGTGGGTACTGGCCCCGCCCAACTCCTCGGCCGTCACTTCCTCGTGCGTGACGGTTTTGACGACGTTCGGGCCGGTCACGAACATGTAGCTCGTGTTCTCGACCATGAAAATAAAGTCGGTGATGGCCGGGCTGTATACGGCCCCGCCCGCGCACGGTCCCATCACGGCCGACAGTTGCGGCACCACGCCCGACGCTTTGGTATTGCGGTAAAAAATGTCGGCGTACCCCGCCAATGACAACACACCTTCCTGAATCCTGGCTCCACCCGAGTCGTTGAGGCCGATGATGGGCGCGCCGTTTTGCAGGGCGAGGTCCATCACCTTACAGATTTTTTCGGCGTGCGTTTCGGACAAGGCCCCGCCGAAAACCGTAAAGTCCTGCGCGAAAACGTACACCAACCGCCCGTCGATCGTGCCGTAGCCCGTCACGACGCCGTCGCCGAGGTAATGCTCTTTGTCCAGCCCGAAATCGCGGGTGCGGTGCATAACGAACTTGCCAATTTCTTCAAACGAGCCTTCGTCTACGAGCAGGGCGATGCGTTCGCGGGCGGTTAGTTTACCTTTGGTGTGCTGCGCGTCAATGCGTTTTTGTCCACCGCCGAGTTCAGCTTCGGCATTTTTCTGGGCCAGAACCTGCGTTTTAGACGGTTTGCTGATATCGGTATTGGCGTCGGAGCGAGTCTCGGTCTGCATGGGTCAGTTGGGGCGAAATCAAGTGACGGCAAAGTTAAATTTTCTTGCTGATTCCAACGGTTGCGAATGTTTTTGTATCATCGTTGCATCAAGCCTACTTTACGCCATGAACCGTCGCCTATTTTCCCTGATCCCGTTGGGGGTTTGTTTACTTTTAGACGGTTGCTGGTCCCACCGTGAGCGCTTTCCTGGGCCGTCGGCCAAGGGCGATACCTACCGCCCGGTCTATGCCGCTTACGCCGACATGCGCTCGGTGCAAACGCTGGCTCCGCAGCCCCCCAAAAACGTGGGTAAGATCTACGTCAAAGACGATTACCTGTTTATCAACGAAGTCGGCCGGGGCATCCACATCGTCGATAACCGCGACCCGGCCAAGCCCATCCCCTTAGCGTTCGTGGCGATTCCCGGCAACCACGAACTGGCCGTCAAAGACAGCATCCTGTACGCCGATAACACGCTGGATTTGGTGGCGCTCAACATTGCC
>CAXUEB010000180.1:4257-6842 GCA_964249775.1 uncultured Spirosoma sp.
ACATTGCCAATCCCCGCAACGTCCGGGTCGTTAGGCGCATCGAGAACGCGTTCCCGTACCCGGCTTACCCGCTGGCCACCAACGCCCGGTTCGAGTGCGCCGACCCCGACCGGGGCGTCGTCATCCGCTGGGATAAAGCCGCCGTTGAGAATCCACAATGCTACCGGTAAGGTCTGTTTTCGTGTCGTATCGTATCGAACGAATTAACTAATTCCGTATGAAACCAATTCTGTACAGTCTTGTCCTGCTGATTGGGCTTGGGGCCTGCTCCAAAGATAGCAGCGACGCGCCGTCGCCGGGTTCGGGCGTGGGCGGCTCAACGGCCCGCTTCACCATCAACGGCAACACGTTGTACATGGTCAGCAACACGACGCTGCAGGCCTACGACATCACCAACAGCAGCGATCCAAAGCCCGGTAGTAAAACGACACTCGGTTTTGGCGTGGAAACCATTTTTCCGTACCAGACTAACCTGTTTATCGGTACGCAGACGGGGATGTTTATCTACGACGTCAGTCAGCCAAATAGCCCCAAACAAGTGGGTATCTACACGCACATCCAAAGTTGCGACCCGGTGGTGGCCCAGGACAATTACGCCTACGTAACGCTCCGCAGCGGAACCACCTGCCGCAACACCGCCGTCAACAACCTCGATGTGATCGACATCAGCAACCTGGCGTCGCCGAAGCTGGTTAGGAGCTACCCCATGAAAAATCCGCACGGGCTGGGCGTGGATGGTAACTTGCTGTTCGTGGGCGAAGGCACCTACGGGCTGCGTGTGCTGGACATCAGCAAACCGGCCGACGTGCGGGAGGTTCAGTATATCGACAGCACCCGGACGTTCGACGTAATCCCGAATAAAAAACGGCTCATTGTAACGGGGCCGGACGGTATCTACCAGTACAGTTACGCCGACCTGAATCGGCTAACCCGGCTCAGCAAACTCCCAGTTCAGCCATGATGACGCCCCGCCTTGCTTGCTTGTTGATTGGATTTTGCCTGCGCGCGGGCGTGGTTGCGGCCCAACCAGCCAGTTCGGACCCGGTAAGCCCGGTTCGCTACCGGCAGTGGGTTGTGAAATTGGCTCCGCTGGGTTTGGTCGATCCCGATAACACGGTCCAGTTTGGGATAGAGCGCATGGTCGGTCGTCGGCAGGCCGTGCAGGTTGAAGTCGGGTACGGCTGGGCGGGGCTGAATCTGTGGCGAAACACGCAGAATGAAAGTTACAGCGACCGGGAAGTCTGGCGGGGCCGGGCCGAATGGCGTTATTACTTCGGGACGACCCAACAACCGCTCGGTCCATACGTGGCGATTGAGGGTTTTTACAAACAGGTTAACGTGCGGGAGAGCGGCACCAGCGCGATGGGCTGCGAAGACGGCCCGTGCCAGTATTACCGTTTGTACAACACGCCGGTTCAGAAATACGTCTGGGGTGGGCACGCCAAGATTGGGCGGCAATTGGCGTTAACCGACGACGAGCGGCTGCGGCTGGACATTTACGCGGGTCTGGGCTTTCGTCGGCGCGTCGTTGACCGGTCTCGCCGGCCCGAAGGCTCGTATTACTACGTAACGGATTACGCGCCGTTCAACTCGTTCCAGCCGTTGACCTACGCGACGGTGAGTCTGACGTATGGGTTGAAAGTGGGATGGGCATTTTAATTAACCTTAGCTACCAGAATGATCCATAAATTTTTGCTGCTGAGTGCCTGTTTGCTGGGCGCTTCGGCGATGGGCCAGGATTCGACGATTGCGCTGTCCCGGACGCCCCGCGCCGTTCTTAAATTTGCCCCCTTGTCGCTGCTGCTCGATCAGGACGCCACCGTGCAGGCCGGGCTGGAATATCAGGTTGCGCCACGCCGGTCCGTACAGGTGGAACTGGGCTACGGCTGGAAAGGACTTTCGCTTTCCGAAGCGGACATCGAGCGGTACGAGCGGGCCGAAGTTTGGCGGGGGCGGGTCGAGACCCGTTTCTACACGGGCCGCTACCGAACAAATCGGCGTAAAAACCTGGCGGTGCGCAGCGATTTCCCACTGGGTAATTACTGGGCGGTTGAAGGGTTTTACAAACAAATCAACGTTGTCAAGCGGGCGAATGTTTATAGCGCAGAAGCGTCGTCCAGTACAGAAAGTTATGTTCTGATCGGTTCGCGCCAGGTGCCCATCAGCCGGTACGTGCTCGGCGCGCACCTGAAAATAGGGCGTCAATTCACGGTCTATGATCCGGACAAACGTCGTTTCGCCCGCACGTTATTCGATATCTACGCCGGGGCTGGTGTCCGCTGGGCCACCAACAACGTGCCGACCCTACCGTTTAATCCGTATCCAACCTGCGGCTGCGGGATTGGCCGCTCGTTTGAGTACAAAGGCGGGCAGTGGGCACCCAGCCTGGCGGCCGGGCTGAAAGTTGGTTTTGCCCTGTAACGGGGTTTTTCTGACCTTTGTCCGAACGTAACGGATCGAACGAGTTTTGCGTCGGCTACTCCTTTTCTTGTTTGTCGCCTATCCCGTCTGGAGCAAGGCCCAACCCTTCGGTGGGCAGCGCGTGTTTACGTTCCTCGACTTGCCCACCCACGCCCGCATAGCGG
>CAXUEB010000180.1:6852-8228 GCA_964249775.1 uncultured Spirosoma sp.
GGCCCTCGGCGGACAAGTTGCCACGGCTACCCGCCCCGATGCGCCGTACTTCTTGAACAACCCCGCCTTAGCCGATTCGCTGCCAGACAATCAGTTGTCCATTAGCCTAATGCCGTATTTGGCGGCTGCGAAATACTACGCGTTGCAGTACGGACTGCCCGTTAAAGCGCGGGCCGGCCGACGCTCCGGCTGGGCGGCCGGCCTGCAATACCTGAGCTACGGGCAGTTTACGCTGACCGACCCGGCCGGTAATTCGCTCGGTACGTTCACGGCCAACGACTACGCCCTGAGCCTGACGCACGCCCGCACGGAAGGCAATTTTACGCTCGGTGCAACGATTAAAGCCGTCGGTTCGGCCATCGAAACCTACTCGGCCTTTGGCGTGCTGGCCGATCTGGGTGGTATCTGGCGGCATCCGAAGCAGGAACTAACGGTTGGTCTGGTCGCCAAAAACGCGGGGTACTTGGTTAAGAACTACGGACCCTACGAGGCCAATCTGCCGTTCGATTTACAAGCGGGCGTCACCTTCAAACCGCGGTATGCCCCGGTGCGCGTGACCCTGACGGCCCATCATTTGCAACGCTTCGACATCAGCTACAACGACCCAACCCGGAACGTGACCTACGACCTTAACGGCAATCCGATTCCGCGAACGATCAGCACGGTCGAGAAACTGGCGCGGCACCTAAGCGTCGGGGCCGAACTGCTCATTAGCCGCAACGTGCACCTGCTACTCGGCTACAACCACCAGAAACGGCAGGAAGGCAAGTTGACAACGGGTGGGGGCGGGGCCGTATCCACGGGAGCCGCATCCGCGGGAGCGGGTATTTCGTTCGGCGCGTCGGTGCAGGCGCGTGGTTTTCAGTTAACCTACGGTCGATTTGCGGCCGTACCCACGGTGGGCACCAGCCAACTGTCGCTGCGCGTGGACCTTGACCGGCTCCTCAACTAATTTGTTTGCCGAACAGACAACCAACCGTATGACGCCAACTCTCCGGGCCAAAGCCGCCCGCATCAAACTCCTGCTCACCGACTGCGACGGCGTCCTGACCGACGCGGGCGTTTACTACGGCGAATCGGGCGAAGTGTTTAAACGCTTTAACATCCGCGACGGCATGGGCGTGGTGCGCCTGCGCGAGTTGGTCGGCGTTGAAACGGGCATCGTCACGGGCGAAACGTCGCCGTCGGTCGTGACGCGGGCCGCCAAGTTGAAGATTACCGAGCTGTACCTCGGCGCGAAAGACAAACTATCGCTGCTGGAAGGCATTCTGGAGCGCAACGGCTTAGCCGCGTCCGAAGTGGCGTTTATCGGCGACGATGTCAACGATCTGGAAATTTTGCGGGCCGTGGGTTTGTCGGCTTGTCCCGCCGACGCG
>CAXUEB010000180.1:8238-9127 GCA_964249775.1 uncultured Spirosoma sp.
GTTCCAGCGGGTCGCGTCGGCGGGACCCGCTGGAACAAAGCCGTCGTGGATTACTGCTGCGAGACGGCCGGTGGGCAGGGCTGCGTGCGCGAACTGGCCGAACTCATCATCGAAGCCAAGCAGGGCGGAATTGCGCCGGCCGGACCGCTTGAAGC
Source organism: uncultured Spirosoma sp. (assembly GCA_964249775.1). Classification (GTDB taxonomy): domain Bacteria; phylum Bacteroidota; class Bacteroidia; order Cytophagales; family Spirosomataceae; genus Spirosoma. Next base: position 8,394 of record CAXUEB010000180.1, read on the forward strand.
ATCGGACGACGGCGTGGAGTAACGATTGGTTTAGATGACAAATACGTAGTTTTGTGTGAGCAATAACGCCGAGGGAAGAGTATGATAGCGGAAGAAACCGGCAAGCGCATCTACACGGTAGATGAATACCTTGAACTGGAAAAAATGTCCGAGGTAAAGCACGAATTTGTCGACGGAATCTTGATTGAAATGCCGGGAGAATCAAAACGAGCGAACCGAGTCGCTGGAAACATTTACATGACCCTGCGTTTGGGCGTGAAAGGTAAACCGTTTGAGGTGTACACCCACGACGTAAAGCTCCGCACCGTACCCGGCCGAAAGTATCGCTACCCCGACATCATGGTTGTTCCGGCCGACGATACCGAATACACGCACGTGGCGCACCGGGCCGTCGTAACGGTTGAGGTAACGTCCGAAAATTCGTCGGGCGTCGATCACGACGAAAAGTTTCACGAGTACGTCAACATGACTTCGGTCGAATGCTACCTGATTGTTTCCCAGGCCGAACCATTGGTTGAGGTCTACCAGCGCACCGGCCCCAAATGTGAATACGCTTTTTACACCAACCTCGCTGATTCATTCGATATCGGAGCGCTGGGCATGACGTTGCGGGTAAGCGACGTTTACGAAGGCGTATGTTAAGCACCCCAGATAGCAAGCCGCCCCCGGGGGGGGGCGCGGCCCCGGGCGGGGGGGGGGGCCCCGCCCCCCCCCCCCCCCGCCCGTGGGTTTCG
>CAXUEB010000180.1:9137-10059 GCA_964249775.1 uncultured Spirosoma sp.
ACGCGATTTTTAGTACGGGTTTTTACACCCCCCCACATCGCAACCCCCCCCGGGGGCTCCAATCCCCCCGCCCCGGGGCGGTTCACCAGTCCGACCGAACGACCGCGCATTGATTAGGCGGCACCCATGATTTGCAGGGCAATTTCAGTATGCTGCTCGTCGGCTTGTTTGGCCTCGTCGAGGGATGCTTGCAGTTCCTGCTCGGTTTGGGTTAGCCCAACCTGCCCAGCGTACGTACGCAACGTACCAAACGCGGCAATCCAGTAATGGAGCGCCAACTGGCCGGCGGCAATGATGCCCAGGTCGCGCGACGTGTCGTCCGGTGCCTGCTGGCGAATCTTCTTGCTGACTTCGTAGTGCGCTTCGAGGATGGGGTTTTGGTTCGACTGTTCGTCGGGGCCACCCGCTTCGTCCAGTGCCCGGTCGAGCCGCGACGCCCATTGCTTCGATTGCTCGTTGCCTTGTTCGAGCGCGGCTTTAAGCTGGGGATTACGCGCGTCGTTCTGAATTTCGTCCGTTGCGCCGGCCGCCACCTGACTGCCGGCCTTCAAGGCCGTTAGACCCTGGTGAACTACCGAGTTAACCAATCTTGTGGCCGTAAGCGATTTTTTCGTGGTCAGTAATGAGCATGTGGTCCTGATCCTCGCGTGCCTTCCGTGAGGTTCAGGCCAAAATTTAGCGCGTCAGTGCACATTTTTCGGTTTCCGGTGTTTCTCTGGTACCGCGTGTGCACATGCACCAGAATTTTCAATGAATCAATCACTCAAAGACCTTACCCCCCGGCAGATTGTTGCCGAACTCGATCAATACATCGTCGGTCAGCACGATGCCAAGCGCAACGTGGCCATCGCCCTGCGCAACCGCTGGCGTCGGATGAACAGCGCGGCCGACATGCAGCGCGAAATTACCCCCAACAACATCT
>CAXUEB010000180.1:10069-10484 GCA_964249775.1 uncultured Spirosoma sp.
CAAGTTTACCGAAGTCGGTTACGTCGGCCGCGATGTGGAAAGTATGGTGCGCGATTTAGTCGAGCAGTCGATCAACATGGTGCGGGCCGCTAAGAAAGAAGCCGTCAAGGCGCGGGCGCAGCAGGCCGTTGAGGACGCTATTCTGGACATTCTGATTCCGCCCGTTAAGCCCACCAATGGCCAAGCCCAACTGGGTTTCGAGAACGAAAAGAAAGATGCCGACGCCGAACTCACCGAGCGCACCCGCGAACGGTTCCGCGAGAAGATTCGCTCCGGCGAAATGGACGACCGCAAGATTGACATCGACGTGCAGCAGGCGCAAACGCCCAACATCGGCGTCATGGGCGGCTCGGTTGATGACCTGTCGATGATGAACATCCAGGAAATGATCGGCGGGATGCTGCCCAAGCGCGGC
>CAXUEB010000180.1:10494-11149 GCA_964249775.1 uncultured Spirosoma sp.
CATCGTGGAAGGTTCGGCCGTCAACACCAAATACGGCGTCATCCACACCGACCACATCTTGTTCGTGGCGGCCGGGGCCTTTCACGTCGCCAAACCAAGCGATCTGATTCCCGAATTGCAGGGCCGTTTCCCTATCCGGGTCGAACTGCAAAGCCTGTCGGAAGATGATTTTTATCAGATCTTAAAAGAACCTAAGAACGCCCTGACCAAGCAGTACGTAGCGATGCTCCAGGCCGAAGGCGTCAGCCTGACCTTCGACGACGACGCCCTGCGCGAACTGGCCCGGATTGCGTTTGAGGTGAACGGCGAAGTCGAGAACATCGGGGCGCGTCGCCTACAAACGGTGCTGAGTCACCTGATGAACGACTTTATGTTCGACATTCCCGACGTCATCAGCGCCAACGCCCACGTCGTCGTGACAAAAGAATTGGTCAGCGAAAAGCTCTCCGGTTTAGTCAAGAACCGGGATTTGAGTCAGTATATTTTATAAGCAATCAGACCCGGCTGGTAGTCAGCCGGGTCTGATTGCTTATGATGCCAAATGAAGTTTTATGGCGTTGTTAAGTTGTTGGAGGTACGAATCGGGCAAGGTACCTTACCGTTTAGCTATGCGGCTCTTAACCTCTCCGCGTTTAATACGCATCCCAGTGTTCGG
>CAXUEB010000181.1:0-6397 GCA_964249775.1 uncultured Spirosoma sp.
AAACAGGTGCGTGCCCAGCAGGGTCAGGAAAAAGGTCATCGAATAGTTGCGGGCAATGTGGCTGTAGGCCACAAAAAACGGCTCCACGGCCGCCAGAGCCGCGCTCGTTAAGGCCAGGGCGTCGGCGGTGGGCTGGCCCAGATACCGAAAATGCCGCCGGACAAAAACAAACAGCAGCCCGACGATGAGTACGCTGAAAATTACCGACGGCATCCTGAGCGACGCGTCGCTCAAGCCAAACACGTCCAGCCAAAGCCACAGCACCGCGTAATAGGCTGGGCTGTTGCCGATGTCGCCCCGGATGTTGGCCTCGATGAAATCGTTGAGAGTTTTGGGCTTCCAAAATTCGGCGGGCGTAAAATATGGTTTGCTGAAAACGGCCTTCTGATTCGCGCCTTCCAGCACTATGCCCTGACTAATGAGCAACGTTGACTTTTCGTCAAAATAGATGGCGTAGGTGCCGACGCGGTGCAGGCGGAAAAACAGCGCCAGCGTTAAAAGAATCGCCAGCAGCAGGAAAGTAGTACGGGATGAACGGATGGACATTGGGGCAAAACTACGGGCAAATCCGGCATTCTTACTGATTCAACAGGGTAAATTCAACCCGGCGGTTGAGTTTACGCCGTTCGTCGCTGGCGTTGTTGGCAATGGGTTTGCTCGGCCCCCAGGCTTTAGTCCGGATGCGCGACTCGGCGATGCCCTTGCTCACCAAATAGTCTTTTACTACCTTAACGCGGTCTTCCGACAGCTTCATGTTCGGTTCCCAATCGCCCTGATTATCCGTATGGCCTTCTACCAGAATCGCCAGGTTCGGACGCTCGTTGAGCATCGCCACAATGCGGTCCAGTTCAACGTCGGCCCCCGGTTGCAGCGCCGATTGACTCTGCTCAAACAAGACCTCGCGCATGACAATCTTCTGACCCGACTCGATCTTTACTAAGTACAAGTTGCGCCGGATGTCGCGGAAGCGCTTGTCTTTACTCAGGTCTAACAGTTCCGTTACGGGAAAGTACCCTTCTTTCGTGACCGACAAGTTATACACCTTTTGCGTCGGCAAAATCATTTTGTACTCGCCCGATTCGGGGTCATAATTAACCCGGCTGAGTTCTTGCTTGTCACCCAGCACGGCCGCTACCACCTCAGCCGCCAGGGGTTTCTTAGTCTGGGCGTCGAGCACCTGCCCCGACACAATGGCGACGGGGTCGGGTTTAATGGCTGGGTACAGCCGCAGCCGAAAAATATCGTCTTCGCCCATCGAACCGGCCCGCGAACTCAGGTAAGCGTAGTCGCCCGCGGCCGGAATGGTGAAGTAACCGTCCCACTCGTCGGTGTTGATGGCCGGGCCGAGGTTTTCGGGTTCGCTCCAGTTGCCCCACGAAGCATCGAGTCGGCGGGTTACGAATATGTCGCCTTCGCCGTAACCGGGATGACCCGCCGACGTGAAGTACAGCGTTCGGCCGTCGGCGGCCAGAAACGGCGAACTTTCGGCGTCGGCGGTGTTAACGACCTTACCCAGCGACACCGGCTCCGACCAGGTTTGATTGCCTTGCAAGAGCGAGACGTACAGGTCGCGGTCGCCCCGCGTATCTTTGCGCTGCACGGCCAGAATAATGGCCCGGCCGTCGGGCGAAACGCAGAACTCCAACTGGTTTTTTTCGTGCAAGTTGTAGTTGTTGGCGATTTTGCACTCAACTGGTTGCGACCAGCCGGCTTTGGTTTTCACCGACCGCGAGATACCGAACGTTAGCCCCCCGTCGGGGCGGTAAACGTTAATCAGGTACGCCGAGCGGCCGTCGGAGGCCATGCCGCTGATGGCATTGTCGCCCGCGTTGTTGATGGGCGAACCAATGTTGACAGCTTCGCTCCAGCCGGGTGAACTGCCGCCCGCCGTAAGCGTCGAGTACCAAACGTCCTGGCGGTCGGGCGCGCCCAGATTCGCTTTGTTGTAGTTGCGGGTAAAATACAGCGTCCGGCCGTCGGGCGAAATAACGGGCGCTACCTCCTGACCCGGCGAGTTAACGGTTTTGCCCAAGTTTTCTTTTTGAATTTCCTTGGGTGTTTCTTTGGCCAAGGCGATACCGACCGTCACCGGTTGGGTGTCGGACGAAATGCCGATGGCGTCGATTTGATTCAAGCCGCGCACGGCCGCGCCGTTGATAAACACTTTGACCTGCGCACCGGTCAGGTTCGGCAGGGTTGGAAAAATGCGCAGCAACGGCTCGGTCCGGGGCTGGCCGGGACTTTCATACACCACGTGTTCTTTACCTCCTCCGTCGATTACCAGCACCTTCACGACGGCTCCCGGATTGACGTTTTCGGCGACGACGATTTGCCGCACGGGCGCGGGCTGGGCAAACGCCACCTGAATCCACTCGTCGGCGGTGCCGTCGGCCTGGAGCGGTGCCCACGCGCAGGGACTCTCGCCCGTTTGGGGCAAAATGCTGGGCCGGCCCAGCGCCTGCGCGGCCCTAAACTGATCGCCCCCGGCTTCGGGCCGCTTTTCCGATGATACGCCAACGACGCGACTGGCCCACTGCACCGGGTCGGTCGATTGCGCCAGGCTGGCGAAGGTGAACGATACCAAAAAATAAGTCAACGAAAGACGTTGCGTACGCATACGAGGCACGAATCAGTAACTCAACCCGGCCGCCCACGCAGTTCCCGAACGGTCATCACATCGGCGGCCATCTTGTTTGTTATTAACGGTAAAATCAAGTAAACGGATGCTGTCTGTTTGCCGAGACAGTCCTCCCCAGTAAACGCCAGAACGCCTTAATTCGTCAGTACCCGAAACTCCCACGGCCGGAGCGACACCAGCATGTTGGGTTTGACGGCCATCGCCTGGCGACTAAATACCTCCATGTACGTACCCTCGTAGCCGTCGCCCGACAGCCGCACGTTCTGGGCTTGGTCGCCCAAATTAACCACCACAATCACGCGGTCGTTGTCGCGCTGCCGGTAAAACGCGTAGACCCGGTCGTCGTGGTCGGTTGGAATTTTCACCGCCTTGCCGCCCGCCGAGCCGTTCCACAGTGCCCGGTTGCGGTGCTTGAGCGTCAACAGCGTCTTAAAGAAGTTACTTTTATCGTAGTTGCCCCACGAAATTGAATCCTTCTCGAAAAACGCCAGCCGTTTGTCTAAGTTCGATTCCATGCCGTTGTACACCAGTGGCATCCCTTCGAGCGTGCTGCTCAGCACAATAACCGCGTCGGTTCCCGCCCCGAACGTTTCGGATAGGGTGCCGTTCCAGGTGTTTTCGTCGTGGTTCTGGGTAAACAGCATCTGGTAATAGCCGGCCGGAAACCGGTTTTGATTGGCTTCGCGCAGGGAATCAATCCGCGTTGCCGACCAGCCGGCCTGCGCCACGGCTTTCATCATCGTGAACATACTCCAGCCGTAGTTCATGTTAAAGCAACTTCTGAACTGGTCCGGCTCGTCTTCCCACTCGGCGAGCATAAACACGGGCTTGAGTTGGTCTAACTGCGGGCGCAGTTCGGCCCAGAAGTCGTTGGGAACGAAGCCGGCCACGTCGCAGCGGTAGCCGTCGATATCGCATTCCTTTACCCAGAACCGCATGGCGTCGATCATGGCCCGGCGCAGGTCGGGATTGTCGTAGTTGAGGTCCACCACGTCGGTCCAGTCGGTGGCTTTGCCAGTTTTGGGGTCGATGGGAGCGGTCAGTTTGCCGTTTACCCGCGTGTACCAATCCGGGTGCTCGGCCACCCACGGATGGTCCCAGCCGGTGTGATTAGGGACCCAGTCCAGAATCACGCGCAGGCCCAGCGCGTGCGCCCGCCGAACCAGCGCCTTAAAATCGACCATTGTCCCGTAGGCCGGATTGACCGCTTTGTAGTTAGCGACGGCGTAGGGGCTGCCCAGCGTTCCTTTCTTAGCCTTCTGGCTGATAGGATAAATGGGCATGAGCCAGATAATATCCGCTCCCAGTTCTTTCAGGCGGGGCAACTGGGCTTCCACGGCTTTGAAGGTGCCGGCGGCCGAAAACTGGCGCGTATTGACTTCGTAGATGGTGGCATTCTTCGCCCAGTCGGGAGCCGGTACAACCTTCGACGGCCGGGCGGTCGTATCGGCAGCCGATACGGAACTGTCCGATTGGTCGGCTGGGGTATGTTTGCAGGCCGTCGTGAGCACCAGGGCGCTCAGGGTAACGGCCAGGAAGCGTTTCTTCATTCGGTACAATTCAAAAAATCGGTTAAGCGTTACGGTTCGTGTGGTCCAGCCTTAAGCCAGCAGGGGTTGGTAACTATCTTTGAGCCGACGAACGGCCGCCACCGGGTCATCGGCCCCGAATACGGAACTGCCCGCCACCAGCACGTCGGCCCCGGCGCTGAGCAGGACCGGGGCGTTGTCGACGGTAATGCCGCCATCAACTTCGATTCGGGCCGGGCTGCCAGCGTCGGTCAGCAGCCGACGCAGTTTACGGACCTTCGGAATCGACAGCGGCAGAAGCTTTTGCCCACCGAAGCCGGGATTGATGGTCATAATCAGCACCACGTCGATTACGTCCAGCACGTCTTCGAGCACCGTCACCGGCGTTTGCATGTTCAAGGCCACGCCCGCTTGGCAACCCCGTTCGCGAATGCGCGTCAGGGTGCGGTGCAGGTGCGTACTGGCTTCGTAATGCACCGAAATAATGGCCGCGCCCCCGTCGGCAAACTCGTCGACGTACCGTTCGGGTTTAGCGATCATCAGGTGAACATCGAGCGGTTTGCGGCAGTGCCGGCGAACCGCTTCGAGCAGGGGGAAGCCAAACGAGATGTTGGGTACAAACTCGCCGTCCATCACGTCGAAGTGCAGAAGATCAGCCTCGCTGCGGTTAATTATCTCCAGGTCCCGTTGCAAATTGGCGAAATCGGCGGCTAAGAGTGAAGGAGCAACGAGCGGTTGAGTCATTGTGGGCGCAAGGTTGACGGAGTTGCAGGCGCAGGTTTTTCCTGCGTAAATTAGTTTGGTTTGCTTTTGTAAAACTAAGTTTTTTTGCCCGAATCAGGAAACAAAAGCCTAATTACGGGTTAGAAGAAGTGTGGGCGTTTGGGGTTCGATTTGCCGTTAGTGGGCAGCCACAGCCGGGCTGACGCACCAATCCACCGCACCACCAAACCGAATGCCGTAAACTAAAAACCGTCTGATGACACCGCAGGAACGTATCGCCGAACTCACCGACCGGCTCAATCATTATAATTACCAGTATTACCAGAACAGCATTTCGGAGGTTGACGACTTCACGTTTGATAAACTACTGGCCGAACTGACCGAACTGGAAGGCCAGTATCCCGAAGCCCGCCGACCCGATTCGCCCACGGCCCGCGTGGGTGGCACCGTCAGCAAGGAATTCGCGACGGTCTATCACCGCTTTCCAATGCTATCGCTGAGTAACACCTACTCGGAAGAAGACCTCATCGAGTTTGATAACCGCGTCCGTAAGATTCTCGGCGACGATCCGTTCGAGTACGTCTGCGAATTGAAATTCGACGGCGTGGCGCTCAGCATGACCTACGAAAACGGCGTGCTGGTGCAGGGCGCGACGCGGGGCGACGGCGTCCGGGGCGACGACATTACCAATAACATCCGCACCATTCGTAGCATCCCGTTGCGGGTGCAGGGCGACACCATTCCGGCCTTGTTTGAGGTACGGGGTGAAGGATTTTTGCCCTTGGCGGAGTTTGAGCGCATCAACAAAGAGCGCGAAGACATCGGTGAGCCGCTACTGGCCAACCCGCGCAATGCGGCTTCGGGTACGTTCAAGCAGCAGGACTCGGCCATCGTCGCGCAGCGCCGGCTGGATTGCTTTTTGTACTCGTTTCTGTCTAATCCCGCACCCGACGGTACGGAAGTATTTCAAACTCACGAGGAAAGTTTGGTGGCCCTCAAAAACTGGGGGTTCAACGTGTCGCAAACCTGGCGGAAGTGCGCCGACATTCGCGCGGTGATGACCTACATCAATGAGTGGGAAACTGGGCGCTTCGACCTGCCCTTGGGCACCGACGGCATCGTCGTGAAAGTGAACCGCTACGATCAGCAGCGCGAACTGGGCTACACCGCCAAAAGTCCGCGTTGGGCCATTGCGTTTAAGTACAAGGCTTTAGCCGCCAGCACGACGCTCAACGAAATCAGCTACCAGGTCGGTCGGACGGGGGCCGTCACGCCCGTGGCCCTGCTGACGCCGGTGCTGCTGGCGGGCACGGTCGTTAAGCGGGCGTCGGTGCACAACGCCAACGAGATTGAGCGACTGGGCGTCCAACTGCACGATACGGTATTCGTAGAAAAAGGGGGAGAAATTATTCCCAAAATTACCGGCGTGGATCTGAGCAAACGCACTGGTCAGACCGTCCCGATTATCTACCCAACCGAGTGCCCGGCCTGCGGAACGCCCCTGATT
>CAXUEB010000181.1:6407-10458 GCA_964249775.1 uncultured Spirosoma sp.
CGTCGGGACAAGGAAGCGCATTTTTACTGCACGAACGAAAAAAGCTGTCCTCCGCAGCGGCAGGCGCGGTTTGAGCACTTTATTCAGCGCCGGGCGATGAACATCGAAAGCCTCGGCGAAGGTAAGATTCAACTGCTCATCGAGCGCGGCCTGGTCCAGACGCCCGCCGATTTGTATACTCTGACGAACGAGAAACTGCTTGGTCTGGAGAAGTCTTATCCAGATGAAGACACGGGCAAAGTACGGGTGGTCAAGTTCGGGCAGAAAACCGTCGATAACATTCTCGGAGCCATCGAACGCTCGAAAGCGCAGCCGTTCCCGAATGTCTTGTTCGCGCTCGGAATGCGCTACGTCGGCGGCACGACGGCCGAGCGGCTGTCGAATTATTTCGGCTCAATGGACGCCCTGATGGCCGCACCGTTGGAAACGCTGGCCAACGTACCGGACGTAGGGCCGCGCATCGCCCAGAGCGTAGCGGCCTGGTTCGTCGATGCCGACAACCGGGCGTTCGTGGAAGGTTTGCGGGCGGCCGGGGTGCAGTTCCAGAGCGAGAAAAAGGTCGTGGAAGCCCAGGGCGACGCCTTGGCGGGCAAGACGTTCCTCTACACGGGAACATTCGCCAATTTCAGCCGCGAAGAACTCGAAGAACGCATTGCGGCTAACGGGGGTAAACTACTGAGCGGTATTTCCAAAAAGCTGAATTATCTGATCGTGGGCGAAAACGCCGGCCCGTCGAAAGTAGGCAAAGCGCAGCAGTTGGGCGTGCAAATGATCGGCGAAGACGAGTTCACGGCCATGCTGGAAGTGTAACGGTTTCCCAGACAAATTCCCGTAACTTTGCCGGAATACATTTCTACATCCGCTGATGGATACTCCGTTTCACGGCGTCGGCGTCGCTATCGTGACGCCGTTTAACGCCGACCACTCGATTGATTTCGACGGCTTCGGCCGCATCATACGGCACGTCACCGACGGGGGTGTTCGGTATATCGTCCTGCAAGGCACCACCGGCGAGTCGCCCACGGTCACCAAAGCGGAGAAGAAACAGTTGCTCGACTACCTTAAGGTAAATAATTCGGCCAACTTGCCCATCGTTTACGGCGTGGGCGGCAACGTCACGGCCGACGTGGTTGGAGGAATGAAAGACATCGACTTTACCGGCGTTGACGCCATTCTGTCCGTTTGCCCGTACTACAACAAACCCGGCAAGCGGGGCGTTATCGAGCACTTTACGCGCGTAGCCGACGCCAGCCCCGTACCGGTAATTCTGTACAACATTCCGTTTCGGACGGGCATCAACATGAGCGCCGAAACGATTGTCGAACTGGCCCAGCACCCCAACATCATTGGCGTCAAAGAAGCATCCTGCGTCATCGAGCAGTGCATAGAAATCGCCCGCGACAAACCCGAGGATTTTCTGCTCATTTCGGGCGATGACGTGCAGGCCGTCCCCATCATCAGCATTGGGGGCGTGGGCGTGATGTCCGTGATTGCCAATGCATTCCCGGCGAAGTTTTCGGGAATGATCGAAGCGGCCTTACGGGGTGAGTTTGCCCACGCCCAACGCGAACTGGGTCACTTCCTGCGTATTGATTCGTTGCTCTACGAAGAAGGTAATCCGGTTGGCGTCAAGAGTATCTTAGACATGATGGGTTTGATTTCGGCGGAGGTACGCCTGCCCCTGATGCGTGCGTCGGACGATTTGGCCGAACGGCAACGCGCCGTGCTGCAACGCGACGGTTTGCTGGAGTTAGTGGCTTAATCATTAAAAATGGCCCCGATTGAACCGGAGCCGTTTTTGTTCAGTGGTATTGACGGCTGGGAAACGTGTAGCCGATGGTAAAGTCGCCGGCCCCGCCGGTCGTGCCTCGGTAGATGCCCGCGCCTAAGGCTAAGTTGAGGTAAAAGTTACGCCGGTACGTTCGTTGGAATCCCCACAGGGCTTCGAGACCAACCCCGGTCAGGTTAATTCCCAGATTAGGGGCAGTGCGCTTCACCACGGGCGGCAGAACGCCCCTCGCCCGCAGGCTCAGGTAGTTGCCCGAATTGTACCGGATGCTTTTGCCGCGCTCCAGCCGTCGTTCAAAATTGTAATAGTACCGCCCGCTTACCGCCAATGTTGGATTCAAACTGTAGGCGACGTCCTGCTGCGTTTGACCGGTTGATAACGTCGTTTGACGAGCGTTAATGCCGGTGGTCAGCCGGGCTTCCGACACAAGCGTCCACTGCGAACCCAACCGACTCTCGTTGACGACACCAAGCCCCAAAAATACTACCCGCCAAACGCTCTTGCGGGCGTAGGTAACCGGTGCCGCGGGGTCTTGGAACAAGGCAATCGAGTCCTGACCACGGCTCAGCAAGGGCAACACTAAAAAGGCTACGAGGATGAGCTTTTTCATGAAGGTAAGCCTAAATGAATTTAGGCGATAAGTGCGCGCAATAGCTAATACACACCGCAAAGCGGAACGGGTTCTCCCCAAAAAAAAGCCGAAGTTTGAGTATGCTTCGGCTTTGTCTTTCGTAATGAATTTGGGCGTAAACAAACCTAAACGTTTCGTCGGCCTCCGCCAAACAACCGGGAAATTAACCAGATAACCAGCGCAATCACGACGACCGTGCCGATGATACCCGCGTAGGCACCGGCCGCAAAAATGTCGCCAATGGCTTCGCAACTGGTCAGGGATAAGGTCAATAGCAAGGCCACAATGGCCGTCGGAAAGAAACGAAGCAGCGTTTTCATGAAGGTTGATTGGTTTTGATGTAGTAGCTAAATCATCCCACCTTGGGGCAATTGCTCATTTAACCGGCAAGGCGGTGGTTTGTTCTATCGGTTGGTAGCCAGACCGGGTTACGCCAGACCGGGTCGCGCCAAACCCGGTCTGGCGTGACCCGGTCGCGTTAGACGTTCCACCAGTAGGTCCACTTCAAGACCAGCGCCCGGTTGCGGACCGTAAACAGTCCCGGCACGTCCTGACCGATCTGCGCCGAATGGGGCAAGTAGTTGTCGGTGAACACTAAGAAAAAATCAGAAGCCGGTTTGTAGCGCCACTGCACGCGGGCGTTGACGTTCATGTTTTTCTGCTGCTCGTTGTACTGCACGAACGTCGTCAGGTACAGCGTGTTGGTCAGGGTCACGTCGAAGCGCGGGCCAACGAGCCAGAATCGCGTACGGCCCCAGGGCAGCCCCAGTTGGATGTCATTGTAACTTGCCAGGGCCGCCAGACTGACGTAAGGCTGAAACCGGTAGCCCAGGTCGGCCGTCAGGTTTAGGCGGGTGCCTCCCGCGTAGTAGCCACCGTAGCGCGACGAAAAGCCGTAGGTAAATAAGCTCTGCGGCTTGGACGCAAACTGCGTGCCCCACGCCCGCCAACGGTGCTCGGTGCCGATTTCTAAGGTCTCACGGCCGGTATTGGTCGGGTCAAAGGGTTGCAGCAGCCGGACAAAGTCAGTGGCGACCCAGCCCGTCAGTGTAGCCCGGCTACGGAACGTAACTAAGTAGCTCAGGTAACTTTCGCTGTCGCTTTGCCGACCGGCCGGGTCGAAGAAATAGCCCGACTGCGCCAACGGGCCGTGCGAAAGCACTTGACTACCGGTGGGAAAAAACGTGTAGCCAAGCGTCGCCGTTGCCCGCCGGTAACCCCGGCGTGGCACGTACCCCGCTTCGGCCGTGTAGTTGGTGCCGACGGATTCAAGCTGACCACCCACCACCCATTGCCGGCTGTTGTAAAGCAAATTGGCCGCGTAAACAGCGTCATCACCGGATGGACCCGGCTGGAACGACTTCAGGTACAGCGCCTTGCCCGTCCAAAGATTGTTTGACGACGCGAGGTTGTACTCAAACCCCAAATTTCGGTTGTACGCCGTATATACTGACTTATCGGCTGCCGGCGCGTAGTTCAATGATTGTTTGTTGACGAATAACACGCCCACGTTCGAGCGGGCGAACACGCGCCGTTGCAGGGCCATCACCGCAACGTGCTGCGCCGGCAACGGTGCCGCGTTCGGACCTAAATCACCCACGCGACCGGTCTGCATGTCCATCAGCCCAATG
>CAXUEB010000181.1:10468-11104 GCA_964249775.1 uncultured Spirosoma sp.
GCATATACGGCGTCATTTCCTGATTGATTCGGTTGAAACGATTTAAGAAAAAGCGCTTTGCCCGACCACAGATTGTTGGCCGACGCAAGGTTGTATTCAACCCCCAGATTCCGGTTGTAGTGCGAGTAAACCGGTTTGTCGGGTACGGCCGTGTAGTTCAGCGATTGTTTATTGACGAATAGCATCCCGACGTTGGAGCGGGCAAACACGCGCCGTTGCAGGGCCAGCACCGCAAAATTCTGCGCCGGTAGGCCGAGGTTGTCCACGCGGCCGGTCTGCATGTCCATCAGCCCAATGCGCCAGTCTTTGTTCAGCTTGCCACTCAGCCGCGCCCCGAATCGAATGGGTACACCCCCCAGACCAATTCGGCGGCTGAAAAACGGCCGGATGTTGGCGTAGCCGAAGTTGGTGAACTGATCGCCGTTTTCCAGAAAAAACTGCCGCCGTTCGGGAAAGAATAGCTCAAAGCGGTCGAGGTTGGTAACCTGCTGATCGACGTCGACCTGTGAGAAATCAGGATTGACGGTCAGGTCCAGGTTGAGCGACGACGTAACGGCAATTTTAGCGTCCAGCCCGGCGTTGAGTCGTCCTTTGGTCGGAATACCGCGCTGGTAATCACGCGTCAACCCCGTCAAG
>CAXUEB010000182.1:0-3112 GCA_964249775.1 uncultured Spirosoma sp.
GTTGAAGACCTGAATGGCGACGGGAAAATCGATCCCAACGACCGTCAGATTCTGGGTAACTTCCAGCCCAAGTGGGAAGGCGGTTTAACCAACCGGGTCAGCTTTAAAAACTTCGATCTGTCGGTGGTTACGTTTGCCCGCATGGGCATGAAGGTGCTGGTGCCCTACCTCACGGGTAACGCGGGTGGCGCGGGTGGTTTCCCCTTTTTCAACCAGGGCCGGGTGAACCAGATCAAAGTCGATTACTGGACAGAAACGAACCCGACTAATGCCTTCCCGGCCCCGGATGCCGGCAACTCGGTTGCTTTTTTTGCCTCGACGCTGGGCTACTACGACGGCTCGTTTGTCAAGGTCCGCAGTATCAACTTCGGGTACACCTTTCCCGGTCAGTTGGCCCGGAAAATCGGCATGAGTTCGGCACGGGTTTATTTCAACGCGACCAATCCGTTTATCCTGTATTCGCCCTTGGTTCGTGACCGCCTGGCGATTGATCCGGAGGGAAATGGCTACGCCGGTACGCCAGGGTCGAACGGCGGCACCGTTGTGGCACAGGGGGCCAGCGACTCGGGCGCGGCAGCCCGTCAGATTGCCGTAAACCTGAACAACCCGCCCGTTCGGCAATTCACGCTTGGCGTAAATCTTAAATTCTAATCGACGACATCATTATGAAAGCCATAAAAGTTGGATTCATGGTTGGTTTGCTGGCCCTGTTCAGCACGGGCTGTGAGGACATATTAGTGGAGCAGCCCCAATCCCAGGTTGTTCCGGCTTATTTCAATAGTCCTTCCGGGGTACTGGGCGGGATCGCCGGAGTTTATAACGACATCCGAACGGCGTGGGGTACCGAAGGGTTTACCGTAGAGATGCAGGCGGGTACCGACGAATTTCTGTCGGCGGCCAGTGCCGGTAGCCCGGTGCTGTACACCTACAACGGCCTCAACGGGAGCAACTTCGGGGCCGCCTGGAGCATTGCCTTTCAGGATATCAACACCCTCAATGGCGTGTTGCAATACGGCCAGACGGTTGATCTGCCGGAGGCTACCCGGAAGCAATACCTCGCGCAGGCCAAGTTTCTGCGGGGCTTCTGGTACTTCTACTTAGTGCAGACCTTCGGTGATGTACCGCTGAACACGACATTTATTACGGTTCCCTCGCAGGCGGCCTCGCGTCAGCCGGTGGCTCAGGTGTACGAACAGATCATCAAAGACCTAACCGAAGCCGCTGCCGATCTGCCCAATCAGCCGACGGCTCCCTTCCTGGGTAAAGCGGCCACCAAGCCCGTAGCGCAGTTGCTGCTGGCGAAAGCGTACCTGACCCGCGGCTGGCTGAACAATACGGCCGCTGATTTTACGCAGGCGGCTACCCTTTGTGCGGACATTATCGCCAACAAAGCCCAGTACGGCCTCGATTTGTGGCCCGATTACGGCGATGCCTTCGTGCCCGCCAACGACTACGGCAAAGAAACTATGTTTGTCAGCGACCACTCGTCCGACCCGAAATACGGGTACTACACGGTTGGTGGGGCCGCTGCCGGTGGTGCGGCCCAAAACCTGACACCTTGGTTTACCAACTGGAATTATCCCAATAATAGTGGTATCAATTCCTTTAAAAATGCGTCGGGTGTATTGGTCAACAGCGGCACCTCCGGCATGGTGCGCGATTCGTACTACGGCCGGCCGTTTATCCGAATGCGCCCCAACAGCGACAGACCGAGTACCGGCGCTAATGCGGGTAAAAGTTACTTCCTGGATCAGGCGTTTGTGCGACGCGACGTCGATTCGCGCTACGCCAATTCATTTTATACGGTGTACATCGCCAATACGGCGGTAACCAACCCGGCCACTGCCGCTAATAACCAGCGGGGAATCACGTATACGACGGTCGTGGGGGCCGATACCGCCGTTTGGTTGCCTGATGTTGAAGTAGCCGGTGCCCCGCAGTTTGTCGGTACCCGACCCTTTAAGGGCATCGTGGTGCCGCCCAGCCTGTGGAATAACGGCATTTTCCCGGCCCTGAAGAAGTTTATGGACCCCAGCCGGGGCGCTAACTTCAACGACCCCTCGACGCGTCCGGTGGTGCTCTACCGGTTCTCGGATGTGTACATGACCGGAGCCGAAGCCTGTTTTAAAGCCGGCGATGCAACGAGGGCCGCTGCGTTAGTCAACCTCGTCCGCCAGCGGGCCGCTTTCCGCAAAACCAATACGGCGGCTCAGAATGCGGCTGCCGCAACGGCCCTAACCATCGCACCGGGTGACGTAACGCTGGACTTCATGCTGGACGAGCGGAGCCGCGAATTCTTCGGTGAATGGCAACGCTGGCTTGATTTGGTCCGTACCCGGTCGCTGGTTCGTCGCGTAAAAACCTGGAATCAGCAGGCGGCCCCTTACGTGCAAGAGTCTAATTTGCTGCGTCCCATTCCCCAATCGCAGATCGACCGGGTAGTTGAAGGGCCTAAGTTCCCGCAAAACCCGGGTTATTAATCAAGGTGATAGACCGCAAACAGACAATGCCTCCGCCGTCGAGGCATTGTCTGTTTTGCCAATTAGCTCAGTAGTTGCTGCTCGGAATAGATAACGTACGCATCATGAAATGGACCCTCTTCACTGTTCTGCTGCTCTGGACCGGGATAGCCGCCCAGGCTCAATTGCGGTTGCCCAAATTAGTCAGCGATGGGATGGTTTTGCAGCGGGATGCCGCGCTGACCATCTGGGGCTGGGACAACCCGGGTACTAAGATCACCGTCCGCTTCAGGGACAAAAACTACCGGGCCACCACTGGCAAAGACGGTAAATGGCAAGTCGCGATGCCCCCCGTGCCGTCGGGTGGCCAATTTGTCATAGACGTTACGGGCAGATCCCCCCTGACCATCCGGGATATTCTGGTCGGCGATGTCTGGTTTTGCAGTGGGCAGAGCAACATGGTGCATCAGTTAGCTATTCACGACGTAACGTATGCCGATGAGATTCGCACCGCCAACTACCCGACTATCCGTCAATTCTTAGTACCTACCGGGACTAACCTCCAGGAACCGCAGCGTGAACTGCCAACCGGGCAGTGGAAAGCCGCCGTGGGTGAAGCCGTCAGGCCGTTTTCGGCGGTCGCCTACTTCTTC
>CAXUEB010000182.1:3122-3937 GCA_964249775.1 uncultured Spirosoma sp.
AACCATTCACCGAAAGTACAACGTACCCGTTGGCATCATCAACGCCAGCGTCGGCGGCACGCCCATTGAAGCCTGGATCGGCGAGGAAGGGTTGACCGCTTTTCCAGCGCTGAAGGCGACGGTTGATAAAAACAAAGACACCAGCTATATCAATAGCTTGTCGCGTCGGCAAGCCGCCCTGCCCCGCCCGCAGGTCCCCGTAGATTTGGGTACGTCGGGCGAGACAAAGTGGTACGACGTGGCTTACACGCCCAACCGCTGGCACCCGATCAACGTACCCGGCTATTGGGAAGATCAGGGCATAAAAGACCTGAACGGCGTGGTCTGGTACCGCAAAGAAGTGGACATCCCGGCTTCGATGACGGGCAAACCCGCCCGCGTATTTCTGGGCCGCATCGTTGACGCGGATGAACTGTATATTAACGGTAAATCCGTCGGCAAAACTACCTATCAGTATCCACAACGCCGATACCACCTACCGCCGGACGTGCTGAAGGCGGGTAAGAATGTGTTTGCCGTGCGGGTTACGAACACCGGGGGCAAGGGTGGCTTCGTGCCTGACAAACCCTATTGTGTCTTCGCGGGTGCGGATACGGTTGATCTGAAAGGAACCTGGCAGTATAAAGTGGGTGCGGTATTCAAGCCCGTCGCTGGTGGCGGGTTCGGCGGTGGCCTTGCGGCTCAGAATCAGCCCTCGGCTTTGTACAACGCGATGGTGGCCCCCGAAATTGGGTACGCGATTAGGGGCTTCTGCTGGTATCAGGGTGAGAGCAACGCCGGTCGAGCGCCCGAATACGCAACGCTGCTACCCGCGC
>CAXUEB010000182.1:3947-4729 GCA_964249775.1 uncultured Spirosoma sp.
CGTTCCTTTACGTGCAACTACCGGGCTTTGGGGACTACAACTACCTGCCCACGGAAAGCAGTTGGGCCGTATTGCGGGAGGCACAACTCATGGCGTTGTCGGTGCCCAACACGGCAATGGCCGTCGCGATTGATCTGGGCGAGTGGAACGATATTCACCCCGATAATAAAAAGGGGGTCGGTGAGCGACTGGCCTT
Organism: uncultured Spirosoma sp.; assembly: GCA_964249775.1. Taxonomy (GTDB): domain Bacteria; phylum Bacteroidota; class Bacteroidia; order Cytophagales; family Spirosomataceae; genus Spirosoma. The sequence continues at coordinate 4,144 of CAXUEB010000182.1, forward strand.
GGCGGCCTTCAAAACGGCTTACCACGAAAACGTCGTGTCGTCGGGACCGCTGTACCAATCCGCTGCCGTTGACGGAAATAAGATCGTGGTCCGCTTCACCAACGCGGGTAGCGGGTTAATGACCAGCGACGGGGAGGCACCGGGTGAATTTGCCGTTGCGGGGGTCGATAAACAGTTTGTGTGGGCCAACGCCCGCATAGAAGGCGGGAACGTGGTGGTGTGGAGTGATGACGTGGCGGCACCCCAATACGTGCGCTACGCTTGGGCCGACAACCCCGTCAACCCCAATCTGTACAACAAAGAAGGCTTGCCCGCATCGCCCTTCCGAACTGACCAATGAGTACGCCGACGATTTTATTGATATGACTGCGGGCGGACGCCCTAAAGAACCGGCCGGTAGCCTGAACCCCAACCCTACTGTTGATGAAAAACGTGTTTCTGAGTCTTCTCCTGCTAAGCGCGCCGACACTGCTGCTGGCGCAGTTTGGGCCGCGCACGCCCGAACAGGACAGCCTGCTGGCCCGGCAGCAACGCAAAACCCAGGCCGACTACCGCCACATGCTGTCCCAACTGAACATCCGGGAAC
>CAXUEB010000182.1:4739-10458 GCA_964249775.1 uncultured Spirosoma sp.
GTCCGGGGCCGTCGGGGAATCCGCAGGCACCCAATGCCGCCAATGTGGATGAGCGCAAAGCCACTACCTACACGACCCTGCCCGACCCGCTGACGCTTAAGGACGGTTAGCGGGTGAAAACGGCGAAGGACTGGTGGCAGAAACGTCGCCCCGAGATTGTAGAAGATTTCGACCGGGAAGTCTACGGCCGCGTGCCGACCAGCGTACCTGGTGTGCGCTGGGAAGTAGTCAGCACCAAAGACACCGTCAACGGTACCTACCCAATCAAACTTAAGCAATTAGTGGGCCACGTTGACAATTCGGCGTATCCGACCATCAAGGTAGCAATCGAACTGACGCTGGCGACGCCCGCCAACACCAAAACGGGCGTACCGGTACTGATGAGCTACGGCTTCCGGTTCCCCGCCGGTTTCCGCCCTCCGCAACCGCCTGCATCCAGCACGGCCACTAACATAGCCCCGCCCCCGCCGAGTTGGCAAGAGCAACTGCTGGCCAAGGGCTGGGGATACGCGGTCATCTACCCCACCAGCTACCAAGCCGACAACGGCGCGGGCCTGGCGGAGGGTGTTATTGGCTTAGTCAACAAGGGGCAGCCGCGTAAGCCCGACGACTGGGGTGCCCTGCGCGCCTGGGCGTGGGGAGCCAGCCGCGCGCTCGATTATTTCGAGACGGACAAAGACGTGGATGCCAGACAGGTGGGTATTGAAGGCTTATCGCGTTACGGAAAAGCCGCCATTGTGACGATGGCCTACGAGCCGCGTTTTGCCATTGGTTTTATCGGTTCGTCGGGCGAGGGGGGCGTGAAGATTCACCGCCGTACGTATGGTGAACAGGTCGAAAACGTCGCTTCGTCGGCGGAATACCATTGGATGGCGGGCAACTTCATTAAATATGCCGGGCCGCTGACGCCCAACGACCTGCCCGTTGACGCGCACGAACTGGTTGCCCTGTGCGCCCCCCGTCCGGTGTTCATCAGTTCGGGTTCTCCCCAGGTGGAAGGCCGCTGGGTGGATGCCAAGGGCATGTTTCTGGGTGGCGCTTACGCCAGCCCGGTGTATGAACTGCTGGGCAAACGGGGCTTAGGTACGATGGAGTACCCACCCCAGGAAACCACCTTAGTCAGTGGCGACATTGCCTTCCGACAGCACAGCGGTGGTCACACGACCGGTCCCAACTGGCCCACGTTTCTGCAATTCGCCGACCGGTACATGCAGCGAAAGAATTAGAAACAAAAGAATTTACTTCTAACAAAACCCACCTACACAGCGAACCGATGAGAATGCTACAAACCATGCGCTGGTTCGGCCCGAACGACCCGGTGTCGCTAATGGACATCCGGCAGGCGGGTTGCACGGGCATCGTGACGGCCCTCCACCAGATTCCGGTGGGCGACGTGTGGCCGGTCGACGCCATTCAGGCCCGTATCCAACTGATCGAACGGGACAACGACCGGTACGTACCACTGCACTGGGCGGTAGTTGAAAGCCTGCCGGTGCACGAAGCAATCAAAAAAGGGCTGCCCGACCGCGATGCGCTGATTGATACTTACAAACAGTCGCTGCGTAACCTGGCGAGTTGCGGCATTCGTACCGTCTGCTATAACTTCATGCCCGTGCTCGACTGGTCGCGGACAAATCTCCAGTACGAACTGCCCGATGGCTCGCGTGCGTTGCGGTTCGTCTGGCAGGATTTCGCCGTGTTTGACCTCTGCATCCTGAAACGCCCCGGTGCCGAAGCGGATTACGACGCCCCGGTGATTGAAACGGCCCACGCCCAGTTTGCCCAGATGACGCCTGAACAGGTAGGCACCCTGCGCGATACGGTGCTGTTGGGCCTGCCCGGTTCTAACGAAGCCTTTACCCTCGATACATTTCAGGGGCTGCTCAATCAGTACCAGCACATTGGCGATGCTCAACTGCGCGCGAATCTGTACCACTTTATCCGGGCCGTAGCGCCGGTGGCCCAGGAAATCGGCGTCAATTTGTGCATCCACCCCGACGATCCACCGCGTCCGTTGCTGGGTCTGCCCCGCGTGGTCAGCACCGAAGCAGATCTGGCTCAGCTCATGAACGCCTGCGATGTTGTGGCGAACGGGATTACGTTCTGTACCGGTTCGCTGGGCATCCGCCCCGACAACGACCTGCCGGGCATGATCGAACGGTTCGGCAACCGCATCCACTTTGTCCACCTCCGCACGACCAAATCGGAGCGGCCCGGCGAAGCCTGGTACAGCGCTTTCTATGAGGCCGACCACCTAACAGGCGACGTGGACATGTACGCCGTCGTGCGCGCGCTTGTCGAGGAACAGCACCGGCGTACCCGGACGGGCGTGGGTGAACCAGCCATCCCAATGCGCCCCGATCACGGCCACCAGATGCTCGACGACCTGCACTCGGGCAAGCCCACGTACCCCGGCTATTCGGCCATCGGTCGCCTGCGCGGCTTGGCCGAGTTGCGGGGGCTGGAAATGGGCATTGACCAATCAATCCGCCAAACGTTATGAACCGATTACTCCCCCTCTTCCTGCTCATCGCCCAACTGGCCCACGCCGACGACGGCTACCGACTTTGTCTCAATTAAGACCGGATAAATTACGTCTCCACGCGGACGGCTTACGCCCGTTCGGCCCAGTTTATCGCCGTAAGTGGCCAGTCACCCGTCCTGAAAGCCGCTACCGACGAGTTGCAGATGGGCTTGCGGGGACTGCTGGGTCAACCGGTGCCGGTCGTTGATAAGGCTGGTGGCCGGACGGGCGGTATTGTGCTGAGCGTGAACCCCGCTGATGGAGCCAATCAGGGGCTGAACGACGAAGGGTACCGCATTACAAAGCAGGCAAACAACATCGTGATTGCGGGCAAAACCGACGTGGGCGCGCTCTACGGGGCGTTTGCGCTGCTGCGGCACCTGCAAACCGGTCAATCGGTCGATCAACTCGCCCTGGTCAGCAACCCGAAGGTCAAGCACCGGATGCTGAACCACTGGGACAATCCCAACGGCACCGTCGAACGGGGCTACGCGGGGGGTACGCTCTGGAAGTGGGCCGAGTTGCCCGAAACCCTTGACCCGCGCTACCGTGACTACGCCCGCGCCAATGCGTCGCTGGGTATTAACGGCACGGTCGTTAACAACGTCAACGCCAGTCCCCGGCTGCTGACGGGCGAGTACCTGAAAAAGGTCGCGGCACTGGCCGGCGTGTTCCGGCCCTACGGCATTAAGGTGTACCTGTCCGTGTATTTTGCCGCCCCTAAAACGCTGGGTGGCTTAAACACCTCGGACCCGCTCGATCCGCAGGTACGCCGGTGGTGGGCCGACAAGGTGAACGAAATTCACCAGTACATTCCGGATTTCGGCGGATTCTTAGTGAAAGCCAACTCGGAAGGGGAACCCGGTCCGCAGGATTACGGACGTACCCACGCCGACGGGGCCAACATGCTCGCCGAAGCGATGAAGCCGTATACCGGCATCGTCATCTGGCGGGCGTTCGTCTACAAAGCCGACCGGGACGCCGGACCGGGCAAAAGCGACCGCTTCAAAGCGGCACACGAAGAGTTTACGCCCCTCGACGGGCAATTTGACCAAAAGGTGATTGTGCAGGTGAAGAACGGTCCCATCGACTTTCAACCCCGCGAACCGTTTTCGCCCCTGTTCGGCAACATGCCCAAAACACCACTGGGCATCGAATTTCAACTGACGCAGGAATACCTTGGTTTCGCTACGCACCTCGTCTACGAAGCGCCCCTGTTCAAGGAATGCTTGGATAGCGACACCTACGCGACGGGTAAAGCGACGGGTAAAGCGACGGGTAAAGCGACGGGTAAAGCATCACCATCCGGGGCGGCAACCGTTGCGAAGGTGGTTGACGGAAGCCTGCACGGCTACGCGCAGACGCTGATGGCGGGCGTAGCCAATACCGGTTCCGACCGCAACTGGACGGGGCACCCGCTGGCGCAGGCTAACTGGTACGCCTTCGGTCGGCTGGCCTGGGACCACACGCTGTCGGCTGCAGCCATCGCCACGGAGTGGACCCGCATGACCTTGACGGGCGAACCACCGGCGGTTAAACGCATTACGAACCTGCTGCTGAAATCGCGGGACATTTACGTCGATTACAACACACCGCTGGGCCTGTCGCGACCCTGGACGGGTGTTCATTTCGCGCCCGAACCCTGGCAGAACAACAGTTCGCGCCCCGACTGGACCGCCGTGTATTACCACCGCGCCGACTCCATCGGGCTTGGCTTCGACCGAACCGCCACGGGCAGCAACGCGCTGGCCCAGTACCGACCGGAGGTGCAGCAGCGCTGGAATAACCCCGATGCCTGCCCGCTGCCGTACCTGCTTTGGTTTCACCACGTGCCCTGGACGAAAAAACTGACTACGGGCCGGACGCTCTGGGACGAGCTTTGCACCCGGTTTTACACTGGTGCCGATTCGGTCCGCTGGATGCAGCAGGAATGGGCTGAGGTACGACCGGCCATTGACCCGGTCTTTCACGCCGACGTAACCACTCGGCTGCTCACGCAGCATCGGGAAGCCATCTGGTGGCGCGATGCGTGGGTGCTTTACCTGCAAACCTTTGCCAAACAACCGGTGCCGATTCCGTTCAAACAACCGGAGCGTACCTTGGACGAGGTAAAACAGTCCGTCAACATTTATTTATTACGCTAATGAAACACGAAAACGGACAGCTCGCTGAACAACTCGCCGACCCCGTCGTTGCGGAGCGGGAAAGCACTCATCCGATTTTTTCGCTGGCCGGAAAGTTGGCCCTGATTACGGGTGGCGGCAGCGGGATTGGCTTCGAGATGGCGCGCTGCATGGTCGAGGCCGGGGCGACGGTCGTCATCACGGGTCGCCGGGAGCAGCCCCTGCGCGACGCCGTGGCCACCCTGAACCACGACCATGCAAACGCCCCCGCCCACTACCGGGTCAACGACGTGACCGAGCGAGCCTTGCTCGACGGGCTGGTGGCCGACATTGAAACCGCGCACGGCCCGATTGATATTCTGGTCAATAACGCCGGTATCAACCTGAAGAAACCCGCCATGGAAGTCACGGATGCCGATTTCGACCGGATTGTGCATACCAACCTGAACGCGGTGTTTTCGCTGACGCGGGCCTGCGCCGGGCCAATGCTCCAACGCGGGCATGGCTCCATCATCATGATTTCGTCCATGGCGGCCTACTACGGCATCGACCGGGTAGTGGCGTATGCCGCGTCTAAATCGGCGGTGGAGGGCATGGTGAAAGTCTTGGCCTCGGAGTTTTCGGGGCAGGGCGTCCGGGTGAACGCCATTGCACCCGGCTTTATCGAAACGGCCATGAGCAAAACAGCGATGGGGGGCGACCCTGACCGCTTTGCCCGCGCCATGCGCCGGACGCCGATGGGCCGGTTTGGTCAGCCCGAAGACATTGGCTGGGCCGCCGTTTTTCTGGCTTCCGACGCGGCCCGTTACATTACGGGCGTTTCCCTACCCGTCGACGGCGGTAACGCCATTGGCTTTTAACGATTACTTACCAACATCATCCTGACTATGCAACGTACCCAACTCATACTGCTGCTCGCGGCCTTAGCGAGTAACTCAATCGACACGTTCGCGCAGACGAACGGGGGTAAAACTCCAATTTCACAACCGCTGGTATCGCACATCTACACCGCTGACCCCTCGGCGCACGTGTTCGGGGGGAGTCTCTGCATCGCCGTGCTCCTGATCGCGCT
>CAXUEB010000182.1:10468-11104 GCA_964249775.1 uncultured Spirosoma sp.
GGGGCAAAATTTACATCTACCCCTCGCACGACGTCGATGACGCTAACGTGAAAGAAGACGATGAGGGCGGCCACTTCGCCATGCGCGACTACCACATTCTGTCGATGGACAGCCTCGGCGGCACCGTGACCGACCACGGCGTGGCCTTATCCATCAAAGATATTCCCTGGGCGGGGCGGCAACTCTGGGCACCCGATGCCGCCTACAAAAACGGGACGTACTACCTGTATTTTCCCGTTAAGGACAAAGGGGATATTTTCCGCATCGGCGTGGCAACCAGCGCAACTCCGACGGGTCCGTTTAAACCGGAGCCAGCGCCGATTAAGGGCAGCTACAGCATTGACCCTACCGTTTTCCAGGATACCGACGGCAACGCTTACCTGTACTTCGGCGGTATCTGGGGCGGTCAGTTGCAGCGGTGGAAGGGCAATCAGTACGACGCTAAAGGGGCCTTGAAGCAGAAAGACGAGGTCGCGTACCTGCCCCGCTTGGCCCGGCTCACCGACGATATGAAATCGTTTGCCGAGGACGTGCGCGAGCTGCAAGTAGTGGGCGAAGACGGCAAACCTTTCTTGGAGAGGGACAACGACAAACGCTTTTTCGAAGCGGCCTGGCTGCACAAATACAACGGGAAGT
>CAXUEB010000183.1:0-1046 GCA_964249775.1 uncultured Spirosoma sp.
TCGAAGAAGTCGGTACGGTGCTGCAAATCGGCGACGGCGTAGCGCGTATCTACGGCCTCTCGAAAGTGCAGGCCGGCGAATTGCTGTCGTTCGACAACGGGCTTCAGGCCATGGCCCTGAACCTCGAAGAAGATAACGTCGGAGCCGTATTGCTCGGCGACTACTCGGACGTTAAAGAAGGGGACACCGTAAAACGGACCGATCAGATCGCTTACGTCAACGTGGGCGACGGTATTCTCGGTCGCGTCGTCAATACGCTCGGCCTGCCCATCGACGGCCTGGGTCCGATTCAGGGCGAGTTGTTCCAGATGCCCTTGGAGCGTAAGGCTCCCGGTGTTATTTTCCGTCAGCCGGTGAACGAGCCGCTGCAAACGGGTATCAAAGCCATCGACGCCATGATTCCCATCGGCCGGGGTCAGCGCGAACTGATTATTGGTGACCGGCAGACGGGGAAAACCGCCGTGGCCATCGACACCATTATCAACCAAAAAGAATTCTACGACAAAGGTCAGCCGGTGTATTGCATCTACGTTGCCTGCGGTCAGAAAGCCTCGACCGTAAAGCAGGTTGAAGCCACACTGCGCAGGGCCGGAGCGATGGACTATACGGTAATCGTGTCGGCCAACGCGTCGGACCCTTCGCCGATGCAGTTCTTCGCGCCGTTCACGGGGGCCGCCATCGGCGAGTTTTTCCGCGATACGGGCCGCCCCGCCTTGGTGGTGTACGACGATCTTTCGAAGCAGGCCGTCGCCTACCGCGAGGTGTCTCTGCTGCTGCGCCGTCCGCCGGGCCGCGAAGCGTATCCGGGCGACGTGTTTTACCTGCACAGCCGGCTGCTGGAGCGGGCCGCTAAGATCAATCAGAACGACGATATCGCCCGCAACATGAACGATTTGCCACCGAGCCTGCAAGGTAAGGTAAAAGGCGGGGGTTCGCTGACGGCCCTGCCGCTGATCGAAACGCAGGCGGGCGACGTGTCGGCGTACATTCCAACCAACGTTATTTCGATTACGGACGGGCAAATCTTTTTGGAATCGAACCTGTTC
>CAXUEB010000183.1:1056-9611 GCA_964249775.1 uncultured Spirosoma sp.
CAACGCCGGTATCCGGCCCGCCATCAACGTGGGTATCTCGGTATCGCGCGTGGGCGGTAACGCCCAGATCAAGTCGATGAAAAAAGTGGCTGGTACGTTGAAACTCGATCAGGCCCAGTTCCGCGAATTGGAAGCGTTCTCTAAGTTCGGCTCCGACCTCGACGCATCGACCAAGCTGACCATCGAACGCGGCCGGCGGAATCAGGAGATGCTGAAGCAGCCGCAGTACTCGCCGGTGCCGGTCGAGCAGCAGGTGGCCATCATCTACGCATCGACCAACGGTTTGCTCGACAAAGTCCCGGTCAACAAGGTGAAAGCCTTTGAGCAAGAGTTCGCCATGATTCTGGGCGCGCAGCACCCGAACGTTTTGGCCGATCTCCGCGCCGGTAAACTGACTGACGAAGCGACGGCTACGCTTAAGAAAGTGGCGGCTGAATTGTCGGCGAATTACTAATTTTTGTTTGGCTGTTTCTACGGGCCGCAACAAACAGACAAATAACCGAACAGCCAAACAGACGAACATTCCCGTATGGCATCTCTTAAAGAAGTACGCGCCCGGATTGCGTCGGTTAACTCAACGCAGCAGATTACCAAAGCCATGAAGATGGTAGCGGCTGCGAAACTGCGCCGGGCGCAGGATAATATTACGCAACTACGGCCCTACGCCCAGAAATTGGGGCAGATGCTCAGTACGGTATCGGCCGGGGCCGAAACGGCGTCGGAAAGTCCGTATAAGCAAGCGCGGACCGTTGGCCGGGCGCTGATTATTGTCATTACCTCCGACCGGGGGCTGTGTGGCGCGTTCAACAGCAACGCTGTCAAGGCAGCTCTGGCGCTGATCGACGAAAAGTACGCGGCACAGGCTCGTTCGGGCAACGTCGAGATCATGGCTATCGGCAAGAAAGGCGCGGAGGCCTTTGCGCGCCGGGGGTTCCGGGTCAACACGACGCACGTTGATACGTTCGGCTCGTTGAGCTTTGAAACGGTTAAGGCGGCTGCCGAAGAAGCCATGAACGGCTTCGCAACGGGTCGTTACGACGTGGTTGAAATTGTGTATAACGAGTTCAAGAATGCCGCCATGCAGATCGTCCGGACGGAGCAGATGTTACCCATCGTTTCGGCCACGCCTTCGGCAAACACGCGCTCCGGCAACACGGTGGTCTCGGCGGCTAATTACCTGTTTGAGCCGTCGGAGGAAGAAATCGTGACCGAACTGATTCCAAAGACGTTAAAGATTCAACTCTACAAAGCCGTGCTGGACTCCAACGCGTCGGAACACGGGGCGCGGATGACGGCAATGGACAAAGCGACCGAAAACGCCGGCGAGTTGCTGAAACAACTGCGGCTGGTCTATAACCGGACGCGGCAGGCCGCTATCACGACCGAGATTCTCGAAATCGTGGGCGGGGCCGAAGCGCTGGCGAGTGCTTAATCTTTATTGTTTCTGGAAATGTGAAAACCACGGCTGTTTCGGTCGTGGTTTTTTGTTTGTACCTGGTGGCAAATGCAAATTTTGGTAGAGCACCAGGACCGTTGAGGCAGAAATGGGACGCTTCGGTAAGCCGATTTGCCCGTTTTAGCGTTTTATACCTTAAACGTTATTTAAAACCATCATTAACTATGCGCTGGATTGGAGAACGCGAAAGCGGAAATGTTGAAGACCGACGCGGCAGCGGGGGCGGTGGCTTATTAGTGGGCGGTGGCATCGGTTCGGTCGTCATTGCCGTTATTGTGATGTTATTAGGGGGCGACCCGTCTGAACTGCTTCAGGGGTCAGCCCAGCAGCAAACGACGCAGGCACCCGCCGGTCCCCAGGCGGACGATAAGGCCGCCAAGTTTACGAAAGTCGTGCTGGCCAATACGGAAGATGTTTGGACCAGAATCTTTGCTGAGCAAGGCGGCCGGTATCCCAAACCAACGCTGGTCCTGTTCCGGCGGACGACGCAATCGGGTTGCGGCACGGCTTCGTCTTCGTCAGGGCCATTCTACTGCCCCGCCGACCAGAAACTGTACATCGACCTTTCGTTTTACGATGAACTGCACCAACGGTTTGGCGCACCGGGCGACTTTGCGATGGCGTACGTCGTGGCGCACGAAGTGGCGCACCACGTGCAGAAACAAACCGGCGTCATGGACAAGGTCGATCAACTGCGCGGTCAGGTCAGCCGGGCCGAAAACAACCAACTATCGGTCCGGCTCGAACTACAGGCTGATTTCTACGCGGGTGTATGGGCGCACTACGCCAATACGCTGGAACCGGGCGATGTGGAAGAAGCCCTCCGGGCCGCCAGCGCCATCGGCGATGACCGCATTCAGCAGCAAACGCAGGGCTACGTGGTGCCGGACGCGTTTACGCACGGCACGTCGGCGCAGCGGATGTACTGGTTCAAGAAAGGCTACGAAACCGGCGACATCAAGCAGGGCGATACGTTCAACAGCCGCGAAGACGCGAATTTGCAGTAAACGCGATCATACGGAACGAAGCCCAGTGGCAGGTGTCACTGGGCTTTTTGTTTGATGAAGGCGCGAGGACGGCGCTCGGTGCCGTTTGAAATTCGTACCTCAATCGCTAACTTGCGGTATGGAAAATTTCGTGGTCTCGGCCCGCAAGTACCGCCCCGCCACCTTCGATACCGTCGTCGGTCAGGAGCACATTACGACTACCCTCCAGAACGCCATTAAGACCAATCACTTAGCATCGGCGTTTCTGTTCTGCGGGCCGCGCGGGGTTGGCAAAACCACCTGCGCCCGAATCTTAGCCAAGACCATCAATTGCCAGAACTTAACCGCAGAAGGTGAAGCCTGCGACCACTGCGAGTCGTGCGTGAGCTTTAACCAGAACGCGTCGTTCAATATTCACGAGCTTGACGCGGCTTCCAACAACTCGGTCGAGGACATTCGGAACCTGATTGACCAGGTGCGTTACCCGCCCCAGTCGGGTAAGTACAAGATTTACATCATCGACGAGGTGCACATGCTCTCGTCGGCCGCTTTCAACGCCTTTCTGAAAACGCTGGAAGAGCCGCCTTCCTACGCCATATTCATTCTGGCGACGACCGAGAAGCACAAAATTCTGCCGACGATTCTATCGCGCTGTCAGATTTTTGACTTCAACCGGATTCAGCCGGGGCACATTGCGGGGCACTTGGCTAAGATTGCCGAGAAAGAAGGCATTACCGCCGAAGCCGACGCGCTGGACCTGATTGCGCAGAAAGCCGATGGTGGTCTGCGCGACGCCCTGTCGATGTTTGATCTGAACGTAACGTTCGCGGCCGACCGCGTCATTCGCTACAAGGAGGTGTTGGACAACCTGCACATCTTGGATTACGATTATTACTTTAAACTCACCGATCAGTTGCTGGTGGGCAACCTCGCTCAGAGCCTGCTAACGGTCGACGAAATTTTACGAAAGGGTTTTGATGGTCACCAGTTCGTGGTGGGTTTGTGCCGCCATTTCCGCGATTTGCTGGTGTGTAAAGATGCCGCGACGGTGCAGTTGTTGCAAGTAACCGAGAACGTCCGGCGGCAGTACCTCGACCAGTCGGCGCGGGCACCGATGTCGTTTCTCCTGTCGGCGCTGAGCCTTGGCGGGCAGTGCGACATGAATTACAAGCAGGCCAAAGACCAGCGGCTGCACACCGAACGGTGGCTAATGAAGCTGGCCAACGTGCGCAACCTGCTCGATTGGCACGCCCTACCCGAACTACCCCGTTCGTCGGGTTTTGCCACCAACGGCGAGGTTAGGGAAAAAAAAAAGCCAGAATTCCAGTCCACGCCTGACGCGACGGAGGGCCGCCCCACTCCGGCGAACGGAAACGGCCACGCCTTAACGGAGAGCCACCCAGTCACGAGCGAACCGGTAAACGGCTACCGACCCACCGCGCCCTTAAACGGCCACGCAACGCCCGTCGCTACAAACGGGCACGCTTCGCCGACCAGTAGCCTTGCGGCAAACGGCGCTACATCGGCCGTTGCTACGGCTCCGCCAAAACCGCAGATCGCTCCACCTGCGCGCCCGGCCAACAGCCGCTTGCGCTCAACGGTGGCCCTGACGAACGGACCAGTTCCGTTAACTGTCGAAGCTGAAGAGAACGTTGTCGCTACGCCGGTTCGGGTTGACAAGCCATTCATTTTCGAGCAGTTGCAGGCTACGTGGTCCCAGTTCGCCCAACTTCGGCGGAAGCAGAACGACTCGGCCAGCGAGCAACTCATTCTCAACCGTGACCTAACCCTCGACGGCACAACGGTTCGGATTACGCTCGACAATACGCTGCAAGTCGGTTATCTGACCGAACTGAAACCTGACTTACTGGGCTATCTGCGTGAACAACTCCAGAACAGTCAGATTCAGCTTGAGCACGAGGTTCGGCAGCAGGACGTAAAGAAGATCATCTACAGCCCGCAGGATAAATACAACTACATGGCCGAAAAAAACCCGGCCCTGCACGAGCTGCGCAAAACGCTGAACTTGGAAGTAGACTATTGACGAAGACTAAATGCTTCTACCGGGTTTTGCTTTAAAATTTGCCGCCAATCCTTTTTTGTGAAGCCCCGCTTGTTCAGTTGGGGGATAAGCCGCTTAAACAGCACTGTGTAGTCGCGGTCGATGGTGCCGCCGTTCGGTTTGGCGGGGTCGTACCAGCCGGCATCGTGGGAAAGCAGCGTCCGGTTGAGAAACCGGTTTTCTTTCATCAGCAGCAGCGTTTCGGCGTATTTCTCAATGTTGCTGTTGTCTAACCCGTCGAGGCTGACCCAGGCTCCTTCCCGAACGGCGCGGGCGTAATGCACCATGCTGTTACCCTGCGCGTGGGTCCATACGAACGCATCCGGGCTAACACCTTCCCCTTTTATCACGTCGATTTGCTCAAAAGCGGGCACGTAAGGACCGGTATGGGAGCAGATTGTTAAACCGGTGCGTTTGTGCGTGCGGGCGGCTGCCACGACGAGTTTGCGGTGCAGGTCCGACAACAAACCCGGATTGACGCTAATCTTGATAAAGCCCGGCCGGACGCCCGTGTTGTCGATGCCCCGCTCGAAGTCAGCGACCCAGCGGTCGGCGAGTTGATCGGCGGTTTCGGTCAGGGCGTGGGCGGGTAGGTATTTATTATCGACTGCGCCGTAGTAGCCCGTGTTCGTCAGAATATGAACGCCCGATCGTTCGGATAATTCTTTCAGGAGTAACGGGTCTTTGCCCAAGTAGGCGGGCGTACAGTCGAACAGCGTCCGGCAGCCTAAGCGCTTCAGCTCCTGCAAATGGGGCAACATCTTTGCGACGACGTCGGCCCGGTTCCAGCGGTGCGGACCGGTCTGATCGGCTCCGATGAAGTCAACCAGCAGGTGTTCGTGAATGAGCGTCAGCCCCATGTCGCTGGCGGCAATCGGGCCGGTAACGGTATTTATTGGGCGCTTAGGCGGGCGTAGAAACGCTAAACCGGCAAGTGAGGAACGAATGAATTGACGACGGGACAGCATGGCGTATCATTAGGCTACTTATACGCTTTCGCTTCGCGGATAATGGACTTGTACTGGGCAACGGCGAGCGCTTTTTTGTAGTACTGCTTGGCCCGGTTTGGGTCTTTGACGCGGGCCGCAATGCGGGCCAGGCCCGCGTAGGCCATCGCGTGGTACTCTTTGGTATACGGGTCGTTGTAAGGCAATTTCAGCGCGGCTTGGTAGCTGCCGGCGGCTGCTTTATCGTCTTTATCAGCCAGTTCGGCCAGGATGCCCTCAAACGCAGTAATCGCCGTTGGTACCAGTTTGTGGTTCATCTGCTTCAGCCGTTGCACGTACGGCCGGGCCTCGGCGTAGCGCCCCGCCAGCAGCAAGGCTTCGGCGTTGATCATGCCGAATAAGGGATTGTTGGGATACTTGTCGGCCAGATACTTCGTGTACGCCACTGCCCGGCCCGGCTGCATTTCGTGTTTCAGCAGAATGTGCGCGACGTAATAATTAGCCCCGGCGCGCATGAACAGCCCGCGCTTGGTTGCCACGTCCATCTGCTTCAGACCCAACGCCATGTCGCCGTCGTTGAAGAAGATCATGAAGGGCCGTACCACCGGGTGGTCCATTGGGTAGCGCTCGACGTAATAATTGTACAGGCCCGTCGTAAAGTAAAAATCCGGGTTGCGGTCCATTAGTTTGAAGCCGTCTTTCAGATAGCTGTACGACTTTTTCGATTCGGAAACGGCCCGGACGGTTTCACCCTGATTGTTGTACAAAGACGACAGATAACTATGGGCCGTCAGGGCAAAGAACACGCCTTCGGAATCGTTTTCGTTTTTATTGAGCAACCGCTTCGCCAGTTCCAGACCCTGATTGGCGGCCTCCACAAACTGCGCCGTAGCGGTTTGATTGTCGGTCAGGGGCAGGTACTGCAATTCGAGCTTGGTCGCCTGAAGAATCGGCCCGATTGGGTGCTGAGGAAGCCGCGTCCGAAGCTGCCGGATCTGCGCGTCGGCGTCGGCGAACTCAAAATTATAAATGTGATCTAACGTCTTCTGAATCGTTTGCAGCAAGGCCGGGTCGTTTAAGACCTGTGCCCGCGCCGGGAGCGTTAGCCAATGTAAGCTCAGGAAAAAAACAATCGTGCGGAAAAAAGCGACTCGGATTGCCAAAATGGTACGGGTTGATTCTCTACGGTTGGAACCGTACTTTTGTCTGTTGCGTAGTATCTAACGAAGGCTCTCCGCAAAAGTTTTATCCATGATTCAGTACAGTCAGTTTGTGCTCGACAACGGCCTGCGGGTATTTGTCCACGAAGACGAGTCCACGCCGATGGCGGCCGTTAACATCTTATACAACGTCGGGTCGCGCGACGAAGCCCCCAACCGGACGGGCTTTGCGCACCTGTTTGAGCACCTGATGTTTGGCGGTTCGCGGCACATTCCGAGCTACGACGAGCCGTTGCAGAAAGTGGGGGGCGAAAACAACGCTTTTACCAGCCCCGACATCACGAATTATTACATTACGCTGCCGTCGGCCAACCTGGAAACGGCGTTCTGGCTCGAATCAGACCGGATGCTCAGTCTCTCGTTCGACCCGCAGGTACTCGACGTTCAGCAGAAAGTAGTCGTTGAAGAGTTCAAGCAGCGTTACCTGAATCAACCCTACGGCGACGTTTGGCTCAAACTGCGCCCGCTGGCGTACCAGCAGCACCCCTACCGCTGGGCAACCATTGGCAAAGACATCAGCCACATCGAAAACGCTACGCTGGACGACGTGCGGGCGTTTTTCTATAAGTATTACTTACCCAACAACGCTATCCTGGTCGTGGCCGGCAACGTAACGGTCGAGCAGGTGAAGCAACTGAGCGCGAAGTGGTTCGCGCCGATTCCGGCCGGTGAACCCTACGTTCGCCAACTGCCGCTGGAGCCGGAGCAAACCAAAGCGCACAAGCTCGAAACGTCGGCCAAGGTACCGCTCAACGGGCTGTACAAAGCCTACCACATGCCCGGCCGCTTCGAGCCGGGCTTCCAGACCGCCGACCTGTTGAGTGACATGCTCGGTCGCAGCAAATCGTCGCGGCTGTACCAAAAACTGTTGCGCGATAACCCCTTGTTCAGCAACGTGGGCGCGTACCTTACCTCGTCGCTCGACCCTGGTCTGCTGGTCGTGCAGGGTACGCTGAATCAGGGCGTATCGCTCGAAGAAGCCGATGCCGCCGTCGAAGCCCTCGTGCTGGATTTCATTGACCAGGCCGTACCCGACGAAGAACTGGCCAAGGTAAAGAATCAAGCCGAAGCGACGCTGGCCTTCTCGGAGGTTGAGTTGCTAAACCGGGCCATGAACCTGGCCTATGCCGCCAACGCGGGCGACCCCGAATGGGTCAATCAGGAAGCCGCCCAGATTCAGGCTATTACGCCCGACGACGTGCAAGCGATGGCCCGGCAGGTGTTACGGAAAGAAAACTGCTCGACGCTGTACTATCGAAGCGAGAATTAGCCCAGCAGCCTCTTTGTCAAAGGTTAATAAGTAAGTCTAACGGTGCCGCAGAAGCGACCTACGTGATCAGTTGCTACGTAAAATCATGGCTTTGGATTACTTCCGATTGGCTCAAACCCACATGAGGGCTGCTTATCTATTAGCAAATAGATTCACGCATCCCGGCGGAGTCATTCACTTTTTGGATGTCGCCTTGTTCAATGCTGTCAAATCGGTCTTGCTAACCGTTAACACGCAAATCACTCTGGAAGATGATTATGCCAAAGCCTTGCATGACAACTCAGTACTACTGAATGATTTTCCTGCGTCATACGGTAAGCTTTGCTCAACGATAAACTCGCTACGAATGCAGTTAGAATGGGATATTGACGTGGTGGTTCCCGAACGCCGTGTTGTACTTGATTATGTCAACGAAGTAACGCGAGTAATGAGCCATTTTGAACAGTACCTGAAAGAGAAAACAGGCTCTGCATGAAAATCCGCGTAGGACAAGGATACGACGTACACCGACTCGAAGCCGGCCGGCCGTTCTGGCTCGGTGGCATTCAGATTCCGGCTGCGTTCGGGCCGGTGGGCCATTCGGACGCCGACGTGGTTTGCCACGTCATCTGCGA
>CAXUEB010000183.1:9621-10993 GCA_964249775.1 uncultured Spirosoma sp.
ACAAAGACCCGCGCTGGAAAGGCGTCGATAGTAAACTGCTGCTGGCCGAAGTCTTGCGGATGGTGCGGAGCGGGGGCTACGAAGTCTCGAACGTCGATGTAACGGTGGTGTTGCAGGAGCCGAAGCTGAATCCGCACATTCCGGCTATGAAAACGTGTCTGGCGGAGGTGATGGCCCTACCCGAAGATGACATTTCGATTAAAGCCACGACCTCCGAACACATCGGTTTTGTGGGACGGGGCGAAGGCATCGCGGCCCACTGCGTCGCGCTTATTTTTAGACCAGATTAACAGATATTGGATGATTGCTTTGCAAGCTTTGCGCTTTACCCTTACGCTCTTTGCGGTTAAGATTTCCTTGACGATGGCCGTGGCCCAACCCAAAGTCTCTACCCCCGCCGGGCCAATTGACTTTGAAGAATACGAACCTGTTTCGACGCTGAAAGTACCCGAACACCAATTGCACCGGGCGAAGTATCCGTTCATCGACGTGCACAACCATCAGTACCAGATGGACCGAGCCGACCTGCGGAAACTCATCGCGCAGATGGACAGCCTCAACATGGGCCTGATGGTGAATTTGAGCGGGCGCGGGTTCAGCGGCAACACGGGCGAAAGCACCAAGTTCTTCAACGACGCGTTGGCCAACGTTCAAAAGACCGACCCGAAGCGGCTGGCCCTATTTACGAACATTAACTTCGCCAGCGTCAACGACAACGGCTGGACGGCGCAGGCCGTTAAAACGCTGGAAGACGACGTAAAGAAGGGCGCGAAGGGCCTAAAGATTTACAAAAGTCTCGGCTTCAACGTTAAGGATGATAAGGGCAACCGAGTTCGGGTAGACGACCCCCGGCTGGACCCCATCTGGGCGAAGTGTGGTGAACTGGGCATTCCGGTTTTGATTCACACCGCCGATCCCAAGTCATTTTGGGACCCAATGGACCGCTACAACGAACGCTGGCTCGAACTCAAGCTACACCCCGGTCGCAAACGCACCGAAACCAACGCCGTACCGTTTGAGCAACTCATCGCCGAGCAACACAACGTGTTCCGCAAGCACCCGAAAACGACGTTCATCAACGCCCACATGGGCTGGTACCCCAACGATTTGACCAAGCTGGATTCGCTCATGAAAGCATTTCCGAATATGAATTTGGAGATTGGGGCTGTCATCGCCGAACTGGGTCGTCAGCCGCGGACCGCCCGTAAGTTCTTTGAGCAGCACCAGGACCGGATTCTGTTCGGTAAAGACAGTTGGGTACCGAGCGAATACGCGACGTACTTCCGAGTGCTCGAAACCGACGACGAGTATTTTCCGTACCACAAAAAGTACCACGCCTTCTGGCGCATGTACGGCATGGCCCTGCCCGACG
>CAXUEB010000184.1:0-10924 GCA_964249775.1 uncultured Spirosoma sp.
CATCGTGTCGGCGGCCGAGAAAATGGGGATGCCCGACGGCGTTTTCTCCCTGCTTCACGCGGATAACGCGGTGGCGCAGACGCTGGTGGCCCACCCGACCGTCAAAGCGGTGGGTTTCACCGGCTCGCGCACGGCGGGCCTGGCCCTGCAACGCGTCGCGCAGGAGCGGCCCGAGCCGATTCCGATCTACGCCGAAATGAGTTCGGTCAACCCGGTGGTGATTCTGCCGGGCGCAGTTGCCGAGAACGCCACGAAAGTGGCCGAAGGACTGGCCGCGTCGGTCACGTTGGGTGTAGGGCAGTTCTGCACCAATCCCGGCTTGGTGTTTCTACTGAATTCACCCCAAACGGATACGTTCTTGGAAACCTTAGCCGGTAAGATTCGGGCGTCGGTACCGGCCACGATGCTCAACGCGGGCATTCACCGGGGGTATCAGAAGGGCATCCAACAAATTCGCCAACTACCCGGCGTTCGGCTGCTGGCCGAGGGCGACACCGCAGCCGACGACAGCCGCACCGAAGGCCGCCCCGCCGTCTTAACTACTACCGCCCCCCTATTTCTGAGCTACCCCGACATGAGCCGCGAGATTTTTGGTCCCAGTTCGCTCGTGACGGTTTGCCAAACCGAGGCCGAATTAGCTGACTGTCTCAACGTGCTCGAAGGGCAGCTTACGGCCACGATTTTCGCCACCGAAGCCGAACTGGACCGGTCCGGTTATGATTGGATCGCTCTCTTGCAAGCCAAAGCCGGGCGGGTGCTGTTTGGCGGCTTTCCAACCGGCGTCGAGGTCTGCGAAGCAATGACCCACGGCGGCCCGTTTCCCGCCACCACGGACGGCGGTCGCAGTACGTCGGTGGGCACGGGGGCTATTTTACGCTGGGTGCGGCCCGTTACGTACCAAAGTTTCCCGAATGCCCTCTTGCCGCCCGCCTTGCAAGACGGCAACCCGCTGGGCATCTGGCGCAATGTGGACGGAACGTTGACGAAGTAATCGTCCTGTGCACGGTCATACTTTATGCCCTATCAGATTGTTATTGACACCAATGTGCTGATTGCTGCGTTACGGTCTCGTCGGGGAGCTTCGTTTCGATTACTATCGATGGTTGGCATCGATCCTCGATTTGAGATCAACGTATCTATACCGTTGGTACTGGAGTATGAGGACGTAGCCAAACGACCTTCGCTGGGTATTGAACTATCAACTCAGGCCATCGATGACATTATTGATTACGTTTGCTCAGTAGCCAGTCACCGTCAGATTTTCTTTCTGTGGCGACCGTTTCTGTCCGATCCCAAAGACGATATGGTACTGGAACTGGCCGTTGAAGCGCGGTGTCAGTACATTGTAACGCATAGCAAGCGGGACTTTGCCAACGTTGACAAATTTGGTATCGAAGCCGTCTGACCGCGGGATTTTCTACAGTTAATCAAGGAAATACAATGAACACGCTAACCGTAACGCTCCCGGATTCACTACATAGTCAGCTACTCAAACTGGCTGACCGTGAAGGTCTGTCCGTTGACCAACTGGCGGCAACGGCTTTGTCCGAAAAGATAGCCGCGTTGATGAGTCCTGATTATTTAGCGCAACGAGCGCAGCGCGGTAACCGATCTAAGTTTGAGCAAGCACTCGCTAAGGTGAAGGATTCGGAACCTTCCGCGCAGGATAAGTTAGATTGATTTATCTGCTGTTTTAGGCAGACCGCTTCCTGCTTAAGTACATCGTCGGTACGGCGGCCATCCTCCGCTGGGTACACCCCGTTACCTACCAGAGCTTTCCCAACGCCCTGCTACCGCCCGCCTTGCAGGACGGTAATCCGCTGGGCATCTGGCGCAATGTGGACGGGAAGATGACGAGGGAGTAGAGCGGCCGGTCAATCGACTTCTGAGACCATGAACCGGAGAACCTTCCTGAAAGCATCGGCGATTGTCGGCCTGAGTCATCCGCTTGGTCCGTTTCCAACGGGCGGCCCCATATCCGTACCCGTCCGTGCCTTGACCGGGATGCGCGGTGCCAAAAGCTCTGGCTACCACTGGTTTGGCTACTACGACAAGCGGCAATTCGACCCAACCAACCGGTACGTGCTCGGTATGCAGGTCGGCTTTGAAGGCCGTTCGCCCACCGCTGACGATGTCATTAAGATTGGCCTGATTGATGTAGAGCGGGAAGGCAGTTGGATTGAGCTGGGCGAAAGCCGGGCGTGGGGCTGGCAGCAAGGCTGTATGCTTCAGTGGATACCGGGTTCGCGCTCAAAAATCATTTGGAACGACCGGGTTGGTAATCAGTACGTGAGCCACATCCTCGACGTGTTTACCCGCGAAAAGCAGACCCTACCCAAAGCGATCTATGCCCTCTCGCCCGACGGTCAGTGGGCCATTGGTACGGAGTTCAGCCGGATTCAGGACCTGCGGCCGGGCTACGGCTACGCGGGCATCCGCGACCCGTACTACGACGAGAAAGCGCCCGCACCCATCGGCCTGTACCGGCTGAATCTGCAAACGGGCGAAACCAAACTGCTCCTGTCGTTGGCCGAAGCAGCCGCCCTGCCGCACAACGGCGAGTCGGTTGCTGACAACTTTCACTGGTTCAATCACCTGCTCGTCAACACCGACGGTTCCCGAATTACGTTTCTGCACCGCTGGCGGGCGAAACGCGAAGACCGGCAGACAATGGCCCGCACGAACTTCGTGACGCGCATGATTACGATGAATCCCGACGGCTCCGAGCCGTTTATCATTGATCCGTCGGGGTACACCTCGCATTTCATCTGGCGCGGCCCCGGCCACATTTGCGCCTACACGAAGCCCGCGGGCGGGCCGCAAACGTTTTACGTGCTCGAAGACCGAACCGCCCGCTACGAACGGATTGTGACCGACAAAATGCCCGTCAACGGTCACCAAACGTACGTGCCCCAGCGGCAACCCGCTGACCACCCAAACGAATGGCTGCTCAACGACAATTACGCGAACGCCCAGAACCGGAACCAGACGCCTTATGTGTATCACCAACCCACGGATCGGCGCATCGACCTCGGCCATTTCCCGGCCGGCGAGTCATACGTCGGCGAGTGGCGCTGCGACTTGCATCCACGCATGAGCAACGACGGCCGTTTTGTTTGCATCGACTCGACGCACGGCGGGAACGGCCGGCAGCTTTACCTGCTCGATCTACGTTCGGTCTGGGAAGAGGAGATGGCCCGGCGATAAGGCCGTTTACTTCAGATTGCCCATGCCGCCATCGACGCCAATGATCTGGCCCGTAATCCAACTCGCCTGGTCGGAAAGCAGGTACGCGGCCATGCCGGCAATGTCCTGCGGGGTGCCGACGCGGTTGAGCGGGTGGCGCTTGTTGGCCGAGTCGCGCTTGTTTTGGTCGCTCAGCAAACCGGCTTCCTCGGCTAAGGGCGTGTCGGTCAGGGACGGTGCGACGGCGTTGACGCGGATGTTGTAGGGGGCAAACTCGGCCGCCAGCGACTTGGTCAGGCCCTCGACGGCCGACTTGGCAATAGACACCGACGAGTGCAGGCCCATGCCCATTTTGGCCGCTACGGTGCTGAACAGGACGATGCTGCCCGCCTTCGACGCTTTAATGGCCGTGTAAGCCGCGTGAATCGTTGCAGCCGCGCCGAGGACGTTAATTTCTAAATCGGTACGGTAATCGTCGATGGTTAGCCGCTGGAAGGGCTTGAGGGTAATCGTGCCGGGGCAGTAGACCAGCCCGTGCAGCACGTCGGGGAGTTGATTGAGGGCTTCGGCGGCCGGCTGACCGGCGACATCCCACGTCATGTGGGTGGACTGGATGCCTTCGGGCTGCGTGCGCCCGGCGGTAAACAACGTAGCGCCCTGGGTCTGGAGCGATTCGGCCAGCGCGTGGCCAATGCCCGAACTCGCGCCGACGATGAGAATGTTTTTGCCTTGCATGGTAAATTGTTTGGATGGTTGGTTGTTCGATTGTTTGTCTGTTTCAAGTGCGTCAGCCAACAACCGAACAGACAAACAGTCAAACAACCAAACAACTTAGATGGTTGGACTCGACTGGCTAATGTAGCGCAGCAATTCCTGGCGGGTGGCTTCGTTTTCGAACTTACCGCTGTACTCAGCCGTGACGGTCGACGAGGCCGTGTCGTTGACGCCCCGCGTCGAAACGCACAGGTGTTTAGCGTCGATGATGACGGCTACGTCGTCGGTTTGCAGGGCCTGCCGGAGTTCTTCGGCGATCTGCACGGTTAGGCGTTCCTGCACCTGCGGGCGCTTGGCGAAGTACTGCACAATTCGGTTCAGCTTCGATAAGCCGATGACGTTGCCGCTGGAGATGTAAGCGACGTGCGCTTTACCAATAATCGGTACGAAGTGGTGTTCGCAGTACGAATGCACCGTAATGTCTTTCTCGACCAGCATTTCGCCGTACTTGTACTTGTTGTCGAAGAGCGTCGGGGCGGGTTTGTTAGCCGGGTTGAGGCCACTGAACGTTTCCTTAACGAACATTTTGGCTACGCGCCGGGGCGTTCCGTTCAGGCTGTCATCGGTCAGGTCGAGGCCCATGATGTTCATGATCTCCCGGAAGTGTTCTTCGATGAGATCAATCTTGGTCGCGTCGTCTAAGGCAAAGGCGTCTTCGCGCAGGGGCGTTTCGGCCGACGAACTGGCGTGCGCGTCGCCCAGTTCATCAATCAATTCGTCGTGGTACACATCATCGTGACGATGGTTAGTCAGCGGGGTGCCGCTGCTTGCCCGATCATCCGACGGGGTATTCGACGAAGTTCCGTTCAGTTTCATACAATCTGATTTTAAGGTCTAAACCCTCGCTGAGCTGGCTGCGGAGAAGGTTGTAAATAACAATGGCAATATATTCGGCCGAAGGATTCAGGTCCGCAAACTCTTCGGTATCAAGGTTTAGATTTTTGTGATCGAAGCGGTCCGTAACGTGCTCTTTGACCAAATCGCCCAGATACTTCATGTCAATGACGTAGCCGGTTTCGGGATCAATCGGCCCGGTCACCTGCACAATCAGATCGTAGTTATGACCGTGGTAGTTGGGGTTGTTACACTTGCCGTAAACGCGGGTGTTTTTCTCGTCCGACCAGTTGGGGTTGTGCAGCCGGTGAGCCGCGTTAAAGTGCTCTTTGCGAAACACGGCCACCCGCGGGGTATCCGTCGGGGAAATAGTCATACGTGGGGAATCGAAAAAGGGTTCGATCAACCTGTCGTTACAAAATTAGTAAACAACGCAGGCCGGGCCGCGTGGGCAGACGGTGGAGCGCTATCGGACGCGCGTTCGTGCGCCGTAAACCAGCCATTGCGTACCCTTGTTCAACGTTAATCCACAAACGTTAAACAAGCGGTGGCCGACTCGTGGGTATAACACCGGGTTTTTCGCGATTGTTCCGGTCGACCGGCGGAACCGGTAACCACCCCCGCCCGTTCTGGCGACATGAAACGCTTGCGTACCACCATGCTCATCACCTTGCTTGTCTTAACTACGTTGGGAGCCGCCGGGCTGCTCTTCCTGCAACAGCGCGTTTTCGGCCGCGACCCCGCGGAGAGTCGATTGGATCGCATCAAACAATCACCCAATTACCGCGACGGGCAGTTTCAGAACCTGACGCCGACGGCCGTCATGCGGGAAGAGGCTTCTTACCGAACGATGCTTCTGGATTATTTTAATAAGCCCGACGCCAACACGCCACCCCGCCCCCTGCCCTCGGTCCAAACCAACCTCAAGGCGCTGCCCGACTCGACGCCCACGGTGGTCTGGTTTGGGCATTCGTCGTACCTGATTCAGTCGAAAGGCGTAACGGTGCTGGTCGACCCGGTGCTCAGCGGCAGTGCTTCGCCGGTGTCGTTCTTTGGGCGGTCGTTCGCGGGCAGCGACGTGTACGAGGTCGACGCTTTACCGGCCATCGACCTGCTCATCCTGTCGCACGACCACTACGACCACCTCGACTACGTAACCATCACGAAGCTCATGCCTAAAGTCAAGCGGTTTTACACCGCCCTCGGCGTGGGCGCGCACCTCGAACGCTGGGGCGTACCGGCCGACCGAATTGTGGAGTTCGACTGGTGGGAAAGTCACCGCGTGAGCGACGCCATTAGCCTGACGGCCACCCCGGCACGGCACTTTTCGGGCCGGAGCTTCGCGCGGGGCCGCACGCTCTGGACGTCTTACGTTCTGATGCTGCACGGTTACAGGCTGTTTCTGGGCGGTGATTCGGGCTACGGACCGCACTTTGCCGAGATTGGCCAGAAATACGGACCGTTTGATTTGGCTGTGCTCGAATGCGGACAGTACGGTACGGATTGGCCCAACATTCATATGTTTCCCGAAGAGGTCGTTACGGCCGCCGGGGAGTTGCGGGCAAAAACGCTGCTGCCGGTGCACTGGGGTAAGTTTGCCTTGGCTTACCACGCCTGGAACGAGCCGATACAACGGCTCACCAAACGGGCGGCTGAGACGGGACTACCCGTGACGACGCCCCGCATCGGCGAGCCGGTCAGTCTGAACGGGACGTATCCAACGGCCGTTTGGTGGAATTTTTAAGCGGTAGAGAACCTAAATCAGGCAAACCATGTAGATACATCCAAAACGATATGCTTCGTTTTTTGCTTATCACATTAATAAACCCATTTATCAACTTTACCACAGTAATCATGGCAGGTGTTAAACGTACAGCAAACGCCGTCTGGAACGGCACGGGCATGGAAGGCAACGGTACGTTGTCGTCGACGAGTGGCGTCTTGAATGAAACGCCGTATTCGTTCAAAACCCGGTTTCAGAACGAAGACGGCAAAGCCGGCACGAACCCCGAAGAATTGGTGGCAGCCGCCCACGCGGGTTGTTTTTCGATGGCCCTGAGCTTCCAACTGACCGGCGCGGGCTTCCCACCGTCGGCGTTGCGCACGAAGGCGTCGGTCGAACTGGAGCAGGCCAACGGCGGCTTCAAGATTTCGGGTATCAAGCTCGACGTAGAAGGTGAAGTACCAAACATCTCGGCCGAGCAGTTTGATGAACTGGCCAACGTGGCCAAGGCGAACTGCCCGATTTCGCAGGCCTTAGCCGCCGTCCCCATCACGATGGATGCTAAGTTGGTGTAAGCAAGTTGGCTTACTTTCTTGATTTTATGCCGAACCGGCTGAGCGCTTCTTTATGCGCTCAGCCGGTTTTATTGTGTTCACAGAACGACCCATGAAGGCCAAGATTTTCGGAAGATTGACGGGATTAGCCAGATTTTGTTAAACTTGAAACCAATTCCCCGGTGACTACTCTTGTCCATGCTTTAAATCCTGTAGAAATCTTGGTTCAGACACCCCCCAAAACCCAAAACTACACTGGCCCGCTGCTCATCATTGGCGCGCTCTTCTTTATTTTCGGCTTCGTCACCTGGGTCAACAGCGTGCTGATTACGTTCTTCAAGCAAGCGTTCGATCTCAGTACGCTCGGCTCGAACTTAGTGGCGTTTGCGTTTTTTATTTCCTACACGCTCATGGCCATTCCGTCGTCGGCGGTGCTGAAGCGAACGGGTTTTAAGAATGGCATGTCGCTGGGGTTGCTGGTGATGGCCGTCGGCACGCTGATCTTCGTACCGGCCGCCCGCGCCGTGTCGTACCCTTTGTTTCTGGTCGGGCTGTTTCTGATTGGGATTGGTCTGACGGTGCTGCAAACAGCGTCGAATCCTTACGCCACCATCCTTGGTCCGCGCGAGAGTGCCGCCCAGCGGATCAGTTTTCTGGGCATCGCCAACAAACTGGCGGGCATTGCCAGTCAGTACATTTTCGGCGGATTGCTCCTGACGGGGGCTAACGCCGTGGCCGGGTCCGCTCAGCTCGAAAAAGTGGTATCGCCTTACCTAATTCTGACGGGCGTGCTGGTGGTACTGGCCGGCCTGATCCGTTTTTCGAACCTGCCCGAAGTATCGGAAGAGCAGGACGACGCCCCCGCGGAAGCCACTTCGCACACCAGCGTCTGGCAATTTCCAAACCTCGTGCTGGGCGTTTTGGCACTCTTTTGTTACGTCGGGGCCGAAGTGATTGCGGGCGATACGATTATTAACTACGGCACGACGCTCGGCTTCAGCAACGACGAAGCTAAGTATTTCACGACCTACACGCTCTACGGGCTGCTGGCGGGTTACGTGCTGGGCATCGTTCTAATTCCGCGCGTGATTTCGCAGCAAACGGCCCTGCGCTTCGGAGCCGCCTACGGCTTGGTACTGACCGTGGCAACGCTGCTTACGAGCGGCTTTACGTCGGTGCTGTGCGTGGCCTTGCTTGGCTTCGGGTTGGCTCCCATCTGGCCCGCGGTGTGGCCATTGGCCTTAAATCGGCTCGGTCGATTTACTAAGATTGGTTCGGCCCTACTGATTATGGCGATCTGCGGAGGAGCGTTGTTGCCGCTTTTGCACGGCTACTTAACCGACGCCGTTAGCCCTAAACTGGCTTACACACTGTTGTTACCCTTGTTTGGGTTTATCCTGTACTACGCCGTTTCGGGCCACAAAAAGACGAGTTGGTAATTAGTTTTTGCCTAAACACTTAAACAAAAACGTCGTCAAGGGTATTGGGTTATATAACGGGCCGCAGCCCCGACGCTGTCCGCGTATCGTTCACCAACATCAACCCAAACAAACCCATGGAACAACCCGAATTTCGGCCAAAAGGCGACGAACTCAAAAGTGAAGTGCAGGAGTTTCCGGCGATTCAGGCCAAAATGACGCCTGAACCCGACAGTGACCTTTCTAATTACAAAGCCGCCGGCAAATTGGTCAATAAAGTCGCCCTTATCACCGGGGGCGACTCGGGCATTGGCCGGGCGGTCGCCATTGCCTTTGCCAAAGAAGGAGCCAACGTTGCCATTGTGTACTTGACCGAAGAGGAAGAAGACGCGCAGGAAACCAAGCGACTCTGCGAGCAGTTCGGCGGCCGGTGCCTGACCATCGCGTCGGACGTGCGGGTTAAGCAAAAGTGCCAGGAGGCCGTTGAGCAGACCGTCGCCGAGTTTGGTCAGTTGAACATTCTGGTCAACAACGCGGCTTACCAGCACATTCAGGAAAAAGTCGAAGACATTTCGGAAGAGCAGTTACGCCGGACGTTCGATACCAATATCCTCGGTTATTTCTTTATGGTGCAGGCTGCCCTGCCGCACCTGAAAGAAGGCGACAGCATCATCAACACCGGTAGCATCGTGGGCAAGCAGGGCGAGCCGAAGTTAGTGGATTATGCCTCTACCAAAGGCGCAGACCACGCATTCAGTATGTCGTTGGCTAAGCAGCTTGGCGAACGGGGCATCCGGGTCAACGCCGTGCTACCGGGCCCGATCTATACGCCGTTTTTGCCCGGTGCCGGTATGCCGCCCGAAGGCGTGGAGCAGGCCGCAGCCAAAACGATTTTGGAGCGTCCCGGTCAGCCCGAAGAACTCGCTCCGGCCTACGTCCTGCTGGCTTCGACCGATGGCAGCTACATCACGGGTAGTCTGCTGGACGTGAACGGCGGTAATGCTTAAGGAATGCCGATCCGATTTTTCGTTGAAATAGTCAGACCCCAATCTGTTTGATCGGGGTCTGACTATTTTTGTGCGTGGAGCTTGTAACTTTTTACTTAGTTGATGTCTTCGCCGAGGGTCGGGTACGCTTAGTAGCCCAAGGCGACTGGTACGTTGACCCCTACGTTGTTTAGTGACGTCCTAATTGGCCAGTCGTTGCGGCCCGCTGCGCCGGTAGCCACGACGTCAGCACCGTCAGCAGAATAACCAGAACGCCCGTCAACACAACGTCGCTCAGGTCCAGCCGCACGGGGTACGCGTCGATCATCGAGCTGACCGTGCCCATGCGGATAAAGCCGTACTGCGCCTGCAACACGCAGATCAGAATGCCGAGCGCCAGCCCGGTGATGGCCCCGATGAGGGCAATAATCGCTCCTTCGGTCAGAAAGATTCGGCGCACCAATCCCGTCGTTGCGCCCAAGGCGAACAACAGCCGGATGTCTTCTTTTTTCTCGATGACCAGCATCGACAAAGAGAAAAAGATGTTGATGGACGCGACCAGGATGATAAACGATAGCGTCAGCGCCACAAACAGCTTCTCGACGCGGATGGCGCGGTACAGGTCCACGTTCAGATCATCGCGGCTTTGCACCAGAAGTTGATCGCCCACGACGGCCTGCAAGGCCCGCTTAGCCGCGCTTTCGTCGGTGCCGGGCCGGAGTTGAATTTCCAGGCCCGTTACTTCGTTGGAGCCGTAATTGAACAGCGTTCGCGCGACGTTCAGCGGAGCCAGGACGTAGTTACTGTACTTCGCTTCGAGCAGAAAAACGCCCGAAACGGTCAGCGCCTGCTGGTTAAAGGCATCCGGGTTCAGCACGCTGAACGACTGTCCACTGCGCGGGTACAGGATTTCCAAGGGTGTCAAGATGTCGACCGGCGAGATGCTTAAATCCTGTTGAATTCCGTCGGCAATTAGGGCATAGTTCACGCCGTTCCGGCGCAGCAGCAACCGGCCGTCGATCAGGGCCGAGTCGAGTTGCCGGCGCTGCACGTAGTTGTCATCCACCCCTTTGACGCGCACGACGGTCTGCCCCTCGGCGTAGCGAGCTAAGGCGTTGTCTTGCGCTACGGCCGTCAGCAGACCCACACCCGGCGTCTGCCGCAGGCGGTTCAGCAGGTCGGGCGACGCCACGAACCGCTTGCCTTGCTTGGGCGAGACGGTCATGTCGGACTCGAACGTCTTGAAAATTTCTCGGTTCAGTTCTTCCATGCCGTTAAATACCGACAGCACCACAATCAGGGCCATCGTGCCGACGCCCACGCCGAGCATCGACAACATCGACAGCCAGCTAATGAAACTACGTTTTCGGCGGGAGAAAAAATACCGGCGGGCAATCCAGGTAGGGAGGTTCATGGGGGCGGTGAAAGGGGAAGGGCGAAGAGTGAACG
>CAXUEB010000185.1:0-10918 GCA_964249775.1 uncultured Spirosoma sp.
GAGCCGCGAAACAGCATTTGCAGCAGCATGTTGGGCATGGCTTCGCGCAGGGCCGACAGGCGTTTCCATGGCGATTCGTACAGAAACCGCATGGCTACGTCGAAGGTTGCCCCGCCCCAGACTTCCATTGAAAACAGCTCGGGATGCGCTTTGGCGAAGCCTTCGGCCACGCGCTGCAAGTCCTGCGTTCGCACCCGCGTGGCCAGCAGCGACTGGTGGCCGTCGCGGAAGGTCGTGTCGGTGTATAAAATCGACTTCTGGTCTTTGACCCAATCGGCAAACCGTTGGCGACCCAGCTCTTTCAGGCGCGTGCGGTTGCCGGCGGGGTAGGGGCTGTACGTATCGAACGGCGGCACGACGGGCGTCCGGAACACCTTGCTGTCGTCCTTACGTTTGACCTCCGGGTTGCCGTTGACGATGACGTCGGCGAGGTAGTTGAGTACCCGCGTCGAACGGTCCTGCACCGGGCGAAGCTGGAACAGTTCGGGGTGGTTTTCGATAAATGACACCCGCGCTTCGCCCCGCTGAAAAAGCGGGTGGCTGATAACGTTCAGCAAGAAGCCGATGTTGGTTTTGACGCCCCGGATGCGGAACTCCAGTAAGGCCCGCGTCAGGCGTTGCGTCGCGCCCTTGAGCGTCCGGCCCCGCGCCGAAACCTTGACGATCATCGAATCGAAGTAAGGCGAGATTTTCATGCCCGCGTAGCTGCTTCCCTCGTCTAATCGGATGCCGAAACCGGCCGCGTTGCGGTAGGCGATAATGGTGCCGAAGTCGGGTTTGAAGCCGTTGGTGGGGTCCTCGGTTGTGATGCGGCACTGAATGGCGTAACCGTTGAGCGGCACCTCGTCCTGGAGGTTGATGTAGATGCCGTTGTCCGACAGCTTGTAGCCCATCGCAATCAGAATCTGCGTCCGGACGATGTCGATGCCCGTTACTTCTTCGGTAATCGTGTGCTCAACCTGAATGCGCGGGTTGACCTCGATGAAGTAGATGTTCTCGTTTTTATCGACCAGAAACTCGACTGTTCCGGCGTTGGAGTAGTTAACCGCCCGGCCCAGTTGCAGCGCGTAGTCGTACAATTTACGCTTGGTTTCCCCACGCAGCCCGAACGACGGCGCTACTTCAACCACCTTTTGGAACCGCCGTTGCACCGAGCAGTCGCGCTCGTAGAGGTGCACGATGTTGCCGTGCTGATCGCCCAAAAGCTGCACCTCGATGTGCTTGGGGTCTTCAATGAATTTTTCCAGGAAAATCGTGTCGTCGCCGAAGGCGTTGCGGGCTTCGTTCTTGGCTTCGGTAAACGCCTTCTCGAAATCGTCGGCGTTGCGCACGACCCGCATCCCGCGCCCACCGCCCCCGGCCGCGGCTTTCACCATCACCGGAAACCCAATCCGCCCGGCCTCGCTTTTGGCCCGCTCCGGCGACATATTCTCTTCCCGCGAGTCGGGAATCAGCGGTACGCCCGCGGTGTTAGCCAGATTCTTGGCCCGCACTTTGTCGCCCAGCGCGTCCATCGCTTCGGGCGACGGCCCCACGAAAATAATGCCTTCTTCGCGGCACCGACGCGCCAGATTGACGTTCTCCGACAGAAAGCCGTAGCCGGGGTGAATGGCGTCAATCTTCTGGCGTTTGGCCAGTAAAATGATGCCTTCTACGTCTAAGTACGGCTTCAGTGGGTCCTCGTCGCGGCCGATCTGATACGCTTCGTCGGCTTTGTAGCGGTGCAGCGAATAGCGGTCTTCGTAGGTGTAAACCGCGACGGTGGTGATGCCGAGTTCGGTGGCGGCCCGCATGATGCGGATGGCGATTTCGCCCCGGTTGGCGACGAGCAGGCGGTTAATCGGGCGGATATACTCTTTCATGGAGTTGGGCAAAAACGGCTTCAGGTTGTACAGGCGTCAAACGAGGGGGCAAGATTGTAGAAAATTTTGGAAAAAGGAGATGTAATGCTTCAAACTTTAAACAGAAGTACTTCTACTTAAGTAATGTACTTGATTTTGACAGGAGGAAAACGACATCTGTATGATTTTATCTAAAACACTTGCTCTGCTGTATATTTTATCAGCCAGTATACTTTTCGTCGTTTTAACTGCTCGTATATTTGAGTATATTACTGATAATACAAACCGGAGTTATCGAACTAAGCAAGGAATATTTCTATTTTTTATTGTTGATATTTTATTATTTGCATTCGGTTCGATTGGATATTTTGATAATGAAATTAATAAGTTTTTACGGAATCATGAACGTCTTTTACTATTAATATTTATATTTTCAGTATTATGGTTTGGACTTTACCTATTCGCGTTTAAAACGAAATTACCGGTGCTGTATTCAATAATTGAAATCTCGTTCGGCTGTTTAGCACTAGTCGTGACAGTACTTCCTAAGTCAAGCGTTTTCGAGGATGTATATTTTACGGATTCTTGGTATATACTTTTTTCAACAATGGGGTATCTTTATGTGATGGTAAGGGGGTTAGAAAATATAGATAAAAAGAGCAAGTCTAGCAATAAGGGATTCGCATTTTGGAATTTTATAAAGGTCTGGTTACTCAGGATTGAACAGAAAAATTAATGTATAGAGCTGAGAAGTTAAGATTTTTGCAGGAGACCTATCTGTATAGAAACGAATAGTAAAAGCTCACATTAAAAATCAATTTTATCAAGAACGACACAGTGACTTACCTAACTAACCGCATTACCGTTGACGAACGGCTTTGCAACGGCAAGCCAACCATCCGGGGTATGGGCATCACCGTCGCTACAGTGCTGGGCTATCTGTTTGCCGGTGACTCAAAAGAAGAGATACTGGCGAATCACTCCGGTCTGGAGCCGGAAGACATTGACGCTTGTATGGAGTTTGCCATGAACGCCGTTAACTTCAAATAGATGTCAACCGTGCCATTAACCGCCGTTTACTTGAAAGCGCCGGAAGGATACATCGGCTTTGTCGAAGAACTACCCGGAGCCAACACGCAGGGTGATATGTTGGAAGAAATCCGCGCCATCTACACAAGGCCGTTCAGTTAGTTCTGGAGGTAAATCGGCTGTTGACGAACGAAGCCGCTACGTAAGATTCAGATAGCCATCTGTTACGTTTTTATAATTCCAATTCACGAATAATAAATTACTCGCCTGAAAACCGGCGAGTAAGGCTTACTTTTAACGCCTTACTAAAATCGTCTTATTGTCCCATAAACAACCTTTCTCATGAACGACGAACCTCACATCATCCTCCGCGCGCCGTCGGTTTCGACCCGCGACATTTTTCTCGGGGCCGCGACGCCGAGCGTGCTCGAAGCGGCATCGGCCGGCCTCCGGGTCGAAGTGGACACCGTCAGCCGGCGCGACCTGGCCAACCTGACCCGCAGCCGCGACGTAGTCGCCGTGGCACCGGTCATTCCAATCAAGTTAATCGAACCGCTTGACGTCGAAGACGTTGAGCAACCGGCCGCGCCGACCGTCACCTGGGGCGTACAGGCCGTTGGAGCCGATACGTCGCCGTTTACTGGCGAAGGCATCGTCGTGTCGGTGCTCGATACGGGCATTGATGCTCAGCACCCGGCCTTTGCGGGCGTGGAGATTGTGCAGAAAGATTTTACCGGCGAGGGCGACGGCGATCCGCACGGGCACGGCACCCACTGCGCGGGCACCGTTTTCGGTCGGAACGTCAACAACACGCGCATCGGCGTAGCAACCGGCGTGCAAAAGGCGCTCATCGGCAAGGTGCTGGGCAACGAAGGCGGGTCGAGCGCGGGCATCATCAACGCCATTCAGTGGGCCGTGCAGAATGGGTCCAACGTCATTTCGATGTCGCTCGGTATTGATTTTCCCGGTTTGGTCAAGCGCTTAGAACAGTCTGGGTTACCGACCGAACTGGCCACGTCGCGGGCGCTGGAAGGCTACCGGGCCAACGTGCAGTTGTTCGAGCGGATGGCCCAACTCGTGGTGGCGGGCAGCGGCTTTTTCCAGACGACGCTCTTGATTGCAGCCGCCGGTAACGAAAGCCGAACGAGCCAGAACCCCGACTTCAAGATTGCCGTTAGCCCGCCCGCCGTGTCGGAAGGCTTTATTTCGGTGGCCGCGCTGGGGCAGAGCGGGACTAACTTTAACGTTGCGCCGTTTTCCAATACCGGAGCCATCGTCGCCGGGCCGGGCGTGGCGGTGCTATCGGCCAAAGCGGGTGGGGGGCTGGTCAACATGAGCGGCACCAGCATGGCGACGCCCCACGTGGCGGGCGTGGCGGCTTTGTGGGCCGAGCAACTGACCGGGCGAAACACGCTGACCCCGGTTGCGCTGACGGCTAAGTTGGTGTCGTCGGGTGTGACGGATCGGTTGGTGCCGGGCTTCGACCCGTTCGACGTGGGTACGGGTCTGGTCCGGGCACCGCAGGTGGCGTAAAGGGATATTTGTCATCCTCGTTCATACAAAGCTTGTTGATCGTGGTCCGTGTCTTCACGGACCACTTTTTGTATCAGCAGTAGCCGAGGATTTGGCAGGGCCTGATTTGCGCTTCACAATACACCCCGTCGTTTCAACTCGAAAAAGCACCGGGCCGTGGCCAGCCGGTCG
Source organism: uncultured Spirosoma sp. (assembly GCA_964249775.1). Classification (GTDB taxonomy): domain Bacteria; phylum Bacteroidota; class Bacteroidia; order Cytophagales; family Spirosomataceae; genus Spirosoma. The sequence continues at coordinate 4,575 of CAXUEB010000185.1, forward strand.
GCTTCGGCGTTGTGCAGGTTGCGCACCCGTTCACCGAACAAGGTTTCGTACAACTCGTCTAACTTCAACCAGTCACTGTTCGGGTTCACCCTTCTGCTGGCGTCCATCGTGCAAATAGAGGGTTTGGCCATAAACTCCGCTCCGCGTCCGGACCGACCGGACGCGGAGCGGACGAATTCGGCCCCGATGACGTTGTAATCCAGTTCAATGAAATGACCGACCCACGCGTCAGCCTGCTCGATGGCCGGGCGTAAACGGGTCAGCACAGTGTTGATTGGCAGGCCGTATTCCTGCGCTTCTTCGGGCCGGATGCCGTGGATACGCTGGGCCTGCTGGTTCCAGCGGTAACCGTCGGGTTGCACCAGCCGCGTGTCGCTGCTCAGTTCGCGGCCCGTTTCGTCGTAGAGGCCCCACGAGACCGAAATCAGACGTGGCCAGTTGGTCGTATCGGTATGGGGCAGGTCGTAAAGTTGCGGCAGACCGTTGGTTTCGGTGTCGATGATGAGGTACGTCATGGGCAGTGGCGTTACGTCGTGGGCAGTTGATCAGCTACCGAACGAAACCGCCAAGGGAGTGTACGGGTTTGGGCCGAACGGTTACGGGCGATTGGCTAAATATTCGCAAACCCAAGCCCTCATCCGGCCGTTACCCGTTGCGTAGACTAAACCGCAACGATCATGGCCAGCTCGAAAACCACAACCGATCACAAAGAGATTCAGAAATACGTCGAGGAGCGCGACGGTAAACCCGCCCGCGTTAAGGGCACCGAAGGCAAGGACGGCTCGGGCGTGCTGCGCATTGACTTCCCAACCGGAGCCGGCGAAGACAAATTTGAACACCTTGAGTGGGATGAATTCTTCAAAATCTTCGACGACAGCAAACTGGCGATGATTTACCAGGAAGAAACCAAAGACGGCAAGGAAAGTCGGTTTGTCAAGTTTGTTTCCCGCGACGATAAATAAACCAACGCCTTCTCCCAACGGATTATGAAGCAGTTTCTTTGCCTCGCTTTGTTAACGAGCGGCCTGGTCATTGGCTGCCAGGACCACCGGGATTTCCCGACGGTGGACCAGAACGTGCCGCCCCGGCTTGCGTACAGCTTCCCGGAACAATACAACACGCCGGACGGACTGGCCCTGACGCCCGACAACAACATGCTGGTGTCAATCAACAACTTAGGCAACCCGAGTCTGGCATATCCGCCCGTGATTTTGCGGTTGACCGATCAGGGTTACTCGGTCTTTGCTACGCCCCCGGTTAGTCCCGTCACGGGTCGGGCGGCCCCGTTCGATCTGGCCTACGGTCCCGACGGAAACGTCTATTACGCCGACAACCAGTTTAATTACAATTCGGATTTCAAATCGCGGCTGATGCGCATCCGCATCGTGAACGGTCAGCCGACGACGATTGAGCCGGTGGTGGAAGGCTTCCGGCTGTCGAACGCGGTCGTTTGGAAGGGCAACACGGTGTACGTGTCCGACAGTCAGTGGGACCTGCCGGGCGTGGACAACGGCAGCGCGATTTTCAAGTTTACCCTCGCCGAATTAAACACCGGCACGCCCATCCAACTGCAACGCTTTACGCTCGACCCGCACATCCTGACGACGTTCACGACGCAGGTCGGTCCCGACGGCGATGACATTGGCGCGGACGGCATTGACTACGACAGTCAGGGCAACCTATTCACGGGCATCTTCGGCGACGGAACGATGTACAAAATGACCTTGAACGCCGACGGGAGTCTGGCCAGCAAAACGCAGTTCGCCAAACTGCCCTGCGTCGACGGCATCGTCATCAACCGAGCGACCGACAACATTTACGTCTGCGACGCCAAGAACAACGCCATTCGGATTGTATCACCCGCTGGCGTCGTGCGGACCTTGTCGCAAAACGGCGATACGGACGGGTCGAACGGCTTGCTGGACGAACCCGCCGAGCCGCTGCTGCGCAATGGACGGCTGTTCATTGCGAACTTCGACGTACCGCAGAAGGGAACCATCAACACCAAATCCGACGCTCCGCACACGATTTCGGTGTTGGAGTAGACTTGTAGCTGGGTTGTAGCTCTGCCAATCCTGGCGGAGTAGCCGAAGGCTAATACTGTAAATACGGATTAGCAGCTACAACTTAGCCTACGGCTACTCCGCCTGTATTGGCAGAGCTACGTAAGCAAAACGCGGGCGGCATGGTTGCCGACCGCGTTTTGTGTAAAAAACGGGTAATTCTAACTGTTGCTGTCTTTTGTTGCCAAAATTGGCTTGTGTAAGCCGATAGTACGAATTCATGAACTACCTCATTCTGATTCTGTGGCTGACCGGCGGGTCACTGTTGGCGCAAACGGTAACCGTCCCCGGTGTTTCGCCGGTTGATTCAATCCCCGAAAAGTTTTCTGCCAGTTGGATCATGCACCCGACCGCTCCGAAGCATGACCACGCGGTGGTGCTGTTTCGCAAGGCCGTCGAGTTGGCGCAGAAGCCGCAGCGGTTCGTCGTGCACGTGTCGGCCGACAATCAATACCGGCTGTTCGTCAATGGGCAGGCCGTTGGGCGCGGACCGGCGCGGGGCGATCTGGCCCATTGGTTCTACGAAACCTACGACCTGGCTCCCTATCTCAAAGTAGGCCGCAACGTGCTGGCTGTCGAGGTGGTGAATTACGGTTCAAAACGCGCGTTTTCCATTTTTTCGCACATGACTGCTTTGTGGTTGCAAGGCCACGGGGAAGCCGAGCGCGTGGTCGACACCAAGGCTGGTCAGTGGCTTACTTTTCACAACGAAGGCGTTCGGGGCCGGCCGGTGAACTGGCTGTTCAACAAGGCGGATATCGCCTTTGGTTTGTACGTTGGCAACCCCACCGACAGCACCGTGGCGGCCCGCTACCCGTGGGGCTGGCAGCAGCCCGGTTACCAAGACATAAATTGGCCCAAAGCCGTTTGGTGCGATGCGGCCGGCGCGCGGGGCACGAACCACGCCGGGGGCATTTTGTACGGTGGAGGCTGGCTGCTGACGCCCCGCCGGACGCCGATGCAGGTTGAAACGCAGGAAGCGCTGGGAGAAGGGAAAGCAGAAAGGAGCGAAGGCCTACCGGCGGAACGGGCGTTTCTGCGCGGAAAGAAAACGGTTATTCCGGCCAATAAATCGGTGAAGTTGCTGATTGACAACCTCGTACTGACCATCGGTTTTCCCGAACTAACCGTCAGCGGGGGCGCGGGCAGCCGCATTCAGGTAACCTATGCCGAATGTTTATTTAACCAAGACGGTAAAACGAAGGGCAACCGGAATGAATTAACAGGTAAAAAGATTATTGGCATAAAAGACTTTTTCGTGCCGGACGGCGGTACCGAACGCTTGTTCCGGCCAACCTGGTTCCGGGCGTTTCGGTTCGTGGAATTGCAGATTACGACCGGCGCGGAGCCTCTGACCATTCATGATTACCACAACCAACGGTTGACCGCACCTGTCGAGCGCAACGCGCAGTTCCAAACCGACGACCCGAAACTCGATCGCCTGATGGAACCGGGCTGGCGCACGGCGCAGGTTTGCGCGCAGGACTTTCTGATGAGCGATGCCTACTACGAACTGATGCAGTACACCGGCGATACGCGCGTGCACAGCCTGGCCCTGCTGACGCTGGCCGGCGACGACCGCCTGACGCGCAACGCGCTAATGCAGTTCAGTTCGACGAGTCGCGCATTCCCGAGGGGCTGACGTTTGCCTGCGCGCCCAACGCGTTCCACCTCGTCATGCCCGCGTATTCGCTCATTTGGGTCGATCAGGTATACGATTATATGCGCTGGAAAGACGATAAGGCGTTTCTGCGCCAGTTTCTGCCGGGGATGCGGGCGGTGCTGAATTGGTACGGAGACCGCCTGCAACCGAACGGGTCCGCCGGGGCGGGGTTGGTTGGGCTGATTGACTGGTGGCCGGCGCTGGCCTGGCCCAAAGGCTACGAAAACGGCGAACCGCCCCTCGTTCGGGAAGGGGGCAGCCTAATGCACTCGCTGCACTACGCCTACACGCTTAACCACGCGGCCGAGGTATTTGCGTTTTTAGGCAAAGCTGACGAAGCCGCTGAGTTACGCGCCCGCGCTAACCGCATTAACCGGGCCGCCCGAACGCTGGCTTATGATGCCGAAAAGGGGTTATTTGCCGAGAATCCGCCGGGGGCGCGCACGGCTAAGAAACAGTTTTCGCAGGTGACGAATATTTTGGCCGTGCTAAGCGGAGCCGTTGAGGGCGCGTCGGCGAAGACCTTGCTGGCTAAGGTGCTCGATGATAAGGCGATGTTTGGGCAGGCGGATTTGTTCTGGCACCTGTATCTATTTGAAGCCCTCAACAAAACGGGGCTGCAAAGCCGCTTCTTCGGGGAAATCGGCGAGTGGCAGACGATGATGGACTACGGCCTGACGAGCTACGTGGAAGTGCCGATCGAGTGGGGCGAGGAAAACCAGCGCTCCGATTGCCATCCGTGGAGCACCAGCCCAAACGTATTTTTCTACAAAACAATTTGTGGTATCAACTCCACCGCCCCCGGCCACCGCGCCGTTACGATCGCGCCCGAACTGGGCCACCTGACGATGCTCAGGGCTACGTATCCGCACCCGTTGGGCAACGTTGAGCTGGACCTGAAGCGGTCGGGCGGGCAACTGACCGGCAGCGTAACCGTTCCGGCTGGGATGCAGACGACGTTTCGCTGGCGGGGCGTCAGCAAAACACTACCCCCCGGCCGAAACCGAATTGCCTTTTAGGTGCCAGGCGAGTGTTCGGCATCCGCGTGGGCTTCGCCGATGTGCCGGTAGTGTTGCAACGCCAGAAAAATGACGACTAAGGCGGCTGCGGCCACGCTGCCCGAGAACAACCCAATCTTGGGAGCCGTAAAAAAGTTGAGCGCTTCGCCGGACAGGTACGTGCCGGCGATGTCGCTCAGGTTCACCAAGGCCATATAGGTTGTGAACTGCGAGCCTTCCACGCCTTTGCGACAAATGGCCATCAGCACCGGCATGGCCGCCACGCTGATGCACGGGTCCATGAAGAACAAGGCGACCAGTCCCGTTCGGGCTACATCGCGCCGGACCCACAAGTCCGAAATCAGGTTAAAGCCGATCAGATAAGCCGCCACGACTACCAGCATAACGACCAACAGCCGACGCGCCCCGATGCGGTCGGCAATGTAGCCGCCCGTCAGGGAAATAATTGCTGCGGCAATCATGCCGTAAGTACCGGTCAGAACGGATAGTTCGGTGTCGCGCCACTTCAAATCACGGATCAGCGTAAAGTTGTACGCTCGTAGAAACATGGCGACGCTGATGTACGCCAGAATGATGGAGCCGAACAGCAGCAAACTCCGCTTGGCCAGCAAGCCCCGAAACAACTCGCGAAACAACCAGCTAAAGGTATGATTCGGCCGTTGGTTCGGCGTAACCGGGGCACGACCCTGATTCCGGTCCAACGATGTTGAAACCGTTGCCGAACCGAACGGCGTCGGGCGCGGCTGGTCGAAGCTCGGCAGGAGCCGGTCGCCGGGTTGTTCGCGAACGAAAAACGTTAGTACGGCCCCCGTCAGCAGGCAAAGTACGAGCGTTAGCGCGGCCGCGTGAAACCCGTAATTCCGTAGAATCATGGCGAAGATGGCCGACCCCCCGCCGTAACCGGCCAAGTAACCGATACGCATGAAGCCGTTGGTACGCCCGCGTTCTTCTTCGGGGGTGACCGTAATGGCCAACGCATCGACACTGGCATCCTGAACGGCCGCAAAAATGCTGCGGATGAAGAATAACCAACTGAGCGTACCAATTTGGGCGATCGGGTCATCCACGAACAGCAGCGTCAGCGTCGCCAGCACGGCCATCGTCTGCGCCCCAATAACCCACGGTTTGCGCCGACCCATCGCCGACCCTTGAAACCGGTCGATAACGGGTCCCCAAATAAACTGAAACGCCCACGGCAGGCCAATGATGGCCACGAACGAGCCGACTAAATCGGGCTTGACGCCTTCAGCCGCGAAGTAATTCGTTAGCGCCGTCGTGTAAAAACCCGACGGAATGCCCTGCATGATGTATAGGTACAGGAAAACGCCGTACCGCAGCGGGCGGCTTTGGCTGAGCGTTAGCGAGTAGGAAGGGGGCGGTACGGCCGTAATCATGGGTTGATGAATTGTCGACGAACGGTTTAGGACCGGTTATAAACGTATATGACCCGGTGACGAATGATTATGTTTTAACCGCTGCCGAACTATCCCGCAAAAAATCCGTTATGGTATTGCAAGAACCGGATAATATCCCGAACATTGTCCGCGTTTTCTGCGCACAACCGATGGCAAAGCTCGTTTACATACCGACCTTCTTCCA
>CAXUEB010000186.1:0-3019 GCA_964249775.1 uncultured Spirosoma sp.
CAGCAACCCGCCTAAACTCCACATGCCGTGGCACGACGACATAATCACGACGTTTTGGGCGCGCTCGACGTTGGTCGCGGCCGTGTTCATCGCCACGTTGATGAGCGAACTACTGAGACCAAACAAAAACAGACCAGCGGCCAGCACGGCCGTATTGGGCGCATTGACAGGGATGCAGATGGCCACCGCCAGGGCCAACGCCGACCAGAAGCAGGTCCGGGCTTCGCCCAGTTTGCCCACGATCCAACCCGTCATGGGGTTCATGACGATTAGGCCGGCGGGCATCGCGAACAGCACCATACCCAGTTCGGCTTCGGACAGGCCCAGCTTGGCTTTCACGTGGGGAATGTGCGCTACCCAACTGCCAAAAAGCAGACTGTCCGACGCGAACACCAACCCGACGGCCAGCGCGTGGCGGTTCAGGAAAAACGTTAGTAAATGCCGCACGAGGGGGTTTCGGTGCGGCTTGTTCATAGAAATGGTTGTATTCATGGCACAAAAATAGCCGGCTGCGACCGGCTATTTTGCTAATTTATTATCCGCTGTTGATGCTCTATTGATACTATCAGGACGTTATTCGTTAGTTCATTGTTAACTGGGCGTTATTCTTGAGGTGTCCCGCCATTGCTTTGCGCAGTTTTTCAACTTTCGGCCGCGACACGCGCTGGATGTACGGCTGATCGGGGTGCAGGCTGAAATAGTTCTGGTGGTAATTCTCGGCCGGGTAAAACTCGTTGATCGCCGTTACTTCCGTGACGACCTTGCCGCTGTAATGCCCGGATTCGTTGACCCGTTTGATGGCCGCTTCAATCTGGGCTTTCTCGGCCGGCGTCCGGTAGAAGGCTACCGAGCGGTAATCGCGGCCAACGTCGGGTCCCTGCCGGTTGAGCGTCGTAGGGTCGTGGCCCGCGAAGAACGCGTCTAACAGCTTGGCGTAGGAGATGATCTTAGGATCGTAATAGACCTGCACCGATTCGGCGTGGCCCGTCTGGTCAGTACCGACCTGCTCGTAGGTTGGGTTTTTAACGTTGCCACCCGCGTAGCCCGAAACGACTTCGCGGACGCCTTTAAGCTGATTCATGCCTTCTTCCAGCGCCCAGAAACACCCTCCTGCGAAGGTTGCAACGGCTTCGCCCGGCTTGGGCGTTGGTAGTTTAGCGGGCGCGTAATCCTGGGATTGGCCCTGCGCACAGCCCAACAGCAAAACCAGGCTCAACGCGTATAGATAGATTCGGTTCATGTCGTTTGTCGGAGTAGTCCGTTGCTATACAAACGTTTAAAAACAAAAAGCGGTTTCCCTACCGTAGCCTGGTGATACGGCATTCCGGGTTACTACGTGATGAAACTTCAATTTGAGAAAATAGAACCCGGCGCGGGGAGTTCGTTTCGGGTGATTCACCACACCGAGGCCGAAACGTGCCGCGTGTACTGGCACTACCACCCCGAGTACGAAATCGTGTACATCCCGTTCGGCAACGGACAGCGCCGGGTCGGAACGAACGTGTCGCGCTACGAAGCGGGCGAACTGGTGTTTATCGGCCCGAACCTACCGCACCTCAATTTTAGCTACGGCATCGAGGGGCAGTTTGAGGAGATTGTCGTGCAGATGCGCGAGGATTTTATGGGCGAACCGTTTCTGGGGAAACCCGAACTGGCGACTATCCGGCGGTTGTTTGAGCGGGCGCACACGGGCCTGACGTTTGGTGTCGATACCAAGAAGCGCGTCGGACCGTGGCTGGCGCAGTTGCCCGATCAGTTGCCGTTCGAGCGGTTCGTTACGCTGCTTCGGGTGTTGCAGGACTTAGCCGACGCGCCCGATGCCGAACCGCTCCACGCCGACGGTATCCGGTTCGACCTTAACCCGAAAGAGCAGGAGCGCATCAGCCGCGTGTGTCAGTACGTCGAGCAGCACTACACCGAACCCATCGACGTTCGGGCCGTGGCTGACCTTACCAGCCTGACCGTACCGGCGTTTTGCCGCTACTTTAAGCGCATGACCCACCTGACGTTTACGGACTTCGTCAACGAGTACCGCGTCAACCAAGCCCGGCGGCTATTACAGTCATCGCGCACGGTGGCCGACGTAGGTTTCACGGTCGGGTTCAGTAATCTGTCGCACTTTAACAAAACGTTCCGCGCCGTCACGGGCCAAACTCCGAGCGCATACCGCAAAGCGCTGGTGGGGTAAGACAAGCTACGCCAGTAGTGACTCGACCTGGGCGTGCAGGTGGAACGGACGAAGCAGTTGTTGCAACTCCTGTAAGAACTCTTTTTGCATATCGCCGTATTGCTCCAACATCAGCCGGCTGCCGGACCGTTGATGAAGCGCAATCATTCCATCCAGAGCACGTACCTGTTCCAGCAAGTCGGCAATCCGAACAATATCTTCTCCGAATACTTTCTCTTCATCCATATTGGTCAGTATTGAATAGATACAAATCCTTTGGGCAAGGCTTGACGCCAGCGGGTTGGTTTTGTTTTAGTGAACCAATTTAGCCAATACGCTTCGTCGGACAAAGTAAAAAAATGAGACGGATGATTCTCGGCATATACATCGACTATATACGCGTCAATAAAAGGATAGTACTGCCTGGCCAACGTGCGTTTGAATCGTTCCCGAATCAGCGCTTCGTGCTGCTCGATTAACCCGTGATCTAAGAACGTAACAACGTCCAAATCAGCCGGGTCGTTTTTCATGGTCACAAAGCTACCGTCAATCCAGTGTGTAAACGTTGGCGAAATCAATGATTGCAAATCTGTCACGAATCGCTGGTAATCAGCGTAAATAGTTCGTCGGGTTATGTTGTTGGGAAAGCCGTCAACAAACACACGTCTAAACTCGTCCGGCGTGAACGTCAATTTTTGATAGGGTAGCAGGTGTCCCGAAGTATCGAATTGCATTGTCAAACAATCAGTAAACTACCCCCGCTACCAGTTTGTAATGCGCCCCGTCGTGTTCGCCACCCAGCGAGATGCACAGGTAAACATCCGATACGTCGTCTAAGCAGGCTGGGTTCAG
>CAXUEB010000186.1:3029-10777 GCA_964249775.1 uncultured Spirosoma sp.
TAGCAAAACTTCATCCGCAACTGTTCTTTCTCGCGCCGACCCGTCAGTTTAGAGTAAAACGCAAACGGCGGCTCAACCCGAACCAGCGTCAGCGAGTGGTCGAGAAAATGGGCCTCTTCCACCGGCACCGACCGGGCCAGGTTGCCCAAAATCTCCGCCGACTCGGTGTAGGTCAGCACGTTTAGCAGGGCCGTCGTGAACGCGTACTGTCCCACAACTTGAACCGACGCTACGTTGAAATAATGATTTTCGGTTTGAAAACCCTCGGGCACGGGTCGGGTTAGATCGACTTCGACCATGTCGAGCAGGCGAATGCGGTCGACGTAATAGAACGGAATAGCTCCGCCGTTGTCGGGCCAGACGGGCCGAATCCAGCGCGGTCGGCCGTCGTGGGTGCGGACGATGTCGTCGTCAGCGTTGATTTGCAGGCCGGCTAAGCAGCGGCCTCCGTACTTATGTGAATTGGCGAGGCAGATAAAACGGGTCTTCATTTACCGGACCAGGTGGCGGATGGTGATGCCGCCAAACCGGTGTTGCAGGTACTCGGCCAGGAGCCGGCGGTGGCAGCGTTCGGGCGTGTGCTCACTGCACAACAAGCAATTCTGGTGAAGTTCTTCCACGTTGAGATGCTGCCCGACGCGCCGGAGGTCCAGCAGGTTGAGGTATTCGGTTTCGTACTCGGCCCACGTCAGTTTCTTGGCGCGGTAGTGGGCAAGGAGTTCTTTGGTCGGCGCAAAATCGAGCTGGTGCCGGTAGTTGATGCCGCCGATTGCGCGGGAAAAAAACGCCAGATCAGGCCCTTTGGCGAAGCCCGACAATTGCGAGGTGTTGTTCACGCGCGTGTCGACCAGCGTCCGCACGTCGTTGTCACGCAGCAGGCCGAAAAACTGCTCGGCTGACTTGTTCGTAAAGCCAATGGTGTAGAGTTCAATCATCGTTCGTCAGTGGGGTCGGTTTGCTTGGGCGACCAGCCAATGTCCGCGTTACGCAGCCGGTAAGCCGCGTCGAGTTGGGCCTGCCGGGAAACGGCCGGCTCGAATAAACTCGGCTGCGGTATCCGCTTGCGGTATTTAACAAGCAACTCATCTTCGAGGTCGGCGTTTGGAACGGCCGTTTTGTCTTTCAGGATGTGCTGTACGTCAAAGCCGTTTTCGGCCAGGTACTTTGAGACCATCGCGAAGCGGTGGCAGTCGAACGGCTCGGCTTCCGAACACATCAGGCTGATTGTGTAACCGCGCTCCAATCCCTTACGTAACCGTTCGACGCCCGTCCGGAATGCATCGGACTGCCGGACTTTCTCGAAGTCGACCCGACCGTCGGCGTCCCACAGGGCGGGGTCGGTGTGTCGCGCACCAAATTCAGCCGCGAAGTGCAGGTACGTAACGCCCCGCGCTTTCAAAAAAGCCGCCAGCGGTTCTTTGTTGAACTGCGGGTTGTAGGCACTCGCGGCCGTGCTCCGCACGTCCACCACGCAGGTCACGCCGAACGCGTCGAGCAACTCGCCGAAGTAGTCGGCCGAGTGATTGGAGTGTCCGACAGTGAAGAGGGTAGGAGTCATACCGGCGGGCAATATAGGAAGATTGGTGTGGGCTTGTCAAACCGGCTGTTCTATCGAATCAGTAGTCGATTCACTGAACAGCAGCTTGTTGCCGAACGGGTCAACGACCTCCATCGTGAGCGCCCCCCAGAACGCCGTTTCCAGACTGGGACGATTGAAGCGGTAGTTTTTGGCCGTCAGTTCGTCGTGATACGCCCGTAAATTGCTGCACTCCACAAACACCTTTGCGCCGGGTGTGCAGTCGCCGTGGTGTTCGGTCAGGTGCAGCGTTAGGTTGTCTTTGCTGATTTGCCAGTAAACGGGTGCGTTCTCGTCAAAGCGGTGCTGCCAGTCGGAGCGGAAGCCGAGCCAGTCGACGTAAAATGCTTCAGCTTTGGCCAGATCGAAGATGCGGAGGAGGGGAATGACTTTCTGGAGCATGGGTTAATACCGTTCTTCGCCTTTCGCATCACTTAGATCAAGTAAGTAATCGCCCAACACGCGTAAAGCTTCGGTTTCTTTGGGTGACCAGCGCGTGATGAAACAGTAGCCTTCCGGCCGGTGCGTTTCCAGAATCCATTCCGAACCATCCGTGCCGCTTGCGTCAGAAAAACCTAACGGGGATAGGAACAAAACATGTTGTTCCATAAGTAATCGCGTGTATTCCTTATAGAAAGCTTTTGATAACCTTTTGACCTGATTAATTCGAAAAGGAATGGCATCAAAGGGGTCAGTCTGATGATTTTTTCCGTCCGGACCAAAGTACCGATTGCCGGGGAGTCTGGGTATTTGACTTAGCAGCTTAGTCGTGAGTCGAACATGGTTGCCGTCTTTTTCCATCCGAACGATGACGGGTGGTTGAAATGAACGTATCCAAGTAAGTCGGTATACTTCTTTGCCCAGTGGATAGTTATATAAGACCGGCTCCCCGAGCTTATACAAAAAATAGGAAAACCAATTTAATCTGAACGTGTCCATACGGGCGACTACCTCTCTTTTGTTTACCCAGCCACCCGGTAAGAATTCGTAATTTGCATTGGTACGCATTGAGTCATTAACCTCCTCTTTGGATACAGGTATTCGATAGAAAGTGCTATCAACAAATAACTCGGCCGGAAAATACCAAGTGGATGAGTTAAGGGGTTGGCCAGCGGAGTTTGAGAGAATTGGGGATTGACGATAAGGCACCCGAAAAGGCGATTGTCCGTAACCGCAAAGCGGCCAGATAACCCAAATTATTAATAATAAACGCGTGTCGACCTTGTGCATTTGAATAAAATCAGTCGGCTGATATCGACCACTGTCTCTGCAAAACCTCCTCCGCCACCTTGCCCTGCGGGCTGTACTGATCGCGTTCGCGGTGGCGCAGGTCATTGTCCATAAACCACTTCCAAGCGAAACCACCCGCTAACCACGGCTGCGGCCAAACGGCTTCCGTCAGCGCCCGGTACGCGTTGGCCTGCGCCGTTTCATTGGGCACGCAGGGCGTTTCGGATTCCCACGGACGCCGGGCGGTGTAATCGCAGCTTCGGTAGCCAAACTCGGTAAACAGAATCGGCTTTTGAAGGCGGTCGCTCAGTTTGCGGAGCGCCGTCAGGTGCGGCTGCCAGCCGCGCGTTAGCTCGCGGACGGACGGCTCGCGGGCATCGGACAAGGGAAAATAGGCGTCGACTCCGACGTAATCCAACTGGCTCCAGAACGGGATGCGGTCGTAGCGGTCCCAATTGGCCGCGTAGGTGAGGGGTCCCCGGTACACTTGCCTAACCTGGCTAATCAGGTTTTGCCAGAACGCCGGGCGGGCCAGGGCAAACCGGTCGAGTTCGGTGGTGATGCAGTACAGATCAACGTTCAGCGAGTCAGCCATCTTGGCAAAGAACAGAACGTATTGGGCGTAATCGCGCTCAAAAGTCTGCCACTCAGCTTCGGTCGTAAATTCGAGGTCGAGGTGCGAGCCGCCCTGCATCCAGACGTGCGGCTTGAGCATCGTTTTCAAGCCCTGCCGACGCGCCATGCGGATCGTTTCGGCCACGCCCGCCGGCGTTTCGCCCCACCACTGTCCCCCGCGCTTACCTTGCCGGTTTTCGCTAAAGAAAAAATGCGGGTCGCCTTTGCGGCAGAAACCGTAGGGCACAATAGCGACCCAATCTCCGCCCATCGCCCGCACCGGAGCCAGCGCCGACGAATCCGGCTGACGCGAGGGTGCTACCAAGTTGACGCCCTTTAGCTTCGGGTCGTTGTACCGGTAAGGCGGTACTGTCTGGCAACTTAGCAGAACCAATAACAGAAGAAATAAACGACCCAACATGGTGGAACGGGGAAAAGGCCTAAATTACGCCAAAAACATTCGGTGTATGCAACGAATCTTGGTTAGCCTGGCCGCCCTGATCGGGCTGCTGAGTTTGACGGCCCCGCAGCCCGCCCTGCAATTCAGGCGCTATTTCGTGGCGGCCGAAAGCTACGAATCCGTGGGCGTCTTTGACGTCGACAAGGACGATACGCTTGATCTGGTATCGGGTGATTTCTGGTACAAAGGACCGCGCTTCTGGACGCGGTATTTGCTGGGTAATCAAGTCCGGCACGACCAGTACTACGACGATTTTTCGACCATACCAATGGACGTCAACGGCGACGCGAACCTCGATATCGTGACGGGCGGTTGGTTCAATCAAACCCTGCGTTGGGTCGAAAATCCGGGTCCGCCCGCGGCCGGTAAAAAACCGGGCGTATGGCCCATTCACGAGATTGCCAAGGTCGGCAACGTCGAAACCACCCGCGCCTGGGACGTCGATGGCGACGGTACGCCCGAAATTGTGCCCAACAACCCCGGCCATCCGCTCAAGTACCTGAAGTTGGTAGCCCCGGGCCAGTTCCAGACCATTCCGGTCGCGCCTAAGCAGGGGCACGGGCTGGGCTTCGGCGACATTAACGGCGACGGCCGGGGCGACTTCATCGTCAGCGACGGCTGGCTGGAAGCGCCCAGCGTGGATTCGCCCCCCAAACGCGCGAGTGAGGACGGCGCGGGCGCGTGGACGCTGCATAGCGAGTTCAAACTCGGCACCGCCAGCGTGCCCATCATCGTTGCCGACCTGACCGGTGACAAGCGCAACGACATGATCGTTGGGCAAGGGCACGGCTACGGGCTGCACTGGTACGAACAAACCCGCACCGCCGACGGGCAGCGCGGTTGGACCAAGCACGTAATCGACGAAAAGAATTCGCAGTACCACTGCATGGAGTGGGTCGACATCACCGGCGACGGCCGCCCCGAACTCCTGACCGGCAAACGCTTCCGCGCCCACAACGACGGCGACGCCGGCTCGGCTGACCCAGTCGGGTTGTACTATTTTACGTGGGACCCGGCCCGCAAGGAGTTCACCAAGCACGACATTGCTTACGGTCCGGCGGGCGTTGGCAAAGGCACGGGCATCTACTTCGCCGTGGCTGACTTGCGTAAGTCCGGTCGCAAAGACATTATTGTGGCCGGTAAAGACGGGCTAACCGTGTTCTTCAACGAACGACCGCGGTAGACGGCAGAAACCGCTTATTTTTTGGCACTCGCGGATGGTGTGAGGTGCTTGTCTTTGAAGCTACCCTGCTTGACGTGTTCGTGCTTGTGGCCGGTCAGGGCGGGGAGTTGAATGATTTCGCCCGACTGCCACGAGTCAGCACCGGGTTGCACGGGCGGAGCTTTGATGTCGGCCCGGTTCTGCCGCTTTTCGGCCGAGGAGACGCCAAACCGTTTGTCGCGGTCCTGTTCCAGGGCCTTGCTCAGTTGACCATCTTTGGTAAACGCCATCATTAGGGCCGGATTGCCGAAAGGCAATTCAATGTCCTGGTCGGTATGCCAGGTGTGCCACGTTTTGCCGTAAGTTGAAACGACCTGCTCCATCAGTTCGTGTTCGGCAACGTCGGGCAAGCCGGGTGCAATCAGCGAGCCACTTTTGACTTCAAACCGGTGGCTGTGCCACAGTTTCTTCTCCTCGGCGGGCAGCTTCTTGAACAGCTTTTCGGAGACGATGTACTCGACGCCCATGATCTTAGCGCTGTCGCCGTTGCCGTCGAAAATTACGCACTGCGTCAGGTCTTCGTTTAGCTTGGAGCAATAATGGTGGGCTTCCATTTGCCCGTTCATCTGCCCGTTGTAGAAGTGAAAGCCGTCGAGGTAGATGTTGAGCTTTTTAACGGGCGATTTGTCCTGAATGGCAGCCGCGCCCGCTTCCAGCACCTTTGTTTTGCCCGATTTTTCGCCCCCTAGCGACTTGACGTTTGAACTTGTGTTTTCTCCTCCGCAGGCCAGCAGCATACCTACCAGCACCGTCCCAATACCTATCCGCTTCATGCGTAGCCTCAAATTTAGTTATCTGGGCTAACCGGGTGTTTGGGCTTTTGTTTAGATCGCTGGACTGCGAAACGGGCAATGGTAAACGCAACTTTACGGGCTGCTCCAAAACCAACCGTTTTAGCGAGTCGTTTAGGTTTCAAACCGTCAATCCTCACTCGTTAACGCGTTATTCACCGTGCTCCTCCATCCGAACCTGCGGTTGTCCCGCGTTCTGCGCATCACCTGGCGCGTTGACTTAATCCTGATTATTTCCGGTACGTTGGCGTATTGGTTAGAAAAATATATTCTACTGGATTACGTCAACCTGCCCACGGTCGTGCCGTCGCTGTTGGGAACGGCCATTGCCTTTTTCATCGGCTTTAACAACAACCAATCCTATAGTCGCTGGTGGGAAGCCCGCACGATCTGGGGTGGCATCGTCAACGATTCGCGCTCGTGGGCCAGGGCGGTGCTCCACTACCACACCGAAGCCGGGGCCGTGCTGAAGGATGACAACTTGCCCCGCCGAATGGTGCGTCGGCACATCGCGTTTTTGTACGCCCTGAAAAAAGCCTTGCGCAACGCCGACGACCAGACGTACACCAACTACCTTAGTCCGCAGGAAGCCCAGGCCGTGGCTGGTTACGCCAACGTGCCCAGCGCGCTGCTCGACCGGCAGGCGCGCGATTTGCAGCGCTTGGTCGACGAAGGGCGGATTGACGGCTTCCAATTTATGGCCCTCAACGAGATGATTGTCCGCTTCAGCGACGGCATGGGCAAGTCCGAACGCATCAAAGGAACCGTGTTTCCGCCGACGTATCTGTACTTTACGCGCCTGTTTATCTGGTTGTTCGTAACGCTGCTGACCATGACCATTGTCAACGATACGGGCGTGTGGTCAATTCCGCTGGGTTGGCTGATCGGCTTCGTGTTTCACGTCACGCACATCAACGGTCTGAGCCTGATGAACCCGTTTGAGTACAACCCTGCTGGCGTTCCTTTGGATGCCATCACGCGCACCATCGAAATCAACCTGCTGGAAGCTCTGGCCGAGAAAGAGGTTCCCAAGCCCGTTCAGTCTATTAATGATGAATATATCATGTAGTGGTTACGGGCGCTTGTTTCGGTATCCGTTAGTTGTATTAAAGGAAAAGGGTGTAGGCCAGCGCTGTGCGTCAGCCACTACGTACGCGTCAGCTACCTGCGCAGACCAGTAACTTGATGAACTAATCCAGTTCGTTATTAACGGTAGGCAGGCAAACAATTTTCAATTTGTTTAGGGTGTTAGTTAGGTAAAAGAGTATAAATACGTCGAATAGTTACTTTCTATGGCACCTGTAAAACCACTTGTGCAATAGATGATGATCTTGAATCGGTACGTATTCATTTTTTTACTGCTACTGACCCGGCCCACTACGGCCCAAACGCCTATCGACGTGAAGGGGGCGTTTGCGTTCGCGACCCAGCAGTACGAGGGTATGCTACGCGCCCACCCCGACACGGCACAGTTTCCGCAGTCGACTAACCCCGACGGCAGCCCGCGCAACATGAAGTCGAGCTGGTGGTGCAGCGGCTTCTTCGGCGGGTCGCTGTGGTACCTCTACGAACAAACCGGTGACCAAAAATGGAAGGATGCCGCCCACACGTGGACGATGGCCGTCGCCAAGGAGCAGCACAATACGGGTACGCACGACCTGGGCTTTATGCTGTACTGCCCGTTCGGCAATGGCTACCGGCTGACCAAGAACCCGGCGTACCGTGAGGTGATGCTGACCGGCGCAAAATCGCTAACGACGCGCTTCCGGCCTGATTACGGCGTCATCAAATCGTGGAATAAGTTCAAGGACCGGGCGGGTGAGCAGTACGAGTTCCCCGTCCTCATCGCGAACC
>CAXUEB010000187.1:0-303 GCA_964249775.1 uncultured Spirosoma sp.
CACAACCGTAGCGAAGCGTTTGCGGGAGCCGATTTTATTTACGGCAAAAACTGGTCGTCGTACACCCACTACGGGCAGGTGCTAACGCAGGACCCGGCCTGGACCGTAACGATGGACGACATGCGACAAACTAACGAGGGTAGGTTCATGCATTGCTTGCCCGTCCGGCGCAACCTAAAAGTAACGGATGAAGTGTTGGACAGCCCGCAGTCGCTGGTCATCGAGCAGGCCGCCAACCGCGAATGGTCCGCGCAGGCAGTGTTAAAGGAGATTTTGAAGAGTTTATAAAACGCACCGAAGAAG
>CAXUEB010000187.1:313-6636 GCA_964249775.1 uncultured Spirosoma sp.
TCGACGATTCCGCAGCGCTGACCCGTTTTCTAACCGCTTTCGCCGGTCTTCCTGGTTTTAAGTTACTCGTGCACGGCGGGGGGAAAATTGCCACGCAGATCGCCGAAAAGCTGGGTGTTCAAACGACGATGGTCGACGGTCGGCGCATTACCGACCAACCCATGCTCGATGTTGTGACGATGGTCTACGGAGGATTGGTCAACAAGCAGATTGTGGCCAAGCTGCAAACGCTGCGAATCAACGCCATTGGCCTGACCGGAGCCGACGCGAGTACGGTACTCGCCCGGAAGCGCCCCGTCAACGATATTGATTACGGCTTGGTCGGCGACATCGAGGAAGTAGACGCGGGGCAGATTCAGTTTTTTCTACGGCAAAGCCTGACGCCCGTGTTCGCACCCCTGACTTACGACGAAACCGGCACCTTGCTCAATACCAACGCCGACACGATGGCGTCGGCTCTCGCCGTGGACCTGGCGCGCCACAATGCCGTAACGCTGATTTACTGCTTCGAGAAGCGGGGCGTTCTGGCCGATCCCGACGACGATGCGAGCGTATTGAGCGAACTAACGCCCGCGTTGTACGCTCAATACAAAGCCGCCGGTGTGATTAGTAAGGGAATGATTCCGAAATTAGACAACGCGTTTCGGGCGTTGGAGCAGGGCGTGTCGCGGGTGGTGATCTGCCACGCCGATGAGGTAGCCGCGGCCGTCGGCGAAGGGGCTGGAACGACACTTAAAGTTGTTTGACGGTCGGCACGGGCCGCTGGCAGCGGACGGTCGCAACGGCGCACCGTCAAACAAACAGTTAAACAATTATTTTTCGGCCAGCAGCGAAACGACGCGCCGGACGCCCATGAACCGGCGTTGGTAGTAATCGGCGTGGAGGTAATCGTAGCGAACGCCCCCGCTCCAGGCCGAATGAATAAACTTGATGCGGTTACCGACCACTTCCGTTATCAAACCGACGTGCCCGATGCGATTGCCCGTTACGCTGTGGCCCTTAAAAACAATTAAGTCGCCGGGTTGCGCGTCGGATCGGTCAACGGCCGAACCCATCGTGCCTTGGGCAGCGCTGGAGTGAGGCAATGAAACACCAAACTTACGGAAGCAAAACCGGGTGAAGCCGGAGCAATCGAACCCGTGGGTCGTGGTGCCACCGGAGCGATACCGAATGGCGAGGTGCTTGCGGGCAAAACTGATGACGTTGCTAACGAGCGGAAGCTGTTCGTAGAACGTCTTTTCGGATAAAGTTACGGTGGGTACAGATTCGGTTACAGCGGGAATACGATTAATGTCGGTGGGTACGAACTGGGCTTGAACGATGCCAAACGAGACAGCACAAAATGCTGTCAGGAGCACTTTTTTCATCGTAGAATTAGGTCAAGTCAGGATCAATGACCTAAAAGTAGGGCGGTGGGGAATTTATGCCAAATAATTGGGTAAAATTTTCTACACCTTTTCTCGTTGTCTGCAACAAGAAATCTATAAATGTTTAAAGATGAACAGGTTAAATAGTCGGTGAGCTACATTAAAATGTTGTTAATCCTAAATGGTAGTCGGCGAATGGTTAACTAAATGCTTGAACAGACGATTTCTAAGTTGTCCTACTATTAACTACTTAGAAGCATGGTCAAGTCATACGACGTACTTATTATTGGAAGTGGTATTAATTCGCTCGCTGCGGGTGCTTTCTTGGCTCGTAAGGGAAAGCAAGTGGGTATTTTTGAGAAGAACGCTTGGTTAGGGGGCAACATCAAAACGGATGAGCAACTGTTTCCCGGCTTCAAGATTGATGTCTTTTCCGGCTTTCATCCCTTGTTTGTTAGCGGCCCGGTCTATGAAGAGTTAAAAGACGAACTGGAAGCCAACGGCCTGCGCTACCGCAACACAACGCTACCGACCGCGGTGCTCTTACCCGACGGCCGCAGCGCCGTTTTCTCGACTGACCGGGCAGAAACGGTTGCCGAACTGAACAGAATCCATCCCGGCGACGGCGACCGGTACGCCGTCGTCATGGACGAGTTCAACGACTTATACGCGAAGCTGACGTTTGGTTTGCTCAGCAACGACGTTGCCGGCTTTGACTTAGCAAAACTGAGTGCCCAGGCGCTGTTCTCGCTCGGAACCGGCGCGGTTGAGTTTTTCGGCCGTGCCTTGGCCCCGGCGCGCACGTTCTTGGATAATAATTTCCGTGGCGACTTGACTAAAGCGCTGCTGGCTCCCTGGGTGCTTCACAACGGTCAGGGACCCGACGATGCGAGTTCAGCGCTGATCGTGCAAGTCATCTTTTCAACCCTTGAAACCGTTGGGATGCCCGTACCGGAAGGGGGCGGCAGCCGCTTGGTCGACGCCTTGGTCGCTATTATTCGGCAGAACGGGGGCGAGCTGTTTACCAACGCGCCGGTCGAGCAAATCAACACCGAAGGTAACCGGGTAACCGGCGTTCGGGTCGGCGGCACGACCTACAACGCCGATACGATCGTTGCCAACGTAACACCCACCCAACTGTACGGGCAGTTGATTCCGGACGAGGCCGTAAGTTCGGAAGTCAGGCGGCAGACGCGCGAATACCGCTACGGTCGGGGCAATATGCAGATCAACTTAACGCTGTCGGCCCCGCCCAACTGGCCCGACGAGCGGTTGCGGCAGGTCGCCATTGTTCACCTGACGCCGGGTCTGGACGGCGTTAGTCAGGCGGTTAACGAAGCGACGCGGGGCCTTTTGCCGCAGCACGCCACCATCGTGGTGGGGCAGCACATGGCCCTCGATCCGACGCGCGGCCCCGCCGGGCAATGGACCATTTGGATTCAGTTGCAGGAAATGCCTACCCACCTCAAGGGCGACGCGGCCGGACTCATCGACACGTCGGCCGGCTGGACCGACGCTGTTAAGGAAGCCTACGCCGACCGGATTGTGGCGCAAATCGACGCCGTTTGTCCCGGTTTCCGGGCCAGCGTTACCCACCGCCACGTTATTTCGCCCGCCGAATTAGGCGCGATTAACCCAAATTTAGTTGGGGGCGATCCGTATTCGGGGGCTTGCACAATCGATCAGTTTCTGCTGTGGCGTCCGTTCAAAAGTCGGCTGCCTCACCAGACGCCCTTCGCTAATTTATACCACATCGGCGCGTCGACGCACCCCGGTCCGGGTTTGAGTGGCACGTCGGGTTATTTAGTCGCTAAGAAAATTGGCTAAACAAAAACCGGCAGGTGCGCTCTGCCGGTTTTGTTTGTTAATGGAGCGTTGGTAAAAGCGAATTAGAACCAACCCGCACCCTCGATGCGGAACGGCCAAGGAATTGCCAGCAAAATCAGCACGAGGGCTAATCCGTAGAAAATAGCGGTTGTGCGGTGCTTGGCCGTCGCATCGGCCGCGCGTTTCTGACGCGAGTGGCCGATGGTAACGAGCGTAACGGCAATCAGCATGGTGGTGATGTGCGCGACCGTGTAGAACCGGTAAAAATCATCCATCGCCAGGGCGAAATTGACCTTTGGACTACCGCCGGCCGTTGTGGGCAGCAGGTACAAAAGCAATCCACCCGTTATTTGGAGGTGGGTGGCAATCAAAGCAAACAGATACAGTTTTCGATTGCCATTGGTATACGTCTCGCGGGCCGTGAATCGGCGAATGGCTACGACGACGGCCGCCAGCAACAGAATCAGCACGACCCAGCGCAACCCGGAGTGGGCGTGTTGCAAAGCATTGTACATGGATAAATTGAATTAGTGAGTTTCGCGGGCAAAGAAACGCCCAATTGTTCAACTTACGCCTTGAATCGTTTGTTTGTCGAGTATGATTCTTTACAACACCACCTACAGCGTTGCCGCGGAGATTGGGCTGGATTGGCTGCGCTGGATCAAAACATTCTACGTTCCGGCCGTCATGGCAACCGATCTGCCCGTCAGCTACCGAATTTTGCGGCTCCTGACGGAGATTGACAACGGGGGCGTTACGTACTCGGTTCAACTCGATTTTGCCGCGATGGAAGATTACTTTACGTACCTCAATCTTCACGCCGACGCCATGCAGCAGCGCATTAAACACCGCTTCGGCAATCAGTTTGTATCGTTCGATACGTTGCTGGAAGAAGCCTGACGGCCCCTGCGCCGTTGGTCGACCGTCAGCAAAAACGCCGGTAGCAAAATTAGGTTGGACGCCATGCCCATCAGCAGCGTAATCGATACCAGAATGCCCAGCGCAATGGTTCCTTGAAACGTCGAGGCCGTGAAGATAGCGAAACCCGCGAACAGAATAACGGCGGTGTAGAACATGCTCAGACCCGTATAGCGAATCGTTTCGGAGATGGCCCGGCCTGGATCGGCCCGGCCAGGATTGGCCCAGCCTGGATCGGCCCGGTCTCGGCGGAGTTCGTCGCGGTATTTAGTGATAAAATAAATCGTGCCGTCGGACGAAATGCCGAACGCAATGCTGAAAATTAGGATTGTTGACGGTTTGAGCGCAATGCCCGCAAAACCCATGATGCCGGCCGTGACGATGAGTGGCACGACGCTGGGCAGAATCGCGATCAAACTCAGCCGAATGTCGCGCAGCAGAATAATCAGAATAATCGACACCAGCACGACCGCCAGTAGGGTGCTTTCGGCGAGGTTGCGGAGCAGGTAATCGTTGCCCCGCGTGAAGACCACGCTGTTGCCGGTAATGCCCACGTCGTACTGCTCGTTGGCCGCCACGCGCTGCCCGGTTGCGCCGTCGACGTTGAAGATTGAATCAATTCTTGGTTGCAGTTCGGCGAGGAGTTGTTTCGTACGAACGGTGCCCACGTCGGGCATTTGGAAGCTAACGCGGGTGTAGCGCCGGCTGCTATCTAAGTAAGCTTTGAATTGGCCCTCAGAACCCTTCAGTTGGGGGGCGTAATTAGCCAACTGACCCAGTTCGAGCGCGCCGGGCAGGGCGTAGTATTTCGGGTCGCCCCCGCGGTAGGCTTGGTAGAAAAACTTAACCGCTTCGACCAGCGACAGTGGGCGGGTGAACTCGCTGTACTGGGCAAACTCGCGTTCGAGCCGGCGAATTTTGGTCAGCGTTTGGGGCGTCAGCACCCGGCCGTTTTGTTTGGTGTCGATGCTGACTTCAAACGGCATCACGCCCTTGAACCGGCTCTCGATCCATTTCAGGTCAGTATAAATCGGGTCGTTCTTGGGCAGGTCATCGACCACGTAGCCAATGGCGTTGATGCGCAAGGCACCCACGACGCCCAGCACCGTCACGACGGCAATGAACGCGTAGATAGCTTTCCGGCGGTGGTGGACCAGCGCGTCGACCCACGTCAGAAAGCCCGCCACCCGCCGGCGATCCAGATGCCCGCGTTGCTTCAGCGACGGAGCGGGCAGGTAGCTAAAGATGATGGGAATCAGAATCAGCGAGACGGCGTAAGTCGTCATGATACCGAACGCAGCTACCAAACCGAATTGCAACAGCAAAGGACTGGCCGTGAAGTAAAAGACGAAAAAACCGATGCTTGTCGTGACGTTAGCAAAGAACGTCGTTTCGCCTACTTTCTCGGCCGCGACAAGCAACGCGTCGGATTGACTGCGTTTTTTGTTGAGTTCTTCGTGGTAGCGGTTGAGCAGGAAAATAACGTTCGGTACACCGATGACAATAATCAGGGGCGGCAGCAGGCCCGTCAGCAGCGTAATCTCGTAGCCGAACAAGACAATGTAGCCCGTGACCCAGACGACGCCCACGCCGACGACCGCCAAGGCCGCCAGCACGACCGTCAGCGACCGGAAAAAGTAAAACAGGATCAACGCCGTCACCAAAAACGCCAGTCCCAGAAACAAGATCAGTTCGCTGCTAACCTTGGCCGAAAACTCCGTTCGGATGTAGGGCATTCCCGACAGATGCACCGTTAAGTTGTGCGCCGTCCCGAACGAGTCGGCGGCCGCTTCGACGCGCCGAACGATGTCAATACGGTTTTTGGTGTTCAGCGCCTTCTGATCGAAGGTCACGGCCATCAGGTGCGCCCGGCCGGTGCTGTCCTGCACCAAGCCCCGGTAGAACGGCAGGGCCGCAATGCGGTCGCGCAGGCTGTCGACGCCCGCCTGCGTTGTGAGCGGTCTGGGCACCAGCGGGCGGATGCGGAACGTCCGGGCCGAATCGTCGCGGACGATGTCGTACAGATTGGCGTTGGATACTACGTCTTTGATGCCTTCAATCCGCTTAACCTTCTGGCTGAGCGCGTACCAATCCCTAAAGAAGGCTAACCGGTACATGCTGTCCCGGCTGGCCCCGGGCGTTTCAATACCGAGCACCATCACGCTACCGTCGGGTCCAAAGCGGCTTTTGAAGGGTTCGTTGCGCTCGTAG
>CAXUEB010000187.1:6646-10733 GCA_964249775.1 uncultured Spirosoma sp.
ATAAACGCCGTACTGAGCAGCACGAAGATTATCAGAACGACGCGATTCTTGAGAACAAACTGAGCGATGCGGTGCCAGACCATCAAACCGGAGCGAGCATAAAGAAAGGCCGCAAGTTAGGCAAAACAGGTGGGGATTGGGGAACTGAAACTGTAGTTTGACAATATGTAACCGGTTTCGTAGGTTGCAACAATTTTCATGTTTTCACCTTTCACTTAATTTCTTGTATGAAGCGTTTTTACCGTTTGCTATTTGGTTTTGGGGGTTTATTGATGAGTGTTGGTCATTTGCATGGACAAAGCAACTTAGTGATTACCGGTCCTGAATCCGCTACGCCGGGCCAAAGAAACACATTGATTGGGGTAGGAACAGTTAGTGTTAACTTGACGGGTCAGAATAATACGGTGACAGGATACGAGGCAGGTACAAGTTTGACTAATGGTTTTGCGAATGTTTTCTACGGCTATAATGCGGGCCAATTTACTACTACCGCGCAGTTTAATACTTTTTTAGGATATCGTGCAGGTCGTACTACCACAACAGGCTCTTACAATGCGTTTGTGGGCGAAGGGGCAGGAACGAACAATACGACCGGTCAGTTCAATACGTTGATAGGGTCTCAAGCTGGTTTATCTACAACTACGGGTTATTTCAATACGTTTGTAGGTAGTGTTGCAGGGTATAAGAACACAACAGGTTTCTTTAATTCTTTCTTGGGTAATTACGCAGGTTTTGGCAATACAACAGGCTATAGCAATGTAGGACTAGGAATCTACTCACTGTATAACAATTCAACCGGCAACAATAACGTTGCTGTCGGCGACTCAGCGGGCTTCAATAACACCGTTTCGGAGAATGTGTTTGTTGGTAGCAAAGCGGGCTTTGCCAATACATCGGGTATTCAAAACGCGTTCGTTGGTTCCCAGGCTGGTAGTAACAATACAACCGGTACGTATAACACGTTTGTTGGTTTTCAGGCAGGCCTGCTTAATACAACCGGTTATGCTAATTCGTTTGTGGGTCAGGGTGCCGGTCGAGCTAACTCAACTGGTTCTCAGAATGCGTTCTTGGGCAACGGGGCAGGGTTTTTCAATAGCACAGGTAATAACAATACGTTCGTCGGCAGTGGGACTGGTTATTTCAATCACGTAGGTTCTGATAACGCATTCGTAGGTCATGGTGCGGGGGCGTTTAACTCGACAGGTGGCTCGAATGCATTTATAGGTACATTTGCGGGCCGGTCCAACATGTCGGGTTCTGGTAACGTGTCAGTCGGTACACAGGCCAACCGCGCAAATCAAGTTGGTGGTTATAATGTTGTCATTGGCGATTCAGCCGGTTACAATAACACCGTTTCGGGTAATGTAATGCTGGGCAGCAAAGCGGGCTTAACCAACCAAACTGGCACACAAAACACTTTTTTGGGCTACCAGACGGGCTACAACGCCACCTCATCAGCCAACACCTTCATCGGCTATCGGAGTGGATTCAGTACCACCACCGGCCAGTTCAATACCTTTATCGGTACCCAGGCGGGCCTGAGCAACACGACCGGTGAGGCTAACTTTTTCTTGGGCGTCAATGCGGGCGTACTCAACACGACCGGCTCGGGCAACTTCTTCGTGGGCAACAACGCCGGTGCCCGTAACTCCACCGGCGGCTTCAACGTCTTTCTGGGCACCAACGCCGGCAGCAACAGCGACGCGGCCTTCAACAACACGGCCATCGGCTACGAAGCGGGGGGCAACTTGGGCAGCGGGCAAACCAACACCTTTATCGGCTTCCGGGCCAACCCCAGTTCCGGCGCGCTGAGTAACGCAGCCGCCATCGGGGCCAACGCGGTGGTCAGCGTCTCCAACGCCCTGGTCTTGGGCAGCGGGGCCAACGTGGGCGTAGGTACGTCTGCGCCCACCAGCAAGTTGCACGTGGTGAGTGGCACAGCGGGTCAGTCGGGCCTGCGCTTGGAGAACTTGACGAGCGAGCAGACGGCGAGCGTCACCAACCAGACCAAGTTCTTGACCGTTGATGGGTCGGGCAATGTCATTCTGGCCAGCACGACGAGTGGCGGGCGGGAAGCGGCTACGGAGGGCTTGTGGCAGCGCAACGGCGCGTTTCTGGAAAGCGCTAAAGGCGAGGCCGTCATCATTGGGCAAGGTGTAAACAAGACGCCTTCGGACTACAACCTGTTTGTGAGCAAGGGCATCCTGACCGAGAAGGTGAAGGTCGCCGTCAAGAACACGGCCGAGTGGAGCGACTACGTCTTTGCGCCGGGCTACCGGCTGGCTCCGCTGACCGAGGTTGCCCAGTACATCGAGCAGCATCAGCACTTACCCGGCGTGCCTTCGGCGCAAGAGATGGTCGAGCAAGGCAACGACCTCCACCAAACTGACGCCAAACTGCTCGAAAAGATTGAAGAACTGACCTTGTATCTGATTGAGCAGCGGGCTGAACTAAAGGCGCTTCAAGCGCAGAACGAGCAGATGAAAAAGCGGTTGTCCTTACTGGAAGCCAAGCCTAAGCACTGAGCCAATCCAATCAATAAAACACAGGTACTGTCTTCACGTCTTCTGCTGACTGGCAACGTAGCGCTGTTCCAGAAATACTCCCAGCAGATGGCCATCAACTGACAAATTGTTTAGTCAAGCAATTAACAACCGTCTGGTAGAAACCGGGCGGTTGTTTGCTTTTTGCACTGTTCATCATTTGTTCACATTTAACAAACTTTTTCATGACTACTTTCTATCGTTTTCGGTGGGTAGCCGGCTTATTTCTTGTGGGCGTCGGGACGTTGAGGGCACAAGACAATTTAGTAATTACCGGGCCGGCGTCCGCCACGCCGGGTGCTACCAACACGCTGGTGGGTGTTGGGGCAGGTAACGCCAGCATGACGGGGGCTGGTAATACGTATATGGGGTTTCAGGCGGGCAACCTAAATACGACGGGTGGGCAGAACACGTTCATAGGCCGCGATGCGGGTTACCTCAATACGACGGGTAACGGCAATGCCTTTGTGGGCTTCCAGGCGGGTGGAACTAACACGGTAGGGAGTGGCAACGCGTTTATAGGCCCGTTAGCAGGTTTTGCCAACTCGACGGGTAATCTTAACGCATTTATGGGTTACGGTACGGGTCAGAACAACACGACAGGTACGTTCAATGTATTCATAGGGTCTGCTGCCGGTGCTAACAACACGACGGGTTTCTGGAACACATTCATCGGCAGCAAAGCGGGCCAGAGCAGCACTACCGGCCGTAGTAACGTGGCCCTGGGCATCCAGGCTGGTTTTCTGAATGCCGAGGGCAACAACACGGTGATGATCGGCGACAGCGCCGGTTACAACAATACGGCCTCCAATAACGTCTTCGTCGGCAGCAAAGCGGGTGAGTTTAACACGACGGGTAACGGCAATATGTTTATAGGGTATCAAACAGGCCGGTCTAACACGACGGGCACCAACAACGCCTTTGTAGGCGCTCAGGCAGGTACCTTCAATACGACGGGTACTCGGAACACTTTTCTGGGCCGTAACGCGGGCTTAAACAATAGGACGGGTAATGACAATGCGTTTCTGGGCACGTTTGCCGGTTACTCGAATACGACGGGTGACGCGAATACATTTACGGGCCGTGATGCCGGCTATCGCAACACAGCAGGTCGCTTTAACGCATTCGTGGGTGCTTATGTGGGCAACCGCAATACGACGGGTAGCAACAATACGTTCATGGGAAGTTCCACGGGCTATAACAACACTACTGGAAACAGTAACGTGGCCCTGGGCTACGAAGCTGGTTACGCCAATCAGACCGGTGATATTAACGTGATGATCGGTAACATGGCAGGCTACAACAACACCGTCTCGGGCAACGTATTCGTGGGCTATCAGGCGGGCTACGCTAACCAAACCGGCTCGGAGAACACCTTTGTCGGCCTTTTGGCGGGCAGCCGGACGACCTCGTCAGCTAACACCTTTATTGGCTTTCGAGCCGGGACCAACAATACCACCGGTCAGTTCAACACGTTCATCGGCGTACAAGCTGGTATCAACAACACGACTGGCTCGGCTAACTTTATCATGGGCACTAACGCC
>CAXUEB010000188.1:0-5380 GCA_964249775.1 uncultured Spirosoma sp.
AAACCGCGCGAAACGGTCCGGGTGGAGCTGGCCGGGCAGACCCAGTCGGCGACAGCGGATGCGGCTGGCCAGTGGCGGGTCCGGTTTCCGCCACTCGAAGCGGGTGGTCCGCACCAGATGACCGTGACTGCTCAATCGGGCAACGCGCAGGTTAAAGACATTTTGATTGGCGAGGTGTGGCTGTGTTCCGGTCAGTCGAATATGGAGTGGCCGGTCAGGCAGGCGGATAACTTCGCGGCCGAACGAGAAAACGCCAACTTCCCCAAAATCCGCCACTTCCGGGTTGAGCACGAACTGGCCCTGACGCCACAAACCGACCTCAAAACGGGCGACTGGCAGGTTTGCTCGTCCGAAACGGTGGGCGACTTTACGGCCGTCGGCTTTTTCTTCGCCCGCGAACTGGCGCAGAAGCTGGACGTACCGATCGGCCTCTTGCACTCGTCCTGGGGCGGTTCGCAGGCCGAAGGCTGGATTAGTCGCGAAGGCATGTTGAGTGACGACGAACTGCGCCCGACGGTAGAGAAGTTTCCTGCCAACTGGCAGCAGGTCGATCGTATCGTTGACGACAAACTTCAAAAGCAACTCCTGGGAACGAACAAGCTGTACCCGACCGTGGCCGACGAGAAGCAGTACCTCGACGCCAACTACAACTTCGCTCAATGGCGGCCGGCCGATCCCTTCGGGCAGTGGGATTGGAAAGGCATGAACGGCTTCCGGGGGCAGGGCTACATGGCCCGGTCGGTGGAGATTCCGGCGAACATGGTCGGTCAGTCAACCACGTTGGCCTTGGCCGAAAACGACAGTCCCAACCAGATTTACATCAATGGAAAGCTCGTGTCGGACGGTACGCTGACCGGCGTGCGGAAGATTACCCTTCCGGCCAACACCTGGCAGCCCGGCACCAACCGGCTGCTGATCAAATTTGGTAATCTGGTTAAGCTGCCCTGGTTCGGCTTAGGCTTGCAGGGGTCACCGAGCGACCTGTACGTAACGGACGGCGAGCAGAAAATTAGCTTGGCCGGATCGTGGCGCATCTTGCCGTCGTTCGCCGAGAAGCACACGTACACCCACTTCATGAACAACCTGGCGACGGGCCTGTACAACGCCATGATTGCGCCGGTAGTGCCGTTCGCGATGCGGGGTGTGCTGTGGTACCAGGGCGAAACCAACGCGGGCCGGGCCTACCAGTACCGACAAACGTTTCCGCTCTTAATCACCGACTGGCGCAAGCAGTGGAGTCGTGCCTTTCCTTTGTACTTCGTGCAGTTGTCCAGCTACGGAGCCAACCAGAACAGCAATCAGGGCAGCAACTGGGCCGAACTGCGCGAAGCCCAGACAATGACGTTGCGTCTGCCCAAAACCGGCATGGCCGTGACAACCGACGTGGGCAATCCCAAGGATATTCACCCCACCAACAAACAGGACGTGGGTTACCGGCTGGCAATCCTTGCGCTGAAACAGGATTACGGGCAGAACGTAAATCACAGCTCACCGATGTACGAGAACGTTGCGTTTGCCGGTGGCAAGGCCATCGTCACGTTCAAACACGCAGCCGGGGGCCTGCTGGCGAAAGACAAGTACGGCTACCTGCGCGGCTTTGAAATTGCCGGCGACGACAAGGTTTTTCATTACGCCACAGCCGAAATCCAGGGCGACAAGGTCATTGTCTCAGACCCCAAGGTGCCAACCCCCGTTGCGGTACGCTACGGATGGGCCGACGCGCCGGAAGACGCCAACTTGTTCAACGCCGAAGGTTTACCCGCCAGTCCGTTCCGAACCGACACGTGGCCGGGCGTTACGGAAAAGACCCGGTTTGAGTAGTTCGCTAAGTGGACTTGACCTGATCCGGCCGGTGCGCTGTTCAGGTTGACGCGCGGCCCCTCCGGTTTGGGTCTCAGCCGAGGGCGAAGTCTGGTCGGGGCTTACTCCGCTAAGTAGTTTCCAATGCCCACAATCACCGTCGACAGCACGACGGTTAGAATGCCCATCGAGATGGTGCGCATGGTGGAACGGTTAGCCCCCCGCCACTCGTGGAGGTAAAGACCCCAAAAGCTGCTGAAGGCGATAATAAACGCCATGTGCAGCGTCCAGCCCGAGAAGCGGTACGCGCCCATCTGACTGTCGCCCATGCCGTAGAAAAAGAACTGAAAATACCACGTAAAGCCCGCTAAGGCGCAGAAAATAACGTTGGTCAGAATAGGCGTCGACACGTTGCGGTAGTCCGTGTACGTACGGTTGCGTAGGTTCAGGTAAATCGTCCAGATGGCGTTGGTGGTCAGGCCACCGAGCAGGATGATGACCAAGGCCGCGTTGTTCATGTACAGCGGATCGGTACCCGCCCGCACGGCCAGTTGGGCAATCGGTTGCCCGGCCGTCTGCCCGAAGGCAAAACAGGCGCTCATGATGCCCGAAAATACGGCCACCACCAGCCCCTTCTTAATGTCGAACTCGGCGATGACGGCCCGTTTTTCTTCTTCCGACAAGTGCCGTTCTTTCATCATCCCCGCCATGCCGCAGATGGCAATGCCCAGGACGCAGACGCCCACGCCCGCTACCACGAACTGCCCGGAGGTCGTGCTGATGAGTTTTCCAAACTGCCCTTCGTAGATGGGCGGCACCAGCGTACCGAACACGGCGCACAGGCCCAGGGTGACAGCCATACCGAGCGACAAGCCGAGGTAGCGCATGGCCAGGCCAAAGGTCAGCCCACCGAAGCCCCACAACACGCCCCAGAAATACGTCCAAAGCAGCGTCTCGGTCGGCGACTGCGCCAGCACGCCGAACAGATTCGAGACCGTCAGTGATCCAAGCACGAGCGGGGCAACTAACCACGAAAACAAGCCGCCGACGAGCCAGTAACTTTCCCAGGCCCAGCCCCGAACTTTCTTATACGGTAAATAAAAACTGCCGGACGCGAACCCGCCCACCGCGTGTAGCACAACACCCCAGAGTACAGCCACTTTTTTCTTGGTTTATACGAACGCTTTACCCCAAAGCTACGAACTGTTTGTTTCTACGCTGTCCTGCTCTCTCCTGCCCGGTTTGCACGGGCGAAGTTTGCGAATGCAGACCGGGCACGGTGCCGTCTGATTGGGTTTACGGACCAGTTTTGCGGCACGCGTTCGGTTCATAGGCCGGGTCATACTCCGTAGAAATTGAGTATTGTAGCGGTTCCCCGTGCTTTTTAGCGAAGAATAGGAGAGTACAGGAAAGAGAGCCGGAATGGAATCCTGTATTTTGTCCAAACAAGTTTTCGACCGACACAACATAGCAACTCGCATGAATACGACACAAACCTTCAACTACGTCAGCTACCTCTGGGACGAAGCCAAAGCGACCGAACTGGCCGGTAATGAAGTCGATCTCTTCATATACCGCTCAAACCTGCTCGGAGCTGACCTCAGGCTGACCAACTACGCTGGGGGTAATACCTCGGTTAAGCTCATGGAAACCAACCCGCTGACCGGCGAACCCGTCGAAGTGATGTGGGTCAAAGGCTCCGGGGGCGACATCGGTACGCTGACCAAAAGGGGCTGCGCCAATCTCTACGTGGAGCGGCTGCACGCCCTTAAGAACCGTTACCGGGGTCTGCAATTCGAGGATGAAATGGTTGAGTTGTTCAACCACTGCCTGTTCGACCCCAAGAGCGCGGCCCCGTCCATCGACACGCCCCTGCACGGTTTGCTGCCGTTCAAGCACATTGACCACCTTCACCCCGACGCCCTGATTGCCATTGCCGCCAGCCGCGACGGCGAAGCCATCATGCGCGAAATCTGGGGCGACCAGATGGCCTGGCTGCCGTGGCAACGGCCCGGCTTCGACCTCGGCCTGAAGATGGAAGAAACCGTGCGGCAGAACCCCGGCATCCGGGGCGTTATCCTCGGCGGGCACGGCCTGTTTACCTGGGGCGAAACGTCCTACGAATCGTACGTCAACACGCTCGAAGTCATCGAGAAGGCGTCGTAATACCTGAACGCCAACTTTGGCAAAAAGCGGCCGGTGTTCGGGGGCGTTAAGCGGGAAGGCGTCGACGCCGACACGCGCCAACAGAAGGCCGCCGAACTGATTCCAACCTTACGCGGTATGGCCTCGGCGCAGCGGCAGATGGTGGGTCACTTCACCGACGACGAGCGCGTACTGGAATTCGTCAACTCAAACGATTTGCCCCGCTTGGCCCGCTTGGGCACGAGCTGCCCGGACCACTTTTTGCGCACCAAAATCCGGCCGCTGGTTTTGGATACGGAGCAGTTGGTCGCTAATCAACAGGCGTATCTAGAAAAAGCCTTTGCCGATTACCGCGCCGATTACGCGGCTTACTACGAGCGCAACAAACACCCCAACAGCCCCGCCATCCGTGACCCGAACCCGGTCGTGATTCTGTACCCCGGCGTGGGCATGTTTACGTTCGCCAAGGACAAGCAGACGGCGCGGGTGGCGGCCGAGTTTTACACCAACGCCATTAACGTCATGAAGGGAGCCGAGGCCGTGTCGGACTACGTCGGTTTGCCCGAGCAGGAAGCCTTCGACATTGAGTACTGGCTGCTCGAAGAAGCCAAGCTCCAGCGGATGCCCAAACCCAAGCCCTTGTCGGGCAAGATCGCGCTCGTGACGGGCAGCGCGGGCGGTATCGGCAAAGCCATTGCCAAGGCGTTCGTGGCCGAAGGAGCCGTGGTGGTTATCAACGACAACGACGCCGACCGACTATCGTCGGCCCGCGAGGAATTCCAGAAGCAGTACGGCAAAGACGCCTACGCGACCGTTTTGCTCGACGTGACCAGTGCCGACGCCATCCGCCATGCCTTCGACGCGGCTGCGCTCGCCTTCGGGGGCGTCGACATCGTGGTCAACTGCGCCGGCATTAGCATCTCCAAACCCATCGAAGAGCACACCGAGAAGGACTGGGATTTGCTGTATGACATCTTAGTGAAGGGGCAGTTCTTGGTTACGCAGGCCGGCGTGGAGGTGATGCGCAAGCAGAAGCTGGGCGGTGACGTCATCAACATCGTCAGCAAAAACGCCCTCGTGTCGGGACCGAACAACGCCGGGTACGGCTCGGCCAAAGCCGCGCAGTTGCACCTTAGCCGCCTGAACGCGGCCGAACTGGGCAAAGACCACATTCGTGTCAACGTCGTCAACCCCGACGCGGTGATCTCGGACTCGAAAATCTGGGCCGGTGCCTGGGCTGAGGGCCGCGCCAAAGCCTACGGCGTTACGGTGGAAGAACTGCCCGCTTACTACGCCAAACGAACCCTGCTGAACGAGGTCATCCTGCCCGACGACATTGCCAACGCCTGCTTAGCGTTCGTCAACGGCCTACTGGCCAAGTCCACGGGCAACGTCCTGAACGTAGACGGCGGGGTGGCGATGGCGTTTGTACGGT
>CAXUEB010000188.1:5390-10694 GCA_964249775.1 uncultured Spirosoma sp.
ACATATAAGGTTTTTCAAAACCTTATATGTCTTGCCTAACTCTAACCTTCTCATGCAACTCGAATCGTATCAGATCGCCGACCACAACCAGGAACTGCTCGACGCGCACCAGCGGAAGCTATCGTACTGGACCAACGAGGTCGCCACGGCCGAGCCGATTATTCAGAAACTGATTGACTTCCAGATTGCCATTCCGAGCTGGGCGCTCGGTACGGGCGGTACGCGCTTCGGCCGGTTTCCCGGCGGGGGTGAGCCGCGCAGCTTGGAAGAAAAAATCGCCGACGTGGGTCTGCTCCACGCGCTCAACCGGGCCAGCGGAGCTATTTCGCTGCACATTCCTTGGGACATCCCAACCGACGCCGAAGCCATCAAGCAATTAGCCGCCAGCCACGATCTGCGCTTCGACGCGGTGAATTCTAATACGTTCCAGGATCAGCCTGATCAGGCGCAGACGTATAAATTTGGCTCGTTGCAGCACACCGACCCGGCCGTGCGTCGGCAGGCGATTGAGCACAACATCGAGGTCATCCGGCACGGCGTGGCGCTGGGGTCGGATTCGCTGACGGTCTGGCTGTCGGACGGTTCGTGCTTTCCGGGTCAGTTGAATTTTCGCAAAGCCTTCGGGCGGACGCTGGACAGCTTGGGCGAGATTTACGCGGCCCTGCCCCCGGACTGGAAAATGTTCGTCGAGTACAAGGCGTATGAACCCAATTTCTATTCGATGACCGTCGGCGACTGGGGCAGCAGTTTTCTGTACGCCAGCAAGCTCGGTCCCAAAGCGTATACGCTCGTGGATTTGGGGCACCATTTGCCCAACGCCAACATCGAACAGATCGTGGCGATTCTCCTGAACGAAGGCAAACTCGGTGGTTTCCACTTCAACGACTCCAAGTACGGCGATGACGACCTGACAACGGGCAGCCTTAAACCGTACCAACTGTTTCTGATTTTCAACGAGTTGGTCGACGGCATGGACGCCCGCGGCTTAAACCACGCGACGGGCTTGGGCTGGATGATCGACGCCAGCCACAACGTCAAAGACCCGCTCGAAGACCTCCTCCAATCGGTCGAAGCCATCCAATTAGCCTACGCCCAGGCCCTGCTGGTCGACCGGACTGCGCTGGAAGAAGCCCGCGAAGCCAACGACGTGGTGCGGGCACAGGAGATTTTGCAGGACGCGTTCCGAACCGACGTAAGGCCGCTGGTGGCCGAAGCGCGCCGGCGGGCAGGTGCCTCGCTCCAGCCGCTGGCCCTGTACCGCAAACTGGGCGTCCGCCAGCAACTCATCGGCGAGCGCGGCTCCAAGACCGTAGCGACGGGACTTTAACTAATGGCGAATGGTGAAACGTGAGGTGCGAATGAGCTACTTCACTATTCACCCTTCGCCATCCACCCTTCACCATTGCCCATGAACGTCATCGCCATTTTCGACATTGGGAAGACCAACAAGAAGCTGTTCCTGTTCAACGAGCGGTACGAAATCGTCTGGGAAAAGAGCGAGCAGTTCGCCGAAATTACCGACGACGATGGCGACCCCTGCGAAGACCTGAAGCGGTTGACGGGTTGGGTTAGGGACTCAGTGGCGGAGGTGCTGGCCCTGCCCGAGTTCGACGTGCGGGCGCTAAACTTCTCGACCTACGGGGCCAGTCTGGTGCACTTGGATGAGGAAAGTCGACCCGTTGGTTACCTGTACAACTACCTCAAACCCTTCCCGGAAGCCATCCGCCGGCAGTTTTACCAGACTTACGGCGACGAAGCGACGCTGGCGGTTGCGACGGCTTCGCCGAGTTTGGACAGTCTGAATTCGGGCCTGATGCTGTACCGCATTAAGCACGACAAAACCCGGTTGTTCTGGCGCATATGGTACTCGCTGCACCTGCCGCAGTACCTGAGCTTTTTGTTTACGCGGCAGGTATTCTCCGACGTCACCAGCATCGGCTGCCACACCATGCTGTGGGACTTTAGTCGGAACCGGTACCACGACTGGGTACGAGCCGAAAAGCTCGACCGGTTGCTGGGTCCGGTGCGGGCGTCGGATAGTTTGCTCCAAGCGATTGTGCTGGACCGGTCGCTGTCGGTCGGCATTGGGCTGCACGACAGTTCGGCGGCCCTAATTCCGTATTTAGCTTCCTTCCAAGAGCCGTTCGTCTTGATTTCGACCGGTACGTGGTGCGTGAGCATGAACCCGTTCAATCAACAGCCCTTGACGCCCGAGGAGTTGCAGTACGATTGCCTGAACTACCTGCAATACAAAGGGCAGCCCGTGAAGGCGTCGCGCTTGTTTGCCGGTTACGAGCACGAACAGCAGGTCAAGCGATTATCCGATCACTTCCACGTGGCCGTGGATCACTACAAACAAATCGCGTACGATCCCACCCGAATCGAGCAGCTCCGCGAGCGGTCGAGCGCATCGGGCGCGGGGCACGACCGGCCAGATTCGCGCCTGATTTCGATGCAGGGATCGCGATTCGGCGAGCGGGACCTGACGGCATTTGCGACTTACGAAGAAGCGTATCATCAACTGATTCTGGACATCATGGCCCAGCAGTTGATTTCGACCAATTTAGTCTTGGCGGGTTCGCCAGTGAAGCGCATCTTCGTGGATGGCGGTTTTGGCAAAAATCCAATTTACATGAACCTGCTGGCCGCGGCCTTTCCCGACATGGAGGTGTTTGCCGCGTCGGTGGCGCAGGCCACGGCCTTGGGAGCCGCCTTGGCTATGCACCGGCATTGGAACCCGCATTCGCTGCCGGGCGATTTAGTTGAACTCAAGAAATACACGGCCGACCGCTCCGGCAAAGGCGTGGACGTCACCCAAAGCGAAGCGGCCGACTCGCCCCTAACGCTGTGAGTCGGCCTGTTTACACATGAAGCTGACCAATCGCCTGCTGCTCCTGTTGCTGTTTGCCCAAGATGGGTGGGCGCAGATTATTCGCCAACCCCCTCCCGACAAGGTAGTCGTACTAACCTTCGACGATGCGAGCAGTACGCACGCGACGGTGGTAGCGCCCATCTTGAAAAAGTACGGCTTCGGCGGTACGTTTTTCGTGTGCGAGTTTCCGCCCGATTTTGCCGATAAATCCAAGTACATGACTTGGGCGCAGATGGCTGAGCTGGACCGCCAGGGCTTTGAGGTCGCGAATCACACGCTGACCCACAAGCACGTCAATAAGCTAACGCGGGCGCAGTTTGGCGCGGAGCTGGATTCGCTGGAAGCGCGCTGCCAGACGTACGGCATCCGCAAACCCGTTACGTTCGCTTATCCGGGCTACGACACGCATCCGAACGCGTTTGCGGTGCTGGCCGAAAAAGGCTACCAGTTTGCCCGCGTAGGCGGCAGCCGCGCTTACCAACCGACTAAAGACCACCCGTACTTGGTGCCCAGTTTTACCATGCTGGGCACGAACCGCGACGAGGTTTTGAATGGACTCCGGGAAGCGAAGCCGGAAAAGATCGTCGTGCTGACGATTCACGGCGTACCCGACTACGCCCACGATTGGGTGACCACGCCCCCGGCGCTGTTTGAGGAACACATGCGATACCTGCACGATAACGGCTACACCGTCATTGCCCTGCGCGATTTGGCCCGCTACGTCGATGTTCAAGAAGCGGCCCGAACCATCCGCCTGCCGGCGAGTAAGTAGACCATCACAACCGGACGAACGCTATGAGAAACTGTTTACACACGTGGGTATTCGTCGGCAGCTTGGCGCTTGGGGGTCTGTGCGCCAACGCCCAGCCTAAGCTGGAAACCGGCTCGCGACGGCCCATGCCGACCGAATGGATTGATAAGGATACGGGCCACAAACTCGTGCGGCTGTCGCGGCTGGGCGGCAGTAACGAAAGCTTTTACTTTCACAACAACCCGTTTGTTAAGCAGGTTGGAGACGAGGGCGACAAAATGGTGTTTTACCACACCGACGCCGGCAGTCGGCAACTGTACGCGCTGAATCTGAAAACGTTACAGGCCGAGCCACTAACGCGCTCACTGGCTCAGAAGGGCGGGGAGATCGTGGCACCCAAACGGCGGGAAGTATTTTACCAGAGCCGCGACAGCGTATTTGCGACGCACATCGATACCAAACAGACGCGATTGGTGTTCGTGTTTCCGCCCGACTTTAAGGCCAACATCACCTCGCTCAACGCTGACGAAACCCTGCTGGCTGGCAGTCAGAGCGGTGAAGAAGCCCGCGAGATAGTAAGGAAATACCCGGAAAAGAAAGACTTCTTTCCGCGCATCTTCGAGGCTCGTGTGCCCCACGCCTTGTTTACGGTGGATACTCGGACGGGCGCGTTGCGGAAGATTCATCAGGAAAACACTTGGCTGGGGCACGTGCAGTTTTCGCCGACCAACCCGGATCTACTGATGTTCTGCCACGAAGGACCGTGGCACTTGGTGGACCGCATCTGGCACATCGACGTCAAGACCAACGACGTGCGGCTCGTGCACAAACGCACGGTGGAAGGCGAGATTGCCGGGCACGAATTTTTCAGCCGCGACGGACAGACGATCTGGTTCGATCTGCAAAAACCGCGCAGCGTTACGTTCTACCTGGCGGGAACCGACGTCCGTACGGGCCGCCAAACGCAATACGAACTAACGCGCGATGAGTGGTCAATTCACTTCAACAGCTCGCCCGACCAAACGCTTTTTGCCGGCGACGGGGGCGATCCGGGGCAGGTGGCCAAGGCTCAGGATGGTCAGTCGATTTATCTGTTCCGGCCGGACGGCAACCGATTTCGGTCGGAGCGGCTCGTCAACATGAAGCACCACGGCTATAAATTAGAGCCAAACGTCCATTTTTCGCCGGACGGCAAATGGATTATCTTCCGGGCCAATTTTGAAGGGCAAAGTCAGATTTACGCGGTCGAGATTGCAAAAACAGATTCTTAACCCAACTAAACCGATAAGGTCTTTGGGAGACCTTATCGGTTTGCGATACCCTATGAAAAAAGCCATTTACTGCTACCTGCTTTCCGTAATCGCATTACCCCTGACCTCTCAGGCGCAGGCGCTCCCGAAAAAAGAAGAGCTTCTGGCCAAGATGACGCTGGTCAACGACTATTTTATGGCGAAATGGCCTGACCCCGGCAAGGAAATCGTCACCAACAAAACCCGTCCGAGCAACATCTGGACGCGGGGCGTGTACTATGAGGGCCTGATGGCACTCTACGATACCGACAAAAACTCGGACCGGCGGAAACGGTATTACGATTACGCCGTCGAGTGGGGCGACAAGCACCAATGGGGTCTGCGCAGTGGTCCCAAAACCCGCAACGCCGACGATCAGTGCTGCGCTCAGA
>CAXUEB010000189.1:0-5656 GCA_964249775.1 uncultured Spirosoma sp.
TTTACACCAAAGTCAATTGGCTGCGCTTACTGCTCAGCCGGGACGTAATGATGACTAAAGTTTTGGTGTTTGTGGCGACCAAAGCGCTGGCCGATCGTTTGTTTGAACAAATCGCTGACGATTTCCCCGATCAGATCGGTATCATTCATTCCAACAAAGCCCAGAACTACCGCTTCGACGCCGTTCGGCAGTTTGAGGCCGGCACGTACCGCGTGCTGATTGCGACCGACATCATCGCGCGGGGCATCGACGTAGCCAGCGTATCGCACGTTATCAACTTCGACGTGCCGGAGGAGCCGGAAAGCTATATTCACCGCATCGGTCGCACCGGCCGCGCCGA
Source organism: uncultured Spirosoma sp. (assembly GCA_964249775.1). Classification (GTDB taxonomy): domain Bacteria; phylum Bacteroidota; class Bacteroidia; order Cytophagales; family Spirosomataceae; genus Spirosoma. The sequence goes on from CAXUEB010000189.1 coordinate 341, forward strand.
CCAAACGGGTATCGCCATTACCTTCGTGACCGAAAACGATCTGGGGCAACTGGAGGCCATTGAGCAGTTAATGAACTACGCCATTCCGACGCAGCCCCTGCCGGAAGATCTCGTCATCTCCGACGAACTGACGGACGATGAAAAGCCGACGGTGCGCATGAAAGCCATCGACCTGACGCCCAACCGCGAGGACGTTGGTTTATCTTTTCATGAAAAGGCGCTCAAAAATCAGAAAGTAAACGTCCGGCGTGATCATGCCGCCGAAAAGCGGGCGAAGTACGGCCGACCGATTAAGCGGAGCGGTAAGAAATAACCAACAAACTATGTCATTTTCCTCCCTCGGCCTGTCCGAACCCTTGCTGAAGGCCGTGGCCGAGCAGCAATACACCCAGCCGTACCCCATTCAGCGCGACGCGATACCGGCCATCCTACGGGGCAAAGACATTCTGGGCATCGCCAAAACCGGCTCGGGCAAAACGGCCAGTTTTGTCTTGCCCATTCTGGAATTGTTTCACCGGACGAAAACCGTCAAGAACCAAGGCGTCAGCGTCCTGGTCTTGGTGCCGACGCGCGAACTGGCGGGGCAGGTGGCCGACGTGTTTGGCGCGTTGGGCGCTGACCTGTTTCCCAAAGTGAAAACCGTTGCCGTCTACGGTGGGGTGTCGATTAATCCGCAGATGATTGCGGTGCACGGGGCCGACATCCTCGTTGCGACGCCGGGGCGGTTGTTGGATTTGGTCACGGCTAACGCCCTGCGGCTGTCGGCGGTTGAAATTTTGGTGCTCGACGAAGCCGACAAAATGCTCGATCTGGGCTTTGCCGACGAGATGAACCGGCTGTTCGCGTTGATTCCTCCTAAACGCCAAATGATTTTGTTTTCGGCCACGCTCGGCGACGCGATTGAGCACATCAACCAAAATCTGCTGCGTCATCCGGTCAAAATTGAGGTAATCGAGGAACCGCAGGACATTGAGCAGATTCAACAGCGGGCCTACCGCGTCACGCCCGAACGGAAAGGGCCGCTGCTGCGCTACCTGATTAAGTCCGGCCGGATGCAGCAGGTGCTGGTGTTTGTGGCGTCGACCCGAACGGCAGACAACTTGGTGGTGAAACTTAGCAAAAACGGCATTCGGGCGGCTGCCATGCACGGCCAGAAAACGCAGGGTGCCCGCACGGAGGTCTTGCGCCAGTTCAAAGCCGGAACGCTGACGGTGCTGGTCGCGACGGATTTGCTGTCGCGGGGCATCGACATTCAAAACCTTCCTTATGTCATCAACTTCGAGCTACCCCGCTCGCCCAAGGATTACGTGCACCGCATCGGCCGGACGGGTCGCGCCGAAGCTTCCGGCGAAGCCCTTTCGCTCATCACGCCGGACGACGAACATCACTTCAAAATTATTCAGAAAAAGATGGGCAAACGGGTGGAAATCATCGAAACGGGGGAGATTGATTTAGCCGGCTATTGACCAACTCCAACGCCGGCCAATAGCCTTAAACCGGACGTGGACAAACTATCCCGGCGGCTGGAAGTTTACTATGTATGGAATTTTTATTGACGTTAACGCTGCTCCTTGCGGTACTCGCCGGGGTGCTGTTCTGGATAGGCCAACGGTATTTTAAACGCAAAAAAGGCACCGGAGCCGTAGAAGATCTGCCGCCTTTGCCGCCGACGTATCCTGAACTGTTGCAAACCCACGTGGCGTATTACCAGTCACTGAGCGACGACAAAAAGAAGGTGTTTGAGGACCGGGTCAACCAGTTTCTCCAGCGGATCACCATCGAAGGCGTGCAAACGGAGGTCACGGACTTAGACAAGGTGCTGGTGGCCAGCAGCGCCATCATTCCCATCTTCGGTTTCGACAACTGGGACTATTACCGGCTCACCGACGTGGTGCTGTACGAAGGTACGTTCAACCAAAACTTTGAAACAACTGGCAGCGACCGGTCCTACTTAGGCATGGTCGGCGAAGGCGGGGCGCTCCAGAGCACGATGGTGCTGTCTAAACCGGCGTTGCACGAGGGGTTCATGAATCAGACGGGCAAATCCAACACGGGTATCCACGAGTTTGTCCACCTGCTCGACATGGCCGACGGAGCCGCCGACGGCCTGCCGGAGTCCATGCTCACCAAAAACCACGTGGAACCCTGGCTGCGGTTGATTCACCAGAACATCACCGAAATCAAAACGAATCACTCGGACATCAACCCGTACGGCGTAACGAACGAAGCCGAATTTTTTGCCGTCGTTTCGGAGTACTTTTTCAAACGCCCCGACCTGCTTCAGCAAAAACACCCTGAGTTGTTTGTCCGGCTCGAAGAAATATTTCATCAGAATCCGGCCGCACCCGACAAAGAGATTGACGAAGCCGCCCTCAATCTGGACGATGACAGCGATGCTAACGGTAACGCGAAGTCGGATGGTTAGCCGGCGCAGCCGGCGATATACCGATTTAGGAAAACGAACGTCGACTAAGCCGGGCGGCAGCGGATACGTATTCGGTGGCGGTTAGCCGAACGAGTTCGGGTTCAAACAGGCCTACGGCGCGGCCCTGATGTTCGTAACTAAGCGTCTCGCCGGTCAGCAGGTCGAAGATGCCGCACGGCAACAATTCGTATTCTTCGTAGCCCCAGTACAAAAAATCCGTAGCATCGGTCAGGTCGTCAAACCCGACCGTGCAGGTCGTCTCGCGCTGGATGAAAACTGCCATGAATCGCATATTGCCCAGTACGCAACCGGGAACGAAAGGGTTGCGCCGAGTAGCCGGATTAATTGCTCTGGCAGCCGGGCGTTATTCGGTGCTCCCAATGGCTGTTGGCGTATCGAACAAGACTGACCGCATTCGCCCAAACTCATTCTGCCAAGGTGCGGTAATGACAACGTCTTCGTTCGTTCGGGGATGCGTGAACTGAATGCGTTGCGCATGAAGCAGCATCGTGTTTAAGTCGAAATTCTCCAGAAACAGCTTGTTTTGCTTGTTGCAGCCGTGCGGCCGGTCGCCGATAATGGGGTGCAGAATGTGCGCCATGTGCTTGCGCAACTGATGCATCCGACCGGTGGTCGGCTCCAGTTCAACCAACGAATAGCGCGAGGTGGCGTGTTTGCCGAACGGCAAGGGAATCTCGGTGCGCCGAACCGTTTTAAGCAGGGTAACCGCGTCCTGCACCACTCCGTCGTCGCGCCGGAGTGGATAATCAATCGTTTGCCTGTCGGCCGTGTAGCCCCTGACAATGGCCAGGTACGTCTTCTTCACCCGCCCGTCCATAAACTCTTGCTGCATCGCGCTGTTTATTGGCTCGTTTAAAGCGAACAACAGTACCCCGCCCGTTTTGCGGTCCAAACGATGCACCGGAAACACCCGCTGCCCCAACTGATCGCGCAGGATTTGCACCGCAAACTCGCCCGCGTCGCTGGCGATGGGCGACCGGTGGACCAGCAGCCCGTGCGGTTTGTTGATGGCGACTACATGGGCGTCCTGGTACAGAATCGGTAGATCGGGCATTTACGCGGGATAACCAGAATAGGCTTTTACTTCTTCGATCTGTTTGCGGTGCCGTTCGCCGTGGGACGCGATGAGCAGCACCGTCTGGTAGGCATCCAGCAGCCCCAGCGCCATGTGCCGGAAGTAATGCGTCCGAAAATCAGCTTTTGCCGTCCGCACGTAATTAATGACCGCGTCGCGCTGCCCATCGAAGGCTTGCAGCGTGGCGTCGATGGTGGCGAAACGACCGGTCGGCACGAACGCTTCGGGCGCGGATCGGACGGCGGCCCGGCTGCGCACGGCCTTAATCACGTCCACGTCCGACACCTGAATCTGCACCCGCCGGTCCGGGTCAGCCGGGCGGTTCATGCTGAATTGAATTGCCTGAAAGATACCCCCTTCAACCAAAACAATGTGCTCGGCGCACTCGGCAATGGACCAGCGGTCGGGGCCAGGTTTGTAAGCAAGCTGGACCGGCGACAAGCCGTCGAGTGCTTGCCGAAGGCTAACCCGCGTGGTTTCAAGGGCTTCAAGAGCGTAGGCGCGTTCGGCGTCCGTAACGGGACCGGTCACGGAAGTGGGTTGCAGATTGTTCATACGGCAGGGGTTTGTTGCAAAGGTAAACCAATTAACGTAGCGCCATTAAACCATTGTCTGGTACGTAGCTCTAAGTATAAACGGCGTTACAAAGCGGGCTTTTGTTACCCATCGTGCGTCGGAACGTCCAACAATTAACTCAACCTAAGCTATGAAAACGATTCGTAATTGGTTCACGCTGTTTGGCGTAATGCTGGTCATCAATCATTCGGTCGATGCTCAGCAAATTTCGGAGCTACGGAGCCTGCCTACCTGGAGTCCGCAGGCTAAAGGAGCCGTCATCGGTGCCGGAACCGGCGCGGCCGCCGGGGCCATCATTCACAAGCGTAACCGGGCCGTTGGGGCTGTCGTGGGGGGCGTGGCTGGTGGCGCGGCTGGCTACGCCATCGGTAAGCATGGTCGGCGCTGGAGTCCGCAGGCTAAAGGTACGGCCATTGGAGCCGGGGCTGGTGCGGCTGCCGGAGCGATCATCCACAAGCGCAACCGCGTCGTGGGGGGTGTTGTCGGCGGGGTAGCCGGTGGCGCGGCCGGATACGCCATTGGCAAACACATCGATAACAAGCGCAAGCGGGCGGCTCGTTTAGCGGCTGAGCGCGAGGCCGCCGAGCGGGCAGCCGCGGTTGAAGAGCGCGAAGAACTGGCGAGCGGCAGCCTGAACCGGACGTACTCGGTAGCCGGAACTGCGCCGACGAACCGGGCCAAGGCAACGCAGTCAGGCGCTCCGGCTCCGGCGAGTTTGCTGGCCGCGAACACGGCTCCCGTGCCTTACGTGTTGCCCGGTGGGTTCTTGGTCAACGAATCCTACGGCGACCCGACGGCTCCCTACGGTGCGTCTGAATACCGGCACAAAAGCTGGTAAGTCGGTAAGTGCAGACCTTTAGCATACTCAACAACCTGTAAACACCACATGCCATGAAAGCCATCATCAGTTTCTTATGTCTGTCGGTTCTGTTCGCGGCCTGCTCACCAGCCAACGAGACGGCTACCGTGCAGGACCTCAACCGACAGTTTATTGCCGCTTGGAACGAAAAGAATTCCGACAAAGTGGTTTCGTTCTTAGCCGACGACGTACAATTCTTGCAGGGCAGCACGCACTTCCGGGGTAAATCCGAAGTGGCCAAGCGGTGGGTTCAGGAGACGGCCCCTACGCTTAGTGATCTGAAAACGAACGTCGTTAGCTCGGCCGTCGACAGCCGCACGGCCTACGAAGCCGGGACGTTTTCGGTCGACGTGCTGCCGG
>CAXUEB010000189.1:5666-7113 GCA_964249775.1 uncultured Spirosoma sp.
CTACGGCGAAGGCAACTTCGTCTTGCTCTGGAAAAAAGGCGACGACGGCACCTGGAAACTCAGCTACGCCCAACTGGAAGACCTGCCCGTAATGGCCAAGAATTCGTAGATTTTTTGCTGGCCGAACCGGGGGCGTGGTCTCTGCATTGTGCCCCCGGTTTGGTTTTTATCTGTTCATCAACAAACGTAAAGCCTGGTCGCGCGACCAGGCTTTTTTACGTCTGTGTCCTATCAAACCTTGGTACTGCTCTTTCGGCGGGACATACACCAAAAAGCGGGTGTTGGTGCCTTTGAAGCCGCCATGCACGTACCGATGGCGCACCGGCTTGTCCCGCCATTCGTCAACGTCGACGTACGGTTGGTTAAACAGGGTATCCGGCTTTGCGTTGGTCTGCCCTGACGCCCGACCGGTACTCAGGGTCAGTACCAGCAGGCAAATCAGCCAAGACAGATAGTCATTCTGGGAATGCATCTTATTTCGCTAAAAATTCACGGATCGCTTTAATCGTAGTGCGTTTAACCCCTGGCCATCTATGCGATCTATTTCCACGTATTGGGCACGGCTCAGCGAGGCATTGTGTTTAGCGGGCAGCTACTGCCCCGCATGATCGGGGGAAACGCCAGGCGAGGTTGTTTTACGCTATTGCTGGGCGAGGAAGAAACGCCATTAGCCAAGGCATCGATCCGAACCAACTGGTAATGAGTCGTATCCACCAGTACCGCTTTCGACGACAGCCGTCTTAGTTTGGCCGGATGCGGGTAGCGGGGCCGAGAATAAGCACACGACGTAGCACGAGGTAGCGTTATTTCGCTTTACGGTCCAGGTCATAAAACCGCCAGGTCGTCGCGAAATCTTTGGGTAGTTTTTGATCCGTCAGGGTGGCCCGGATCATCTCCACGGGCATGGCGTTGAGTTGCAGCACTGCGTCGTGGAATTGTTTGTAGCTCATCTTGCCGCCGTCGACCAATTCGCGCTTGAGGGCCAGGAACTGAAAGCCACCCGTCATGTACGCCAATTGATAAAGCGGTGGGTAAGTGCCGATAAACGACCGGCGCACTTCGCCCTCGGCGTTGGCCCGCTCGTGCCCGACGCGGTCGACCAGAAAGTCGATGCACTGCTGGGGTGTCCACTTGCCGAGGTGGTAATTAAGCGAGAAGATAATCCGGGCGCAGCGGTGCATCCGCCAGAACAACATGCCGATGCGGTCTTCGGGCGACTGCGGGAAGTTCAGGTCCCACAGAATCATCTCCCAGTACAGCGCCCAGCCTTCGGTCCAGAACGGCGTTCGGAAGTCCCGGTACGTTTTGTAACGTCCATTCATGAACCCTTGCAGGTGATGGCCGGCGATCAGTTCGTGGTGCACCGTCGAGCGGGAAAAATGCGGGTTGTTGCCGCGCATACTCATCAGCTTGTCGGCGTGGGCCATGTCGTCGGTGGGGTAGGAGA
>CAXUEB010000189.1:7123-10650 GCA_964249775.1 uncultured Spirosoma sp.
GGTAGGAGATGAGGAGCTGCTCCCCGCCCAAAAAAAACGGGCTGACCAACTGGCGTTCGGGCGACATCATGTTCATGCGCCACGTTTCTTCGGCGATCGGCGGAATCGTCACCAAGTCCTTGGCTTTCAAAAACGCGATGGATTCGTTGTACAGCCTGAGAATCATTTCGGGCTGACGGCCCACCGGCACGGCCGTGTTCTTGACCTTTTCCTGGGCGGCTTTCCAGTTGTCGCCGAAGCCCATGTCGCGCGAAGCCCGGAGCAGTTCGCGGTCGCACCAGGCAAATTCGCGGTTGGCGATGTCGACGAGTTCTTCGGGCGAGTAAGGAATGAATTCAAACCGCAACTACCGAATCAACTCCTCGCGCCCGATTGGAACGCCCGCGATGCCGCTGCTGTCGGTGGTGCCGCGCGCTTTCCGCTCGAAAAACGTACCGTAGCCCCGTAACAAACTGTCGACGCGCTCGTAAGGCTTGGGGACCCACCAGCTAAAGAGCGGGTCGTAACCCTTGTAGAACGTAAAGACACTGGTCAGGGCACTGCGTAGGCCCCGCACGGTGCCGGCCGCCCGCCGAATCAGAGCCGGGTCGAGCTTGCCGGCTTTGTCGGCGGTCGTAACCACCCGGCGGGCCTGGGTAATCTGGTCGCCAATTTGCTCTAAGTCGGCGGCCAACTGCTCGGCGTTGAGCACGGCTCCGCGCCGGCGCTGCTTTTCGACGGTGTAAATCTGGTCGGCGAACGGAAACCACGGCCTAATCTGCGTTACCTCGCGGGCCTCGTCGTCGAGGTCGCGGAGTTCTTCTTCCAGATTGCGCCGGAGCAGCAGGTAATCGACCCGGCTGTCGGTCGGCATCCGGTCGAAGTTCAGCCGGGCCAATTGGCTTAGGTAATCGGTATAAAACTGCTGCATCCGCTCCCGGCGTTCGGGCGCGTTGGTGACGACGTAGAAGCGGCTCAGGCTGCCCCGGTCGGCTTCGTACTGGGTCAGCAAATGGTGCACATCGCTCGTCTGACGGTACAGGTCGGACGCGGGCTGGGCGCAGATCCGACCGGCCAGCAGCAGACCGGCCAGCAAAGTTAAGGAGTAGAGAAGGCGCATGGATTGGCGGTTGTCGAGGGTTGTCCGTAAAGATAACCAAGTTGCCTAATCTTTTGGGCCAAATCCTGAATCGTTCGGCCTGCGTACTTGTTTAGTAAAAGGCCCGTGGTTCCAAGCGCAGAATGGCTGGTGGAACGGGCCGAATCAACGCGCTTTATTCATGCTTTCTCTCCATTCATTGGGATTTATCCCGGCCGTTTTGCTTACGGTTCTCGTTTTGTTTCTGGTCGGCAACACGGTTGCCCGGCCCAGCCGACGTACTAAAGACATTGCCTACGTAGCCAACACCCCGAACGCGGACCCGCAACGCCACTTGCTCGACGTGTACAGCCCACGGCGGCAGTCGGCCACGGGGCGGCCGGTTGTCGTGTTTATCCACGGCGGCAACTGGACCAGCGGCAAGAAAGATATGTACTGGTTTATCGGGCGACGGCTGGCCAAGCAAGGCATGGTCGCCGTTATCATCAACTACCGGCTTGCACCCGCCGTGCAGGTGCCCGCTATGGCCGATGACTGCGCCCGCGCCGTGCTTTGGACGCATAAACACATCGCCGAGTACGGTGGTGACCCCAACCAGCTTTACGTCATGGGCCACTCGGCCGGGGGCGGGCTGGCCGCTCTGCTGGCGACGGACAACGCGCTGTTTACCAAACTGGGTTTGGCCGACAATCCGGTTAAGGGAGCCATTCTGGACGACCCGGCGGGCATTAACATGTACGATTACCTGCGGGAAATGAAGTATGCTACCGACCGGCAATATCTGGCGTCGTTCGGCAACGATCCCGAAGGCTGGCGGTCGGCGTCGCCCTTGTTCAAAGTGCGTCCGGGGCTGCCACCCATGCGGCTCTATACCGGCGAGCGCACGTACCCGAGCATCATCGCGGGCACGAAAGCGTTCCACGAGAAGTTACTGGCCGCGGGTGCCAACAGTCAGTACCGGATGCTGCGGGGCAAGAAACACGTTTCGATGGTGACGCAGTTGTTCTGGAAAAACAACGTGATCTACCGCGATTTGCGAGAACTGACAGAAGTAAGCAATCAGCCGAAACAAATCACCCCGCGGCCGGTGAGCCGCGGGGTTACGGATTAACCCGTTGATGATGCGTTAACGTTGTCGGTCTTTATTCAGGAATCAACCGCAAAATCCGCCCCGGTGCTTCCAGCGAGACGTACAGACTGCCGTCCGGCCCCTGCTTGACGTTGCGCACGCGCCCTTGCCCTTCCAGCAGTTTGGTTTCGCCCACAACCCGGTTGTTGCTGATTTCCAGACGACTCAAGTAGGTCCTCGCCAGTGAGCCGGTCATCAGACTACCTTTCCAGCTCCTAAACTTGTCGCTGGTCAGGAACGCCAGCCCGCTGGTGCCGATCGAGGGCGTCCACGTGTAGATGGGCGCTTGGATGCCTTCGCGGGTGGGGCTGGCCGAGATGGTCGTACCATCGTAATTGACGCCGTGGGAGACCAACGGCCAGCCGTAGTTGGCACCCTTTTGAATAATGTTGATCTCGTCACCCCCGCGCGGGCCGTGTTCGGTTTCCCACAACTCGTTCGTGAACGGGTTCAGCACCAAACCCTGCGGGTTGCGGTGGCCGTAGGAGTACAGCGTCGTGGGGGCGGTGTTGCCCGGCAGGACCGGATTGTCGGCCGGCACCCCGCCCGCGTCGGTCATGCGGTGTACTTTGCCCCACCCGTGGCTGACATTTTGGGCGTTTTGGTTGGGCGACGACGCCCCGCCGTAGCTGCTCGGACCGCCTTCGCCCACGCTTAGGTACAGCAGACCAGCCTGGTCGAACTCGATGCGGCTGCCGTAGTGGTTTCGCGAGGTGTTGGTGGCTGGCGTTTTAAGGATGTTCTCGACGTTGGCCAGCCGATTACCGTCGATCTTAAACCGAATCAAGTTCAGTAAACCGGCCGTCGTTCCCGCTGATAAACCCGCATACGAAGCATACACCCAGCCGTTGGCGGTGTAGTTCGGATGCACCCGCAAATCCAGTAATCCACCTTGTCCGCCCGTGTTGATGTCGGTCGGCAGGCCGGTTAGTTCGGTGGTGGTGCCGTTCGAGTAGCGGTAGATGCGCCCGCGTTTTTCGGTGAAGAGCAAATCGCCGTTGGGCAGAAAGTCCATGCCCCAGATCACCTCGTAGCCCGTTAGCAGAGTCTGCGTGCGGAGGGTAGGCGTTCCGGTAGTGGTCGTCGTTGTGCTGACGGCCGGCGTCCCGGTTGCGGTCGTCGTACTGGTGGGTGGGTTGATGCTGGCGACTGGACTGGTCTCGGTTTCTTGACAGGCTACAAAACCGGTCGCGCCGATCAGCAAACCCGCCCACAAAAGCAGTTTACGGTTCATTCGTTGAAAAGTTCGTTGTTTACTCGTACTGCTAACGAAACCGTTCTGGCCTTTGGTACGGCCAGTGGCTGCTGGTAGACCATACC